>JBARRO010000134.1:0-21666 GCA_049644265.1 Bacteroidota bacterium
GGAGTTTCCTTCGGACCCGGTCCTCGCTCACCCACGATCAGTTCACCGTCATTGATGCAAATGGTCTTTCGTTCCATCAGCTCCTTGAATGCGTGGGCTCGCTGGAGTGGCACAGAATGAACTTTCAGGCTCTTATAGAACTCCGTCATCAACATCGCACGCTCTGCCGACACCGCCGGAGTCGCGTCGATGCTCTGTTGTCGCAGACGTTGGACCCGTTCCGTCATGGGTTGATCCCTCCAAGCTGGACTTGGATTCCCGAAGCGCGCAGGAGCTCTGCAAATGTCACCAATGCTTCACTGGACAGCGAGCCAAAATCCTTCATGCGGTGATCCTTTCTCAGTCGTTCGTATTTATCTCTGCCGATCTTGTGGAATGGGAGGAGATGAACATCTTTCACTCTGGTGTGCCTGTCAAGAAAAATCCGAAGGGCAAGGAAATTTTCGGCGGTGTCATTGACTCCGGGAATCACCGGCACTCTGACAATGGTATTGACTCCCCAGGAGGAAAGCCGCTTGAGATTATCCAGAATAAGGGAATTCGACACGCCTGTGAACGACTTGTGACGCCGTTCATCCATAAGTTTAATGTCGTAGAGGACCAGATCGGTTTCTCGGGAAATTCGTTCAAGGATTCCCGGCGAGGTATATCCGGACGTCTCTATCGCCGTATGAATCCCCAGATGCTTCGTTCCTTTCAGCAGCGCAAGAAGAAAATCATGCTGCATAAGCGGTTCACCACCCGAGAATGTCACACCTCCACCCGATTGCTCGTAGTACACAGTGTCCTTTCGAATCTCGGTAAGGACATCCTGAACGGACATTTCCTTTCCCACCAACTGACGGGCGTCGGAATAGCATGTTTCAATGCACGTTCCGCACTGAACGCAGCGATCGTCGCGAATGATATAGTCCTCGCCATCTGTCTCAACCGCACCTTCAGGACATGCAATCAGACACGCACCACATCGAATACAACGCTCCCTGGTAAACGAGATCTCAGCATGTCGTTCCATCCCTTCGGGGTTATGGCACCACACACAACGGAGCGGACATCCTTTGAGGAACACCACAGTCCGAATCCCCGGCCCGTCGTGGAGACAGTATCTCATAATGTTGAAGACTGTTCCGGTGACAGAATCTCCTGCAGAAGGATGGACTGCTTGTTCCTCGACGGATGAAACCTGGGGCATGACCGAATGGTAGATGTTTATGGAGTTCTAGTCCGTGTAAAGCGGCAATTTACATGCCATTTCAGTACCTGTGGAATTACCAGGAAATGACAGGACTTTGCAGGAAGCAAAGAGACCATTCCCAAATGTGCGACGAACCGGTTGCAGTTTTGGAAGGAGGAAAAGGAGGTTAGCGGTTAGCGGTTGGCCGGTGTCGGAGGGAGCAGGTGTGGAGCTTCGTGGAGGATGATTGAGGTGAGCACTTTAGGGCGGCGTTATACGAAGACTAACCGCAAAGAGCGCAAAGCAGGCGCGAAGGTCGCAAAGGGGGAATTGGGGAAAAAGAAGAAAACAACTGTCATAGTGAGCGCCTGCCCGCCATCTTTGTGGCGGGTAGTCGAACCATGTTCCAGGCCAAAAATATTTTATTAAGCAGAGGACTGATAGACCTCTGCGTCCTCCCCGCCTGCTTCTTGGAAATCCGAGAGGCGGGCAGGTGCGACTCTGCGATGAAAACCTATACCCAGCTGAGGCCTTCCCTCATCCGGTGAATCCTTGATTTCCATCGTGCGGATGACTAACTTAACACACACGAGAAGACTTGGGAGGAAGATGGAAACGAGGACACGCAGAAAAATCATTCTGGTCGGCGATAAGGTTCTGATTGCTCCGGACAAGGATGCAGACAGGACTCAACATGGGCTTTACCTTCCGCCGGGCGTAAAAGAAAAAGAGAAGGTGCAGAGCGGATACATTGTCAACGTGGGACCCGGCTATGCCGTGCCGAATCCCCATTTCATCGACCAGGAATCGTGGTCAACCACACCCAAAGACCCGGTGAAATACCTGCCCCTCCAGGCCGAAGAGGGAGATTACGCATTGTTTCTTCGCGACTCCGCCATCGAAGTTGAGTACGACGGACAACGATACCTGATTGTCCCGCATTCTTCAATTCTGATGATCATTAGACCGAGCAACCTGGATGGGCTTGCGCAGTAGGCGGCGTGGGTGATGATCTTCGCATATTCAGCGACGAGAATATCCTCGCGCAGCTTCAGACAGCAGAGTTTCGGAACGGATACTATGTGCTGGAGTTCTATTCGGCAAACAACAAACCGTCGGGCAAGCCGACAAAGACAATTTCGAAATTCTATTTGTATCCGTCAGGAGGCACATTGCGCGACAGCGATTTCCAGCTGTTGTTTTATGATTCAAAATACGACATCTACAGGGGGTTCAAGCCTCCCCATTTAAGTCGCGGACTCGAGACGGGAACGATTCGCGACAAGTCGTAGTTGTTTGAGTTGAGATGTCTAACCATACTTTTCATTCCGGAGAAAAAAGACGATGTACGATATTCTTATCCAACAAATGAAAGACGAAGTCCTGCGGCTCGGTGCGCAGGAATTACGAACCCCTGAAGATGTCGATGCAACACTCCCGAACCACAAAGGGACGATGCTGGTGGTAATCAATTCCACCTGCGGCTGCGCCGGCGGCACCGCGCGTCCTGCGCTTTCAAAGTCGTTGCGACATTCGGTCCTGCCGGACAAGCTTGTCACGGTGTTTGCGAGCACCGACCGGGACGCAACAGCACGTGTCCGACAGTATATCGGTGTCGAAATGCCTCCGTCTTCTCCATCCTTTGCTCTGTTCAAAGATGGCAAGTTGGCCTGCATGATCCACCGCTACAATATCGAAGGCCACTCGGTCGATCAGGTCACAAGTCAACTTGTCGAGGCATTTGACCAGTACTGCGCGAGTTCCACGAAACAACCCGCCTAACACAGCGAAACCTTCGTTTTATTAAGATCCTCGCCATAGGGAACTTTCCCATTCCTGCGAAAGTTAGAGGACTATTGTCCCTTTGTCCATGATTTCCCGCCTTTCGGATTAGACTAGGTTCTATTCGGGCTTTTTGCCACACCATCAATTTCTTCCATCTCCAACCCATCTAAAGGAGGGTGTATGAGAAAATTCGTCATTTTTTCCCTGGCTTTCATGTGCTTTGCAGGCCGGCAGGCCCGGGGTCAGGCATTTTTCGTCGCGAAGCTTGACAGTGCCCAGGAGGCGGCGGTGTTCGCTGTGACAGGGAATGCGCCCGGTAAAGGGACCGGCGTTTTTATCCTCAATGCGGCTGCAACAGAGCTTTATTACAACATCACCCTCAACGGGCTGAGTGGTGCAATCACGGGCTCGCACATACATAACGCGGCTGCAGGTGCCTCGGGGAATGTCGTGAAGTCATTGACGTTCACGAACAACACCGCCACGGGCTATTGGAAAGCGTCCGACGGGACTCAGCCCCTGACCGATTCACTCATCAGCGAACTCTGGCGCGGCAGGCTCTATGTGAATCTCCACACGGGCACAAATCCGAACGGCGAGATCCGTGGACAAATCCTCGCAACAACGGGCATGGGCTACACTGCAAAGCTTGACAGTGCCCAGGAAGGGGCCGTCTTTGCGATCACCGGCAACGCTCCCGGAAAGGGAACTGCCTCCATCACGATTGGCACAAACGGCCAGGTAACCTACGCAGCGACGGTGACGGGTCTGAGCGGGTCAATCACCGGCTCCCACTTCCACAATGCCGCAACAGGTATATCCGGTAACGTGGTCAAGGGCCTGACATTTTCGGGCAACAGCACCTCGGGAAGCTGGACAAGCAGCGATGGAGCTCAACCGTTGACAGATGGATTGCTGAGGGAGCTCGTGCACGGTCGGCTCTACATGAACATCCACACAACTGCCAACGCCAACGGCGAAATCCGGGGACAGGTCCTTCCGAACAGCGGGATCACCGCGACCGCAAAGCTTGACAGCGCTCAGGAAGGCGCGGTGTTTGCAGTCAACGGCAATGCACCGGGCACGGGCACAGGAACGTTTGTCCTCAACGCTGCCGGAACGGCAATCACATACGCCATCACCATCAATGGACTGAGTGGGCCGATCACGGGTTCCCATATTCACAACGGCGCCGCAGGAGCCTCCGGGAACGTCGTGAAATCTCTGACCTTTGCGAACAATTTTTCATCGGGCGTCTGGTCTTCTTCAGACGGCACGCAGCCGTTGACGGATTCCCTCATGAGTGAATTCTTGAGGGGAAGATTGTATGTCAATATTCACACGGGAACAAACCCGAACGGGGAAATTCGGGGCCAGATTCTTCTTACAACCGGCGGAGGCTTTCCGGCAAAGCTGGATAGCGCCCAGGAAGGAGCAGTCTTTGCGATCAACGGAAACGCTCCCGGAAAAGGAACGGCCGCGCTCACGTTGGGAACGAATAGTCAGGTTACGTACGACGCCACGGTCACGGGACTGAGCGGCGCAATCACTGGCTCTCATTTCCACAATGCGGCAGCAGGTGTGTCAGGCAATGTGGTCAAAGGCCTGACATTTTCAGGGAACAACACCTCGGGAAGTTGGACAAGCAGTGACGGATCTCAACCATTGACAGACGGGTTGTTGAGGGAGCTCGTCAAAGGCAGGTTATACATGAATATCCACACAACTGCCAACGCGAATGGCGAAATCCGGGGACAGGTTGGAAGTTCGGGTAATCTTGCAACTGGAGTTACTGAGCTGATCTCGGACGACGTGCCCGTTTCATTCAAGCTGGGTCAAAACTATCCGAATCCGTTCAATCCAACAACAGCAATCAGCTTTCAGCTTTCAGCGGTCAGCGATGTGAACCTGAGAGTTTACAACATCCTCGGCCAGGAAGTAGCGACTCTCGTCGATGGGCTGCTGCAACCGGGAAGTTACAAGGTCGAGTTCAATGCAAATTCGCTGGCAACGGGAATGTATTTCTACAGACTCAACGCATCCAACGTTTCAGAAACAAGGAAAATGTTGCTTCTGAAATGAACTTTGCGGTTTGAGTGAATGGAAATAAAAAGGCCCCGTGAGAAATCTCCGGGGCCTTGCTGTTTGCTAAGGATTGGCTCTCGATCTTAGTTGTTGGTGGCCCCCTGCTGAATCCACGTCGAAATCTTGTCTATTGCGGCATCCCGGAGATACGGCCCGCCAAATGGCATCCGCGGTCTTCCAGGTTGAACACCGCGCAGCATGTGAATAATGAGGCTTCCTTCTCCGTTGCCCGGTGTCACCGCCGGTCCGTTCGTCGAGGTGCCCAACATCAGGTTGGCATAGCTGTCGAGGAACAGATTATGTTCGCCACCGTGACAGCCGATGCATGTCGATTGAAATACGGGATTGACGCTTGTCGAGTACCGGACCGTCAACGCCTTGAACCGGAGGCCATTGCTGGACTTGCCGTTCACGGATACCCGGGCAGAGTCCGTTGCAGCAAGGAGCGGCACTTCGGCACGGATTTCCGTGTCCGACCAGACGAGAATGGATGTTGCCGTTCTTCCTCCAATCGTGAGACTTCCAGAAGACTGGTCAGATCCGAAGTTCGTGCCTGTTATGCGGACGGTGTCGCCGACTGCGGCGGAGTCCGGAAAGATAGAGGCCAAAACAGGAGGACCCGCCGGGGGAGTCGGCGGGGGCGTTCCCATGTCCTTGCACGAGCCAAGGATTATCACCAGGCTGACAACAATCACAAAGGAGAGTATCTTGCGGTTCAACATTGTTCCTCCGATATTCAATGTGTCCAATGTAGGGCTTTATTCTTTCTTTTTCAAAATGCCGATTTGAGCAGCGCCCCCCTCCAACATCCCCTTTGGCCGTGGAGTTTCCACGAGAGAATGCTATATTGACTCAGGACACGCTCCCCGCCATGGAAACGATCAAGACTTCTCTTCACCACTCAATTCTTCTTCCCAGGAACAACGCCCCAATCCATCCGACCATCCTGCTGATCCATGGACGGGGAGCAGACGAAAACGACCTCCTGGGGCTTGCCCCGTACCTCGATCGCCGCTTCTTCGTCATCAGCGTTCAGGCACCGTTTCGATTCGCGCACGGCGGATACACCTGGTATGATCTCCGGGAGGCAGACACGCCTGACCCTCACCAATTCATGGAAAGCTATTCAAAGCTCACGCAATCCCTTTCGGACTTCCGGCAGCATTATCCGGTCGACGCGGAGCACGTGTTTTTCCTGGGGTTCAGTATGGGAACCGTCATGGCATACGCTCTGTCGCTTGCACAACCGGGTATCGCAAAAGGAGTGGTGGCGCACAGCGGGTATGTTCCGCTTGGAACGCCGCTCGAATTCCAGTGGCAGAAGCAGGACGCAATTTCCTACTTCATCGCCCATGGTACACTCGACCCGATTATTCCCATCGAGGCGGCCAGGAAAGCACGAGAACTCCTGTCAAAAACGAAAGCAACTCTGACATACCGGGAGTATCCGATTCATCATCAAATAAGCGAGGAGAGTCTGCGCGATGCGGCGTACTGGCTTCGGAATCTCCTCGAAGGTGTGAACTGATCCTTCGCGTTGAACTCAGTCCCGAATTCTTGTATATTTTTCCTGCGATTCATTTTTCCTTTCTACCATAGTCGATAAGGTCATGATCACCCGAAGGATTTTCCCTGCACTATTCCTGTTCCTTGCCCTGAACCCCTTTGTTCTTGCACAGTCGCCCGAACCGGGCAAGGACGACCCTCTGAAAGAGTCGTTCAAGACCCTGCGCGACAAATTTGCGCCCGACCGACGGGTTGCCGTGTTCGACCTCGCATGGGACACCAGTCCGTCCGGACTCGTCCTCAAGGGCGAGGTCGACAATCCTTCCGCCAAACAGGAAGCCCTTGCTGTTTTCAAGAAGGCATCGGGGGCGGCTGTGGTGGACAGCATCCGCGTTCTGCCCGACACGGCGTTCGGCGAAAACGTGTACGGGATTGTGACACTCAGCGTGGGCAACATGCGAAGCAAGCCGGGGAATTCCGAGGAGCTTTCCTCCCAGGTGCTCATGGGAATGGTCGTGAAGCTTCTCAAGAAGCAGAGCGGCCACTTTTACGTCCAGTCGCACGACAAGTATCTTGGATGGATCGACACGGACGCCCTGTTTGTCACCGACCGGGCCGGCGTTGATTCCTGGGCCGCGGCCAAGAAGGTTATCGTTACGGGTTATTTCGGCATCGTGCGCGAGGAGTCCCTTGCAACTGCGCAGCCAGTCTGTGACGTCGTGATTGGAAACATGCTGAAAACATTCAAGACGGGCGATACCTGGACAGAAGTAGAGCTTGCCGATGGACGAAAGGGGTACCTTGAGCGTTCCCTCGTCGAAGACTACGATACCTGGAAGAGTTCGCGGGCTCCCAATGGTCCAAATGTGGAGAAGGCCGCCAAGATGTTTGTCGGAGTTCCGTACTTGTGGGGCGGGACATCTTCAAAAGGAATGGATTGCTCAGGATTCACAAAAACAGTGTATCGCCTCAATGGGATCGAGCTGAACCGGGACGCGAACCAGCAGGCAACCATGGGGGAAGATGTGCCCATGGGGGATAATTTCGAGAACCTGCAAAAAGGGGATCTCCTGTTCTTCGGCCGCAAGGCAAGCGGGGGAAGACCTGAACGAATCAGCCATGTTGCGATCTACCTGGAAAACGAAGGATTCATCCACAGCTCCGGGCGGGTACGGTTCGGCAGTTTCGACCCCGCCTCACAGTACTACGACGAGTTCGATTTACGACGATTGGTCCGCGCACGGCGCGTCCTGCCGTCGACGGACATTCCCGAAGTGCGGAAGCAACTGGATGGACACTAGCAGGCTGCTGAAAAAGGGAACAATGATCCACGAAGGACACAAAGGACACGAAGGAACACGAAGGAACACGAACATATATTCATTTTGAGTGAGAATACACACCTGGCTTTTCTTCGTGACCTTCGTGGATAATATCAAACGTAGTTTTTCCGCAACCTGCAGTTTCTCATCAACATTTCCAGCACAGCCATGAAGAAGTCTTCGGAGCTTGTCGCGATCATTGTTCTCATCAACACGATCCTTTCCTGCCTTTATTATTACGCACACGAAAAGACCGACATGTATTGGACCTTTGCCGCAAATGGAGCGGTCATCGCACTTCTTATTTTTGGCCCACTGATTGCGGCGGTACTTCTCTATACGCGGTACCGCCGTCCGGGTGCAATCATCTTCCTTGGCACTCTTCCGGCAGCGCTCGTGTTCAACCTCTATGCGCGCTGGTCAGGACCTCCACCTCAAATGCCACCGGAACTCCTTTCGACCACATGGCAGGTTCTCTACCACGGCTCGTTCTTTCTCCTGACCATTGTTGAGCTCGTCGGAACGGGAATTGGCATGAAGCTTCTTCAAGAGATCCACGCACAGGACTCCCAACCTCGGAATTAGCAGCCCTACAGCAGCTTCTATGACTACATCCCCTGTAAACACGAGGAGATTCCTCGTTCTTTTCTGTCTCATTCTGGCTCCCTTCGTTCTCAGAGCCGGTGATCCTCCACGACTCTCCCGCCAGGACCGGATTCGTTTGACGGAAATGTTCAACCTGGCGGAAGCAGTCCAGGATAGTATTTGGCCCGGCTGGAGCAAAGCCCCATTCGCGCTTCTCCTCGTCACCCAGGATTACGAGTACCTGCTCCGCCACCCTCATGCCACACACAATTTTGACACTCTCGGCTACGACACGGACCTCCGTTCAAAGGTCCTGTATCGAAAACGACTGTTCGCGAGAAATCTCCTGGCAGCCATGCCCGCCATCAACGGGATTTCAACGATTGTCGCTGGACAACCCGGTCAAACAGGACAGCCCAACCCGGCAAATTGGATTCTCACGGTCCTGCATGAACATTTTCACCAATTCCAGCAATCTCAGCCGGGCTACTACTCCACCACACAGGCGCTCGGACTTTCCCACGGGGATCAATCCGGAATGTGGATGCTGAATTATCCCTTCCCTTATGATTCAGCTGACGTGAATCGGTTATTCTCAGAATCGTGCCAGGCGCTGCACGAAGCCTTGACGGCACCAACAGAACTATTGCCTTCGACACTCAGGAACTACCTTTCAGCCCGAAGCCGTTTTCAAAATGCACTCTCGACAGATGACTACTCGTATTTCTCGCTTCAGCTTTGGCAGGAGGGTGTGGCGCGATACACAGAATACCGTGTTGCTGCCACGGCGGCAGCCAACCTTCATGGGGCCGACCGATTCCCCTCATTCAGGATGTCATCGTTTTCCTTTATGGCCGACTCGATTCGGTCTGGAATCCTCTCGCAATTGCCAGCCCTATCCCTTGCGAAGCTGCGTCGGGTGACTTTCTATACGTACGGAGCTGCAGAAGCAATGCTGTTGGACAAGGTCAGACCGGATTGGCAGGTCGACTACATGAACAGGAAATTCTTCCTGGAAAAGTATTTTCGAAAGGCGGAATGAGTTCACGGGCGAGAACAAAGAAGACTCTCAAGCGCTGTGCGTGGGGCGAAAGCGATGCGCTGTATAGAAAATACCATGACCGCGAATGGGGAGTTCCGGTTCACAGTGACCGGAAGCTTTTTGAAATGCTTATCCTCGAAGGTGCCCAGGCTGGTTTGAGCTGGATTACAATTCTCCGAAAGCGAGAGAACTACCGCAGGGCATTCGACGGATTTCGACCCGAGGTGGTTGCCCGGTATAAGCAGAACGACATCAGACGGTTGCTCCAGGACGAAAGAATCGTTCGGAACAACCTCAAGATACGGGCTGCAATCCGGAACGCACAATCCTTCCTCCTTATCCAAAAGGAGTTTGGCTCCTTCGACCGATACATCTGGACATTCGTCGGTGGAAAGCAGAAGGTGAATCACTGGAACTCAATGAAGCGTGTGCCGGCAAAGACTCCGGAATCTGAGGCAATGAGCAGAGATTTGAAATCACATGGATTTCGATTTGTCGGATCGACAATCTGTTACTCATTCATGCAGGCTTGCGGACTCGTAAATGATCACATTGTGTCGTGCTTCAGGCATGGGGAAGTGTGAGGGGGAAGATATGAGATGTGAGATGTGAGTTTGAGTTCAAAGTTGAAAGTTCAAGGTTCAAGTGAAAGAAGAACACATGAAGAATAACCAACAAACAATTCTCGCTGAATTGCAGACAATCCCGGGAGTCGGAAAGAGCATATCGATGGACCTCTACGATCTCGGGATTAGAAAGATCTCTGACCTGAAAGGAAAAAGCCCCGAGCATCTGTATGAAAAGAGATGTAAGCAGCAAGGTGTCCTGATAGACCGATGCCTCCTCTACACATTCCGCTGTGCGGTATATTTTTCATCCCACAAGAAACATAGTCCCGAGCTCCTGAAATGGTGGAACTGGAAGGACCGATAGGCAAAAATCCTCGATTCCAGCAGTTTTTTGCAGTAATCCTCAAAGCCACGTAAAGCGCCCCCCTTTAGATCCACACATTCTCTCAGTCCTGAGATTTTTTTTGCTTGACAATTAACAAGAGTTGATATATCTTGGAAACCAAGAAAACCAAATAGGTTTTCTTCGATTCTCAATAATGAGATTTGTCAATACAGTTACAATAGCTGGTTCTTCTTTTATTTTTTAGGAAACTTGAAATACCGAAAGGGTTTCCTTCGTAGTCAACTAGCAAGGAGTAAGAAGAGATGTCAGACCTCGAAATCAGAAATCGCATTTCCGAGAAAGCCCGCGAATACTTTCTCAGATTCGGTTTCAGCAAAGTCACCATGAATGAGATCGCGACCGAGCTTGGGATGAGCAAGAAGACGCTCTATACGTACTTCCCGAGCAAGGAGGAACTGCTTCACGCATCGGTCCAACAGATGCAGGAGGAAACCTCGAGGCAGATCGAACGTCTCATCGCGGATAAGACACTCGAGTTCAGTGAAAAGCTGAACAGGCTTCTCCAGATTGTTCTCACGCATCATTCAAAGTTCGACGGTCGCTTCCTGGCGGACCTTCAGAAGAATGTCCCGGATACATGGAAGTTCTGCAACGATTTTCAGCGCGAGCGCATGCAAAACAATACAACGGCCATCGTCCGCGAAGGCATTGAGAAAGGGCTTTTCCGGAAAGACCTTCAGGAGAATTTTCTCGTACTCCTGTTCATCGGCTCCATGCAACAGATGATGCAGCCGGAAACACTTTCGCAGGTCCCATTCACGCGAGCTCAGGTGTTTGAATTGATAATGGATGTTTTTCTTTCTGGAATCCTCACAGAGGAGGGAAAGGCCAGGCTTCTATCGCCGAGTGCTCTGGGGGGAGTTGAGAATTCCGAGCACCAAATGGATTAACGCGAAACGAATCCACAGTCCAATATGTTGAATGATCATTCGTCTAGTAGTATCAGATCTTTTGCCTACCGAGAAAGAACCAGGAGGAAGAAATTACCCATGCGAGTGATGAACTTTTTTTCACGGACGCTTTTCATCGGAGTCTTTGCCACACCGGTGTTTGCACAGACAACGCAATCCCTAACGCTCGAAGAAGCCGTTCAGCTCGGGCTCGACAAAAGCCGTGCGCTCCACGCATCGCTGATGAAGGTTCAATATGCCGACTCGAAGTCCGGCGAAGCGAGCGCGTTGATGCTGCCCTCGCTGAAATTCAACGGCTCTTACTCGCGGTTGAGCGACATCCCGCCGGCACAGTTTGTCGTGCCGTTTCTGCCATCGCCGGTGACGCTCTCCCCGACCGTTGTCAACAACTACCTCTTGCGCCTCAGCGTTCAACAACCGCTCTTCACCGGATTCAGACTACAGAAGAATTCCGACATTGCGGGTTATAACGCCCAGGCGGCACAAAAGGATTTCGAGAAGGACCGAAGCGACCTCGTGTACAACATCAAGAACGCGTACTGGAACCTTTCAAAAGCGTTGGAATTGCAGAAAGTCGTCGATGAAAATGTCGACCAGATCAAATCGCATTTGAAGGACGTTCAGAGCTGGCAGGGACAGGGCCTGGTCACGACGAACGACGTACTCAAGGTTCAAGTCCAACTTTCCGATGCCCAGCTCAGGCAGATCGACGCAAAGAACGGAGTCCAGCTTGCTGCTCTTGCCCTCAACAGCATCATCGGACTGCCGCTTGAGACAGAGATCCAGCTGAAGACAAGCATCAAACACGGGCCGAAAGAGTATCCAGAACTCGGCAAGCTTATCGCACAGGCCATGGAGCGGCGCCCTGAGATGGTGTCCATGCAGTATCGCATCAAGGCAGGGGATGCTGCGGTCTCGGTCGCACAAGGAAATTGGTGGCCACAGGTTTACCTGACGGGAAATTACAGCTCCGCGCGTCCGAACCAGCGGATCTTCCCGGCGCAGGACGCTTTCAAGGATACCTGGGATGTCAGTCTCGCACTTTCGTTCGACATCTGGAATTGGGGCACAACCATGCATCAAACAGACCAGGCTAAGGCGCAGTTGTCGCAGGCTGAGGATGGCCTCTCGCAGCTTCAGGACGGTATCACGTTTGACGTCACCAGGAACTATCTTGGAATTCTCAGAGCCAAGGAACGTATTGCTGTTGCCGAACAGGGCGTGAAGCAGGCCGAGGAGAATTACCGCGGCACCAACGCAAGATTCCGACAGGGGCTTTCGGTCAACTCCGATCTTCTCGACGCCGAAGTTGCCCTGCTTCAGGCCAAGACCAATTACACACAATCCCTGGTCGACTACGAGCTGGCGGAAGCCGGTCTCGAGCGCGCCATCGGTGAATAGAGCATTTTTTCGCAATCGATTACCAAGGAGTTCACAATGAAAAGACTGAAGATCGTTTTCGCCGTCGTCATCGTTTTCGCCATCACCCTCGCCGTGCTCTTCAACAACAAGAGCCGGATGCAGGCCCGGTCAAAGAACGATGAAATCCGTTTCCTCCCGGTGACCCTGCTTGAGGTTTCGAAGCGTGCACTGACGGAGGAAATCTCCCTCACGGGGACCATTGCTGCATACAACGATGTCGCGGTTGTGGCAGAGACGCAGGGACGTATCGTCAATGTGTTTGCAAACGTGGGCGACCGTGTCGCGGCGGGTTCGGTGTTGATCCAACTGGATGACGAGCTCAAGAAAGCCGCATACACATCCGCCGAGGTCAACTACGAAAAAGCAAAAAAGGACCTCGAGCGCTACGAGACGGTGTACAAAGATGGCTCCGTCTCCGATGCGCAGCTTGAAGGAGCGCGCATGGCTTTCAAATCCGCCGAAGCCCAGTATATCACGGCCCGGCGGCAATACAACGACACGAAGATCAAAACGCCGATCTCCGGAGTCGTGACATCCCGCCCGTATGACCTTGGGACGTGGATCCAGAACAACAGTGCGATCGCGAATGTGGTCGATATCTCACGCCTGAAGGTGAAGCTCAACGTCGCAGAGCGGGATGTGTTTCGTCTGAACGCCGGCGATGTTGCCGGGATTACGACCGATGTATACCCCGGCGTCACGTTCAAAGGGAAGATTTCGACCATCAGCTCAAAAGCGGACGATGCGCACACGTATGCTGTCGAAGTGTCGCTGACGAACAATGACGAGCATCCGCTGAAGGTCGGGATGTTTGCGCGCGTGACCGTTTCTCCGAAACAAGAATCGCTTTCGCTGGCGATCCCGCGTCAGACTCTTGTGGGAAGTCTCAAACAACCGCAGGTGTTCGTTGTCAACAAAGGCATCGCACGACTTCGGGATGTGGTCGTGGGAAACGAAGTGGGAGAATATCTTAAAATCCTTTCAGGCCTGAATCCCGGCGAGCAGATTGTCTCAAGCGGTCAGAACAATTTGAAAGACAGCGTCGCTGTCACGGTGGTAAAGTAACAACCGCCTCATGGTTTGTAATCTGCATTTAAGGAGCTTGTCATGACGTTGACCGAAATTGCCATTAAACGCCCCAGCCTTATCGTCGTCATATTTTCCGTGCTCGGTGTGCTGGGGCTGTTCAGTTACAGTCAGCTGAAATATGAGTTGTTGCCGAAGATGTCCTGGCCGACCGTCACCATATCGACGGTTTACCCGGGAGCTTCGCCGACCGAGGTTCAGAATTCCGTCACCAAGCTCATCGAAGAGGCCGTTTCGGGAATCGACAACGTCTCGCGCGTTGCCGCCACGTCCTCGGAGGGTGTTTCCTTCGTGATGATCGAATTTGTGCAGTCTGCCAGGATCAATGTGGCCCTGGAGGATGTCCAGCGAAAAGTCGCGGAAGTGGCGTACCGCTTCCCGACCGGCACGCGCACGCCAACGGTTACAAAGTTCGCCATCGACGAAATTCCGATCCTTCGCATGGGCGTCACGAGCACGCTGCCCAGCCGCGATTTCTACCAGTTGTTGAAGGATCGCATCCAGCCGAGGATTGCAAAGTTGTCCGGCGTGGCTCAAATCACGCTCGTCGGCGGCGACGAACGGGAAATCACGGTCAACCTCGACGCACAGAAGCTGCGTTCGTACGGACTTTCGATTTTGCAGGTCACGCAGGCGATCAAGTCGTCGAATCTTGACTTTCCCACGGGTAAAGTCAAACAAGGCGAAACACAATATGTTGTCCGTATTGCCGGGAAGTATAACTCGGTGGATGAATTGCGCGACCTCGTCGTTGCACAATCACGACAGGGCGGCGACATTAAACTCTCCGACGTCGCCGAGGTGCAGGACGGGCAGAAGGAATACACGACCCTCAGCCGCATCAATGGCGTGACATCCATTGGCATGCTGATCCAGAAGCAGAATGACGCCAATTCGGTCGAAGTGAGCGACCTTGTCCGCAAGGAGCTGCCGAAGATTGAGAAGGATTTCAACACCATCAACCTGAAATTTGACATCGCCCAGGACGGTTCGATTTTTACGAAGGACGCCGCCGATGCGGTCAAACATGACCTGATGCTCGCGATTGTGCTCGTGGCGCTCGTGATGCTTGCATTCCTCCACAGCGTCCGCAATTCCCTCATCGTCATGATCGCCATTCCGGCTTCCATGATCTCAACCTTCATCGGCATGAACATGTTTGGCATGTCGCTGAACCTCATGACCCTCCTCGGGCTGTCGCTCGTGGTCGGAATCCTGGTGGATGACTCCATCGTTGTTTTGGAGAATATTTACAGGCATTTGGAGCACGGCGAGGAGGTTCGCGCCGCATCGTTGAAAGGACGGAACGAAATCGGGTTTGCCGCACTTTCGATTACGCTCGTGGACGTCGTGGTCTTTCTCCCCCTTTCACTCGTTTCGGGGATTATCGGAAACATCATGCGGGAGTTCGCACTTGTGGTTGTATTCTCCACCCTCATGTCGTTGTTCGTGTCCTTTACGATTACGCCGCTCCTCGCTTCGCGATTCGCCAAGCTGGAGCGTCTGACCGGAAATTCGATCCTCGGGCGGTTCGCCCTTGCGTTCGAGCGGATGTTCCATCGAATCTCCGACCTGTATGTCAGGACGCTTCACTGGAGTTTGCGTAACCGGGCCAAAGTGGTCCTCGCGACGATTTTCCTCTTTGTCGGCTCCCTGGCTCTTCTGCCGGCCGGGTTCATTGGCTGTGAGTTCATCGCCGTAGCGGACAGGGGTGAATTTGCCGTGACGCTCGAGCTACCTCCCGGTGCAACCCTGGAATCGACAAATTTTGTGACCCAGCAAGTGGAAAAGATTCTTGCCGATATTCCAGAAGTGAAGAAGACATTCGTAAACGTCGGAGCGTCAAACGAAGGGTTGATCGGCCGCTCCTCGAACAATTCATCTGAGCTCAACGTCACTCTGTTTTCGAAAGAGGATCGGGTGCGTTCGACGGACGAGATTGCAAAGGAAATCAAGGAGCGGACGAGTTCCATCCCCGGAGTAAAAGTCCGCGTGAACCCCATCGGCATTTTCGGCGTCGCAAATCAGACTCCCATTCAAATCAATGTCTACGGCGCCGATTACGAGGAAGTTCGGGCTGCAGCGGAGAAGGTCGCCGATATCGTGCGCACGGTGCCCGGCTCTGCTGACGTCCGGCTTTCTTCCGAGGAGGGAAAACCGGAGACACGCATCGAGATTGACCGGCAAAAAATCGCCGCACTTGGTCTGAACCTGGCCGAAGTCGGTTCGACCTTGCGGGTAGCCCTCGCGGGCGATGACGATTCGAAGTTCCGTGAAGGCTCGACCGAATACGACCTTCGCGTTGTGCTGGATGAATTCGACCGTTCAAAAACCGCCGACGTCGGAAATCTTACGGTGATGAACCGGAAGGGCCAGTTGGTCGAACTGAATCAATTTGCGCACATCTATCAGACTTCGGGACCTACAAAACTTGAGCGTCAGGACAGAAACTTCTCGGTCATGGTCTACTCCCAGGCGTTCGGACGTCCCAGCGGATCGATCGGGCAGGAAATTCAAAAGAAGCTTGCCACGCCGGGTGTCCTTCCGGCCGGTATCGGCGTGACATATCTCGGTGATCTGAAGAATCAGGCGGAAGGATTCGGAAGCATGGGCCTGGCGATGATCGCCGCAATACTTTTTGTCTACATGATCATGGTTGCCTTGTACGATTCCTATGTGTATCCTTTCGTGGTCCTCTTCTCAATTCCGGTTGCAGTGATCGGCGCGTTTCTCGCGCTGGCATTGACGATGAAAGCGCTGAGTATTTTCTCCATGCTGGGGGTGATCATGCTGATCGGGTTGGTCGGAAAGAACGCCATTCTGCTTGTCGACCGGGCAAACCAGATGAAAGCTGAACGGGGAATGAATACATACGACGCACTTATTGAAGCAGGCGAAGCGCGTTTACGGCCCATCCTCATGACGACCGTCGCGATGGTGTTCGGCATGCTGCCAATCGCGCTCAGCGTACAGGCCGGTGCTGAATGGAAAAGCGGTTTGGCGTGGGCGCTCGTGGGAGGGTTGACCAGCTCTTTGCTGCTGACACTGGTGCTGGTCCCGGTGGTGTATTTCAAAGTTGATGAATGGAAAGTGCGGGTCCCTGCATTCTTTGCAAGGCTCTCCGCTCGTCTCACCGCGAAAAAATTAAGACCCGGAAAGAGAACATCGGATCCCGCTTCCGGGGCTTCTTCCGTGGAGCTTTCCCCGGCGGCTTCTGGTCATGTTCCGGGAAACGGATCACTGCAAGGAGATCCAATTCTCTCTCAGGGGAAAAGCTGATTCTCATTCTTGAAGGTTCAGGTAGTTCGGAACATCCCCGGCATGCCCGGGGATGTTTTGTTTTCCACCCATTTTTTCCCCAATTTCATCATCATTGACGTCCCATTCTTCCCTTCGGTCTCTTTCTTCATGAGCAATGTTATCCGGATTCTGCCAGTGGCGTGCGTTCTTCCCACGCTCTTGTTTGCATTCGTCCCGGCGCCGCAAGACTCAACGCAGGATTCCACGTCGGCACCGCGAAACGGTTTTCTTCCTTTGCCAATTTTCTTCTACACGCCTGAAACAGGATTTGCCGGCGGAGCAAGTGTGCTCTATTTCTACCGCAATCCTGAAGACGGGCCACGGGCTCGTCCCTCCAACCTCGCCTCGGATGTGATCTACACCGAGGAGAATCAGCTGATTGCCGAGGTCGGATACGAGCTTTATTTTCAGCACGAGGAGTATCGCGCCAACGGGGGGATTCAGTTTGTCAAATATCCCGACAAATTCTTCGGCATAGGTAATCGGACTCCCGACAGCCTTGAAGAGCGGTTTACTGCACGATCATTCAGAATTCAACTCAATGCCCTCGCTGCAGTTTCAAGGGAATTCAATGCGGGGCTGTCGTACTATTTCGAAAACCGGAACATGGTGGAAGTGGATCCGACCCGGATGCTCGCAACAGGGATGATTCCCGGAAGCAACGGAGGAATCACCTAGGGGGCCGGTGTGCTGGCCACATGGGATACGCGGGATAACATTTTTTCTGCTTATCACGGACGATTCTACCAGGCTTCTCTCATGTTCTCCCATCCTTCGATCGGAAGCGATTACAATTTTGGGCGCTTCAATTTTGATTTTCGGGAATATTCTTCCTTAGGCACATCACACATCCTTGCGTTTCAGGCGTTCGGGACATTCACCAGCGGAACGGCCCCGTTCCACAAGCTTGCGACTTTGGGTGGTCAGAACCTGATGCGGGGATATTACGAGGGACGCTACCGGGACAACGACTACCTCGCGGCACAGGCTGAATACCGCACCGCGCTCATCTGGAGAATCGGGGCCGTGGCATTCGTGGGAGCAGGAGAGGTTGCGCACACCTTGTCAGGATTCACCCTCGAGGATGTGAAGCCGTCTTACGGACTAGGGCTGCGGTTCAATTTCAGTCCGACGGAACGATTGAACATTCGGATGGATTTTGGGTTTGGGAAGGGAAGTTCAGGTGTGTATGTCGGAGCGTCGGAGGTGTTCTAAAGGGAAGTAGTGGAGTAGATGAGTAGTGGAGTAGTGGAGAATAATGCCTGCCCGCCGAAGTCCGTTTTACATCACGCAGACGGGAAATGTTGGAATTGTAGAAGTGCGCGGCGAGTCGAATGGAGTTCACTCCTCCAGTTTGGGATGTTTGAGATGGAAACTGGTTGCATCCTGGTATTTCTTGGCGACGGCAAGGAGTTTCGCTTCACCGAAGAGCTGTCCCATGAAGGAAATGCTCGACGGCGTTCCCTCTTTGGTGAATCCATCCGGAAGAACGACGCAGGGATGCCCTGTAAGATTTGTCAGGAGAAGATTATCGCCGCCGAACGACGGCGTGACATACACGTCGATGTCGTTCATCAGTTTCTGCATGTCCCGAATAACGAGTGTGCGAATACGATTGGCCTGAATGTACTCGACCGCCGGGATAAGCCGCGAAGTGCGGAAAGAATTCGGCCAGGCGTTCTTGATTTGGCGAACCATCAAATCATCTTTCCCGTTTCTGGTCAGTTCGTCAAACGCTGCCGCAGCTTCGGCGGAGAGGATGATCGAAAGATCGTCGATCGAGTACCCTTTCGGGAGCTCGATGGGAACCAGCTTTGCACCCAAACTTCGCAACACCGTCAGAACAGAATCTGCCAATGACTTGTTCGACTTCAGGCTGTCGAATGCACTTTTATAATAGCCGATACGAAGTTTTGTCAGGTCGACATTCGGGTCGTAGTTGAACGGAACGTCGTAGAGAGTCTGATCCTCCCCGTCGGGGCCCTGGATGGCATTAAAGACCAGCGCACAATCCTCAACGCTGCGGCAAATCGGGCCGATCTTGTCCATGGACCAGCTCAGGGCCATTGCGCCTTTCCGGCTCACCCGGCCGTACGTCGGTCGCAATCCAGTTACCCCGCACCGTGTCGAAGGCGAAACGATCGAGCCCCAGGTTTCCGTACCAATCGCGAAGCCGACAAGTCCCGCAGCCGTTGCCGAAGCCGATCCGGCCGACGAGCCGCTTGAGCCCTGCTTGTAGTTCCACGGATTCCTTGTCATCCCCCCAAACCATACATCGCCCCAGGCAAGTTCACCCATGGTCAATTTGGCGACGAGCACAGCACCGGCCCGTTCCAGCCGTTTGATGACCGATGCATCTTCGTCAAAGACCTGTTCCTTGAAAGGAACTGAACCCCAGGTTGTGCGAACCCCCTTGACCGAAAGCAGATCCTTCGCTCCGTAGGGAATGCCATGGAGCGGACCACGATAGACTCCGCGTGCGATTTCTGCGTCAGCACGCTTCGCCTGAACTACAGCGAGAGACTCGGTGAGAGTAATGACACACTCAAGCTTCGGACCATATTTTTTCAGGCGGCCGAGATACATTCTTGTCAGCTGTTCGGAAGTCACTTTCCGGGTCCGGATCAACTGACTCAGCTCGCCAATAGTGGAAAACGCCAGATCCTCGAGGTTTGACGGCGCGGTCATTTTGGGAGGCGGACTCATTCTGAAACTTCGCCTGACGGTTTCGAGCTTCATTCCTACAGGAATGGGATTGAACAGAATGGCGGGAGGAACATTGTTCGCAAGATGGACCTGCCGGATTTTTTCATAACTGTTCAGCTGATCCTTCAACCCTTCCTGCATGGAGTCTACTTTCGACTTGGAGAATTCCAATCCGATCAGCCGTTCTGCACCCTCGATGTCGGAAATCGTTCCACCGCCTTTGAAGAGGAGGCCCACCACAACGGCAGCCAGCGCAATAATTCCGAGCACCAGGAACCGCGCAGTCGATGAAGTCACGAGGGGCGCGCCAATCCCATGATCACTGCCGGCAGGCGTTGAACCGGGAACGCCGGGCGACGCGGCTCGCATCGTCGCGTTTGCTTGTTCCCGGGCGTTACCTTTACTATCCCCTTGTTTCCGCTGCGTTCGTCGTCCCTTTCCTGTGTTTCTTTTCATGGCCTCTCCTTATCCTTATGGCTGCACCTGACGGAATAGTCCGAACTGAACCACGACCATCGTGCCCATGTCCGTTTCCGTGGTGTGAGCGGAAAGCGCTTTCAAAATTCCCTGACTTGCATACCAAACCCGTGATGGAGCCTTCCCTCCTTCACCAATCATTTGCTCAACGTCATCAAAAGAACCGAGGGCACGAAGCGAGCCGGAAGATGGGAGGTTCCCCGCAACAATAACAGGATTCTTTTTTTCATACGGTGCGTTCAGTGCGACGATCGATTTAACACACAGAGATTGGTCGTCTGCAGAAGCTTTGGGAGGAAACTGTGCGCTGAGGATCAGAATGTCGCGAACCCCGCCGTCGACGACCGCCTGCAGGACAGCCTCAAACGTGGCGGACTTTACATCGAAGGATTTACTGGTATTCGACCGGATTGGATAGGTGCTGAATACCGCGTTGCCCGTCTGGCGTCCTGAATTGTTCATCATTTCGCCGAATGCGCTTCGCATGTCGGCCTGTGTGGAAAGCTCGCTAACAAAATCCACACGGGTTGGCACACTGGGATAGCGGGTTATTCCCTGGACCGCGAGAACTTCAACCTGTTCTTTCTTCAGGGTCTTGGCAAATGCGACGACGTCCTTTTTTTCCATCCTCTTCCCAAAATTGGAAAGATTGACGCTGCCGATGTTGAACGTCAGTTCGGGCTTTGCAACCACTTCCTCCTTTTGCGTTTGCGGGGGAGTGGAGCACGTTTCAAATATTGACACCGACACGAGAGCAAGAACGGTGAAGAGCGCAGCCTTTTTCATCAGATGATTCATCCTGGATGGTGTGATTGATCGGGTCTTACTGTTTCTCGTTGAAATAACTTCGAAGGGGATCAAAGAAATGTTCGGTCCAGCCCGCTTTGTGGCCGAGCATTTCTTTTCGTGACGGGAATCCCGAGTGCGTCATCGTCACTCTCGTTCCCTTCTTTGTTGCGGTAAATTTATACCGGACGATCGAGGGTTTGATTCCTTCCGGCCAATCCACTGGGAGCCAGGTGTATGCAAGAGTTTTCCCAACCTCGTAGGCCAGGACGTTCCCTTTCACCCAGCCGTCGAAGAACTCAAATTTTCCCCCCACGTTCGGCTCGACTTTTCCTTTCTGTCCGGACCATTTGATAACCTTCTTTGTCTCAACAAGTGCCACGAAGAGCTCCGTTGGAGAGGCATGTATCGCGACCGACATTTTTATGGACGGAATTTTCATGGCAGTTTGCCTTTTGATAGCGTGCCGGACAAAATACTCTTTTCTATTGAAACAATCATTCC
>JBARRO010000135.1:0-11994 GCA_049644265.1 Bacteroidota bacterium
AGCATGACCGTCGACTCGACCCCGTCGGGGTCGAACGTTTGTAATCCGGCTGAGACCTGAGATCCAACCCCATAGGGGTTGAACTCCTGACGGAGTTCGTTTCTTTTATGGGCTGATGTTACAAACGTTCAGCTCCTACGGAGCTGGCGGTAGCATGACCGTCGACTCGACCCCGTTGGGGTCGAACGTTTTTAACCCGGCTGAGACCTGAGATCCAACCCCGTAGGGGTTGAACTCCTAGCGGAGTTCGATTCTGCTTGTTGGTCGATGGTACAAACGTTCAGCTCCTGACGGAGCTGAAGAGGACAAGGTACTCTGCAAAGCTGGCTGAGTTTGGTCTAGAGTTATCGACCCCGTAGGGGTTGAACTCCTATCGGAGTTCGTTCCCGAGATTGGTTTGTTCAAACAAACCTTCAGTTACAATGAAGCTGTCACAAGAGTCGTGTTTTCCGAAGTGGTTTGATAAAGTCCCGTTAAGGACGTTCTGTCTATAGACCATTTACCAAACCTGTTACCAAGCTCCGTGAGGAGCGACTAATCGACCCCGTTGGGGTCGAACGTTTGTAATCCGGCTGAGACCTGAGATCCAACCCCGTAGGGGTTGAACTCCTTGCGGAGTTTGTTTCTGTTATGACAGTCCCTCACATTGCCACAGCCGCAGCCAGCCGAAATCCCACTTCAAATCTCAAATCCCAAATCTCACATCCAATTTCATCTCACATTTGAGAATCTAATCCCCCCGAACAGTTGCACTTGGCTCGCTTCACCAGTACATTCTATTCGGCGGGTTGCCTGAGGGGGCCTCAGCAACGAAACCTCATCCCTCGCCAAGCTAACGATTGTCTTCCCCCAAATGTGTATGATTCAGCTAATGCGTGTTAGGCAGCTGCTCTTGACGTTGGCTATTATTTCAATCTCTTGCGCAGGCTCCTCCAACTGGGCCTTCGATAAGCCGCCCTCAACTTTTGTTGTGACACAACGGGCGGTCATTGACGGGAAAAAACCGATCCTCTTGGTGGTACATGATAAGGACGGCGATTGGCAGTTTCTCGCGACTGAGTTTTCACAAATCGATCGGGTCGTTGAATTGCCGTTTGACGAAGTGGTCGCCCTCGACAGCACCGTCGTCCAGGTTGCGAAGTTGAACCGCGGTTGGAAAGCAGTGCGACAGGGCAGGGAGTCGCCGTGGGAGTTTTCCCTCTATAAATAACAGTTAAACCCCAATTGCTTCCTCCTGCACTCTAAAAAACCGCACTTCCACAGCCACGCTCTTTGCATCTACTCCACTACTTCACTACTCCATTACTCCCTTGACAATCTCCCTCTGGCTTCTTACTTTAGACCCAACTTGGCGCTGGGCTCTGTCTTCGCTTTGTGGAGCCCCCTCCCGCGAGCTTAGACATCCTGGCGCCATTATTGATTCTATCGAGGCTGTAGTTCGCTGAAAACTGTTCCCCTCACAAACCCGGGCGCCCCCTCCAGCGCTCGGGTTTTTTATACTCCCCCGTTCGCACTTAATAACTTCCAGAATTTAGAAACAGAAGGAATTCTTCACGCAGTTTGTGACTCATAGGCCCAGCCGCTCACGAAGGCACCCAATGAATACGTTTCTGGGCCGGGGAGGATACACGGTTTTGCAGCAATGTTCGATGGCGATATCGATCGTGGCATCGGTCAGGAAAGGAAACTCTTCCTTCAAAAGCCTTTTGATGATTTGTCTTTCGTACGGTCCTTCGCAAGAGACGAAATACTTGTCGACCTGTTTCCTGTGCTTATCGTCGAATTCGTTCCAACCCATGTTCATGTCCTTATCTGCACGAGGAATCGGCATACGTGGATGGTATTCTCTAGGAAATAAAGGAGGGAATTTCAATCGGGGTAATTACCGTCCGTGAAAGTACGGACGACCTTCCGACGGTGTGGCGGAGGAGAGAACGATTTGAGCTGTATGGAGCTTTACGCGGGGAGTTCTGTATCGGGTTCTGTGGAGACGACGATACCTTTTGCAATGGCGTATTTTGCCAGTCCGACAGCGCTGTGGATCTGCAGTTTCTTCATGATCTTTTCTCTGTGCGTATCCACGGTACGGACACTAAGGTTGAAATGGACCGCGATTTCTTTACTGCTCTTTCCGTCTGCAATGAGAGCGAGGATTTGTTTCTCGCGCGATGTCAAGTCCTCGCGCAGCCTTCCCTGGGCTACCTGGCTGACATATTGATCCAGAAGCAGCTTGGAGACTTTCGAGCTGAAGTATGTTCCACCTGCATAGACTGTTTCAATTGCCTTGACCAATTCCGGGGTTGCAGTGTTTTTCAAGATATATCCTTTTGCACCAGAACGGATGATTTCGATGACGTATTCCTTGTTTTCGTGCATCGTGAAGGCGAGGACTTTTATGTGTGGAAGGACCTCACGGAGTTTTTTGGTTGTCTCGATGCCATTCATGACCGGCATGGAAATGTCCATGAGAACGATATCGGGATTAAGCCTGTGCAGTTTTTGCAGCGCCTGTTTGCCCGAGGTGGCCTCGCCAACGATTCGGATCTGTTTATGTTTCGACAGTGCGCTTCGGACTCCGTCGAGAACGACGGGGTGGTCGTCTGCAAGCAAAAGTCGGATAGGTTCTTTTTTCGGTCGGGTTTTCATTTTGAATGAGTGTTTTTTTGTGGTAGTTCGAGGGGGATTCGAACTTCAATTGTCGTACCTGTTTCAGGTTGGGACTCGATCGTGACTGTACCTCCCACGGAGAGGGCCCTTTCGCGCATACCTGCAAGTCCTAATCCGCTTAAAGAGTCTGTTCGTCCGGGGAGAGATTGGGGATTGAACCCGCGTCCGTCATCGTGGACCCGGGTGATAATATCAGATTCCTGCCGCTCAATCGAAAGTGTTACATTCCGGGCCTCTGCATACTTCTCCGTGTTGGTCAGCGCTTCCTGGCAGATTCGGAAAAGCACCAATTCGATTTTATTGGGAAAACGTTCCAAGGGGTCTGGCAGTTGGAGGTTGACGAAGACATTTGTCTTGCGGGAGAACTCCTCAGACAGGGTCCGGAGGGCCGAGACAAGGCCGAGGTCATCGAGCACGCTTGGGCGAAGATCGTGGGATATGCGGCGTATTTCATGGATAGCGTTTTCCATGAGCTTGCTCACTTTCTTTATCTCATCTTGCTGAAAGGATCTTTTTGAAACGCGTGTGCCGTCCGTCAGCCCCAGCCTGAGCTGGATGGAAGAAAGCAATTGGATGATTCCGTCGTGAAGTTCTCTCGAAACCCGTCGGCGCTCCTCTTCCTGGGCCTCGATGACCCTCGTCGACAGATCGCGCGCGATTTCCTGCGCATGTTTACGCTCAACAACTTCGGCCTTAAGGGCTTCTTCACGCAACCTGAGTTCCCCAAGCATTTTTTGTTGGTATCTGATCGAGCGGCGCTGATGAAACACGATAAGGAGTACAAGCGATCCACCGAGCGTCACAAAGACTAATGTACCAATGAACACGGTCCAGAGGAGGTTTACTTCTGACGAAAACAAAGGAATCCCCGCAAATAAATGAGGTTCGCGACGACATTGAGAACGGACTGCATCGACCAGGCAAGCCGCATGGTAAGAAGAGAGCTTTTGAATATCGCCCCGCTGAGGGCAAAAAGAACAATGGTGCCGCCAAAATACATGACGCTCCCCGTGGCAACCCAGAACATTGCCTGGGCGAAGATTGTTTCCGTCTCTTTTGCGGCGATTCTTGCGAGGATGTAGCAGGAAGCGAGCACGAGAACCGCGGAGGTAGCCGTCTTGAAATACGTGTGTGATGTCCTGAGGAGACCGAATACTGAAATGCTTGAGCTCCAGAAGGCAACGAATATGAGAAGGATCGCGAAAAGAATCTTGCGGAGGGTGGGGTCTTCTGCCGAATAGTAGAAGACCAACATGAGCAACGTGAATTCGATTGGGAGCGAGAATTGCGAAGTCCACAGATTCTGTATTCGATTCAGAGCGAGAATCATCTGAAGGAGCCCCACAAACAGGGAAAAACCGAAATAGGCGGCAAGAATCCTCATTTCCACCGGCAGGTTTCGAAACGTTCGGGCCGCGGCGATGACGACAATGATTTGAGAAACAAGCGAGGCAACGGGAAATACGAACAGACTCATGAAGGAACCTCCCTGCTTGCAAGGTACAGAGAAAAAGTGTCAAAAAAAGAGGCGAGAGCAAGATGCTCCCGCCTCTTTGAGCGTTGCCCGATCAGTTGTTGAGTGGATTTGGTTTTGCGCACCAAGGCGGGCAGAGCCAGATCTCCTGGCCGATTTCCCCATAAACGAGGTCGCTGCCTTCGCGATCGACGCCGACAAGGACCAACGTTGGCGTGCCGTTGTCATGTTCCGCAAAATAGATTCGTAGACCGACACTTCGAGGCTGGGCCAGGATTTTCCGGAAGATGTTCCCGCCAAAGTAGCCACCTTTCGCGGACCCCGGAGGTGCTGTGTCGCGATAGTTTCTGGTGAGCCTGCTTGCCTCGGCGAGCGTGACAAAGTGGTTCTCCATCCCTGTGAAAATCGGTTTCCGCTCCTCCGCTGTTGGTTCAACGGTAACGTCAGAATTCAGCCGGTTTACCGGACTGCACCAGGGGGGGCATAGCCACACTTCTTCCCCTAAAGGGCCTTCGAAAAGGTCGTTTCCACTGGATTCCACACCCGAAAGAACGAAGGTAGGCCGTCCGTCAAGGTGTTTCGCAAAGTAAACGCGGATTCCGACACAACGTTGCTGGTCAAGAATCGTTTCGAGTATTGCCCGTCCGACATAGGCTCCCTTCACAGCGTCCTTTCCTGCTCTCATGCGGTAGTTATGAGTGAGCCGGCTTGCATCTTCCAGACTCATTTTGTGCTCTTCCTGGCCAGTGAAGAGCCTCTTCCTTGCAGCTGTTCTCGTTGTTTCCAGCGCCAAGTCAGAGACTGGTGCGGCTTTCCGTAAAGTGTCGAGGCGTTGTTGATTCTCCATGATGAACCTCCGTGAAAATGAGTGATTGAGGATGAGTGAATTAGGTACAGCGACTTTTTCGCGATTGGGAAAAATCATGTCCTGCGTTCTAATGCCACCTCTAAGAAGTAATCTTGTGGTTCGTACTAAAGCCTGCTCAAAAGAGGCAGTGTGCGAGGGGCGGGCAAAAGGAAACAGAAAAGATGAGAGCCAGCGTCTCATGACGCCCTAAAGGAGACTCAGTAGTTCTTCCGAGACCAATATGGCTCACATGAGGAGAGATTCAATACGAGTGAATGCGGATGCAGGACGTAATAGAAAATACTGATGGGAGGGTCGGGTGAATTAGGGAGGCAGCCAAGAAAGACTACTGGCAAACAAGTCTTGGTTGAGTGGGACGTGATGAATTGTTAGCTTCGAAGAGGCTTGCCCGCAATAGGGTGGGGTTTTAAGCGGAAGTGCATTTTGGAGTCAGGGAAATTGTTCACCAGATCATTATGAAAGAGCACACACGACAAACGACAATCCCCAGGAGAAGAGGCGAAGTCATGGCATTCGATCGAATAAGCAACAGCTTTAGCATTCTTGAAATTCCCTGGAAATTTCTTCATGCCAAATACGCCCATTCCCTTAGTGTCCTTTGTGCCCTTCGTGGTTGTTGCAAATTCCTTCGAGGCTCCACGGCAGCCCGTTTGTAGAAAGCGACTTCGCAGTGCTTCCAGCAATCTGCAAGGATGCATTCCCGGATTGTTGTATCGAATAACTGTCCCGGAAGACTGGAATTGTTCAAATGCTTCGCGCGTTAGGCTATCGGATACGGGAAACATGTCCCCGGTCACACATTTTCATTCCTGGCAAATCAGGAAGCGATTCTGATTACGTCAAATTTGTAACCATTCTCTTCAATGGTCTCTTGACGACAAGTCGCGAAATGACTACATTTCTTCCAGTGATCGCATAGAAAGAGAACGCCCGTTGTCGCGGGAAGGATCTATCGGGCTCATGTTTCAAAAGTATTTCGAAATCATGTTGTTTGATGTGAAACCCACGCCGCGCCATTTTTGTTCTTCCTCGGTTATCCAGGCTTCTTAGTACGAGCATGAGACAAGCAGTTGACAAAGTTGCTTGACGGTTCTGTCTCGAGGGGATGCACATGTCCTACCGAAAATCGCGTCTTTCAAAAAGAACCCACCCGGTCAAACGCGGGAAGGGGTCCGGCCAATCAAGGAACAAGCCGAAAACAAAACGCATGGCCGTCGAGTCCAAAGCGAGACTATCTGGTGCAGCTGAAGGTGCGGTACTGGGAAACGAGGAGGCGGCGAAAGTCGCCCATCCTCGTGTGGATGATCTCATAAGGCAAGCCAAAGAACAACTGGAGCAGCTGAACAAGCATCTTACGGAAGTACGAGAGAACGAGCGCGCATCCGTCGCAAGAGAGCTCCACGACCAGTTAGGTCAGTCTCTGATTGCCCTCAAGATGGACCTGAAGTGGGCGCACGACAATGTCGACCATGTAGGCGCCGTGACGCAAAAATTGCACGACATGCTTGATATGGTAACCAGCACAATCAAGGACGTCCAGAGAATATCCGCAGAATTGCGTCCGAGCATCCTGGACGACCTGGGACTTGCGTCCGCAATCGACTGGTACGGGGAGGAATTTGCGAAGAGGGCCGGAACCAAATGCAGCATGGATTTGGAGGAAGTACAGTGTCAAAATCCTCACGCAAATCTCGCATTGTACCGCGTACTGCAAGAGGCACTCACCAATGTTATCCGGCACGCGCAAGCGATGAATGTTGCCGTCAAGCTTTGGCGGTCGAAGGATAACATCTGTCTCGAAATCGTCGACGATGGAATCGGCATAGGCCCGGAAAAGCCCAACTCTTCGCGCTCACTTGGTCTATTGGGGATGGCGGAGCGTATGGCGCAGTTCAACGGAAGCATTGAAATAGCGTCTGCGAAGATCAAGGGTACCGTTGTTCGTGTGTCTATTCCGATCAACGAATAGAATGGAAAACGATGAAAGTACTCATTGCCGACGACCATTCTGTCGTACGAGAAGGGCTCAAACGGATCGTGAGCAAGATTGATGCACTCTCGGTTATCGAAACAGCTGCGGATGGACACGAAGCCCTCCAGAAGATTGAAAACAATAGTTACGAGCTGGTCATCCTCGACATCTCCATGCCCGGGCTCAGTGGCCTGGACATTCTCCAAACGCTCAAGGGGAGAAATGAGAAACCGCGCGTCCTCGTGCTCAGTGTGCATCCGCAAGCGCATTATGCGATCCGGACTCTCAGGCTCGGTGCTTCGGGGTATTTGTCAAAAGACAGTGCCTCCGAAGAACTTGCTGCTGCCATCAAAACAATATCCATGGGCGGCAAATACGTTTCGACGTCATTGGCAGAGGGGGTAATGTTCGGCAAACAACCTATGAGTGAGAAACTACCACATGAGAAGCTGTCGGACAGGGAATTTCAGGTGATGTGTCTGCTTGCCTCGGGGAAGTCGGGAACCGAAATTGCCCGTGAGTTGAATCTCAGCAGCAAAACAATAAGCACGCATCGCGCCCGTATTCTTGAAAAAATGGGACTGAAAAGGAATGCCGAACTTACGCTCTACGCCGTAGGCAATGACTTAATCGAATAGGACAAGTCATGTGACACAAACGACTTCAAGGCCACCCGCTGTAGATTTGTTCCCCGATATTTTCCCCGTCTGCTCCAGCCAAATTTGATAGTTGTAGGGCAATCACCGACAGAGAAATCCGCATGCCCCCCATACGTCTTTCCTTTTTACACCGATACTCCCCCCACTTGTAATACGGCATATTTCCTCAGTAAACATCGACGGACTATGACGGATGAAATCACGCAGCCTCAGGATCATTATCGCTGACGATTCTTCCCTCCTTCGCGAGAGAATCAAAACCATGGCGACTGCATTTCCGAACGTTGAAGTCGTCGGCGAGGCAGGAAATGGGAAGGCAGCATTACAACTTATCGGTGAGATGAATCCCGACCTGATTATTCTCGATATCCGACTGCCCGATATGACTGGAATAGATGTTCTGAAGAGAATAAAGGAAAGCGGAAGCCTCGCAAGGGTGAGTATGTTAACGAATTATCCCTTCCCACAATACGAGAAGAGGTGCCTGTCCGAAGGTGCGGACTACTTCTATGACAAAAATCAGGACCTCAAGCGGATCACGGACATGATTCGCGATCTCGCCCGGGAACATGCAGGAACAAGAAATGAATAATGTCGTCCCAACAAATCGTAACCTCATCGGGTCAACCATCCTGCAGAGACTCGACACTGCAATGAGCACGGAAGAGGGACATTCCCTCAACGATCCCAAAGAAATGTTTACCAATCTTTTCAGTCATGCGCCCGACGCTTTTTATCTCGCTGATCGCAACGGTACATTCATTGATCTCAACAAGGCTGCGGAGCAACTCTCGGGATACAAAAGGCACGAGCTCATGGGCAGGAGTTTGTTGTTGCTGCGGCTTAGTGCTTCACAACCAAGGCTGAACACGGAGTCATTGTCGGCGCAGATCGCTATCGGACGGGCGACGGGGCCGGATGAATATAGACTAGCGCGGAAAAACCGCTCGGAAGTTACAGTCGAGATAGAAACCTTCCCGGTGAAGATGAATAACAAGACGCTCGTTCTTGGGATTGCACGTGATATTACGGAGCGCAGGGGGATAGAGAACGGCCTGGAAAATGCCCGCAAAGAACTGGAAGCAACAAAAATATCCGAAGATGCAGCCCGCGAATTTGCCGAAAGTGTCATCAACACCGTTCGTGAACCGCTCATTTCCCTGGATCAAGACCTGAGGGTGGTCACGGTCAGCCGTTCCTTCTATGAATTCTTCAAAGTAAAACCTGAAGAGACCGTGGGGCAGCTTATTTATGACCTTGGCAATAAACAGTGGGATATCCCCAAACTGCGGGAATTGCTGGAGACCATCCTTCCCCAAAGGACGACCTTCGACAACTATGAGGTTGAACACGATTTTGCGAGTATCGGCAGACGCATCATGCTTTTGAATGCCCGCCAAATCGAACGCGGGATGGGCAAGGAACGGATCATCCTGTTGGCGATCGAGGATATTACGGAGCGCAGGGAGATAGAACATGGCCTGGAAAAAACCCGCAAAGAACTGGAAGCAACAAAAATATCTGAGGATGAAGCTCGTGAATATGCTGAGAGCATCATCAATACCGTGCGTGAACCCTTAATCGTTCTCGATCAAGATCTACGAGTAGTCACGGCCAGTCGTTCCTTCTATGGCGTCTTCAAGGTAGTACCTGAAGAAACCGTGGGACAGCTCGTTTATGACCTGGGCAATAAACAGTGGGATATCCCCAAACTGCGGGAACTGCTGGAGACCATTCTTCCCCAAAAGACGACCTTCGACAACTACGAGGTTGAACAGGATTTTGCGACCATTGGCAGGCGCATCATGCTTCTCAATGCACGACAGATTCAAGGAGCGTTGGGCAAAGAACGGATCATCCTCCTGGCCATCGATGACATTACGGAGCGCAAGCAGTCTGAGGAGGCGCTGCGCAAAAGCGAGTCGCTGTTTAGATTGATGTTAGAAAATGTGCGCGATTATGCTATTGTCATGCTCGACGCCGGCGGCCGTGTCGTTACGTGGAACACCGGCGCCGAACGCATCCAGGGCTATCCCGCGAATGAAATCCTCGGACAACACGTCTCCCGGTTCTATTCGAAGGAGGATGTCGAACATGGCACGCCCAAACAGGAATTGGCAGCTGCGACTGCTCACGGACGTTTTGAAAACGAAGGTTGGCGGCTTCGCAAAGACGGCTCACGGTTCCTGGCCAACAGCATTATCACCGCCTTGCACGATGAAAAGGGCCGTTTGCAGGGCTTCATCAAGATCATCCGGGACATCACGGAGCGCAGGAAGGTGCAGGAAGAGATCCAGAAACTCAATGCCGAACTCGAACAGCGAATCGTCGAACGCACGACCCAACTTGAAACGACCAACAAGGAACTTGAGGCATTCTCCTACTCGGTATCGCACGATCTGCGTGCACCGCTGAGGACTATTGACGGTTTCTCCCAAATTGTCATGGAAGAATATTCGACCAAACTTGACGATGAAGGGAAAAGACTCTTGACGATCATCCGCTCCAATACGCAGAAAATGGGGGAGCTCATCGGCGATCTGCTCAACCTCTCTCGCGCGACCAGAGATCAGATGAAGATGTCGCACGTGGATATGTCAACCCTCACGGATGCCATCTATCATGAGGTCGCTTCCCCTGATGTTCAGAAGCAGTGTTCATTTACGGTCGAACCTCTTCCTGACGCCTACTGTGACCCTGCTTTGATAAAACAAGTCTGGCGGAATTTGATTTCCAATGCGATCAAATTTACGACGCGCAGCGTTGAACGGAGCATACACATTGGAGGCAGCACCACGGGAGGAATGAGCGAATACTTCATCAAAGACTCCGGGGTCGGATTCGATCCTCGTTACGTTCATAAGCTGTTCGGCGCGTTCCAACGACTCCACAAGACTGAGGAGTTCGAAGGGACGGGGGTCGGACTTGCCTTGGTTCAGCGTATCATTCACCGCCACGGCGGTCACGTGTGGGCAGAAGGGACCGTGGGCCAGGGCGCAACCTTTCACTTTTCACTACCGTCGAAGGATAACACGCATGAATAAGGACACACAAGTGGAAATTCTCATCGTTGAAGACAACCCCAACGACTCCGAATTAACCCTCAGGGCATTGAAGAAGCATAATCTTTCCAATCATGTAGCCGTCGCTAGCGACGGCGAAGAGGCTCTGGATTTCCTTTTTGCCCGCGGAAAATACGAGAACAGGAACATTCAGGAGGTTCCGAGGGTGATACTTCTTGATCTGAAACTGCCGAAAATCGACGGGCTTGAAGTTCTGAAAATTATCAAGGGCGATCCAAGAACGAAAATGATCCCTATCATCGTTCTGACGTCTTCGAAAGAGGAAAAAGACCTCGTGGAAAGCTATAAGTTGGGGGTGAACAGCTATATCGTGAAGCCTGTGGATTTTGACCAATTTGTCGCCGCCGTGAAGGAAATAGGCTACTATTGGTTGCTTTTGAATCAGGCACCAACCAGACAGGTGTGATGAGGGAACGAATGGAAAGAAATCACCTGCTACGTATTCTTTTTGTTGAAGACGTTCCGTCTGATGCCGAATTGGCTGAGAGGGAAATTCGAAAGGGAGATTTCGAGTTTTCCTCTCTGAGGGTTGATACCAAGGGTGCGTTTGTGCGTGCGTTGGAGGAATATCTACCCCACGTGATCGTGTCCGACTATTCAATGCCGGAATTCGATGGAATGCAGGCATTGAAGCTGTCGCTGAAACACGATCCGACAATTCCTTTCATTGTTCTGACAGGCTCGATGAATGAGGAAACGGCAATAACGTGCATGAAGGCAGGTGCATCCGATTATGTGATTAAAGAGCAAATGTCAAGGCTCCCCTTTGCCGTACGAGATGCCCTCGAGCAGAGGAGCATTCGCGTCGCAAACAAAGATGCCGAACACGCGCTGCGTGAGAGCGAGGAAAAATATCGCACCCTTGTGGACAACGCGAATGAAGCCATCCTGGTGCTGCAAGATGGTCTGATACGGTTTGTCAATCGCAACACGTTGGAAGTGACAGGTCATTGCCAGCAGGACCTTCAGACAAAATCATTTGCTGAGTTTATCCATCCCGATGACCGTGCAATGGTGGTGCAGAACTACACACGGCGGATGAACGGCGAGCATGTACCTGCCCGATATATGTTTAGAATACTGACAAAGGAGGGTACAACCAAGTGGGTGGAAACGGCCTCAACTTTGTATCAATGGAATGGGAAACCGGCCACGCTGAACTTTCTCACCGATATCACCGAGCGCAGGCGTTCGGAGAACGCTCTCGCCGCTTCGGAAGTCAGGTACCGTCGGCTTTTTGAGTCGGCAAAAGATGGCATCTTGATCCTTGA
>JBARRO010000136.1:0-3973 GCA_049644265.1 Bacteroidota bacterium
CCATTGAAGCACTCTCCGAGCTGAGTCTTCAAGCAGAAGTTCAAAAAGTGGAGGATCTTGATTCCATAGTCGGTTACGGGGTTATGCGCACACCCGGTCTGGTGATCGACGAAAAGGTGGTCTGGCAGGGCGGAGTGCCGACGAAGGATAAAATCAAAGAGCTCCTTCATCGAGTTTCCGGAGGGATCATTACACAATGAAGGAATGGGTGAAGTTTCTGGTTCTTGTTGCGGCGTTCATATTGTTCTATTTCGCCCCCGTCGGTTCGGCCGTCGTCGTTTCATCGATCTCCGCCGGGTTGATTCTTCTGCAGGAATATGCCCGACTGCACGTTTTGACCTGCCTCGTCCCGGCATTCTTCATTGCGGGAACCATTGCCGTCTACGTCAAGAAAGATGCCGTGATGAAACTCCTGGGGCCGACAACAAAAAAATATATCGCGTATCCGGTTGGCAGCATCTCCGGTGGGATCCTTGCGGTTTGCTCTTGCACCATCCTGCCACTCTTCACGGGTATCTACAAACGGGGAGCGGGAATAGGGCCCGCGATCGCTTTTCTTTTTACAGGCCCCGCCATTAACGTAACCGCGATTCTTCTTACCGGTTCGGTTCTCGGCTGGGATTTTGCCGTCGGACGGCTGGTCGCTGCGATGGTGATCTCAATCCTGGCCGGCCTCTTGATGGCGTTCGTCTTCAGGGAGCATGATCGGAAAACGACTGAAAACAACTTCGCCACAGGCCTCGAAAGCGATGTCCCATACTCAAATCTTACCGTCAGCTTGTTCTTCGTGCTTCAACTTGCCGTTCTCGTGATCTTCGGGTTGTCGATGGACTCCGCGTTGAAAGCGATTCTTATTATTCTCCTGATTCTCAGTATTGTCGGGATTGTGATCTTCAAGTTTCGAAGAGAGCATACATTGGAATGGCTCAGAGAAACATGGAGTCTGACAAAAAAGATCATGCCGTACCTGTTCGTTGGAGTTTTCATCGCAGGGATGATCGAAACGCTGATTCCACCGGATGTCGTCGTCAGGCTGGTGGGGGAGAATACCATTCTTGCCAACGCTATTGCATCGACCTTCGGGGCCTTCATGTATTTTGCCACGCTCACGGAGGTTCCAATCATTCAGAAACTCATGGGCCTCGGCATGGGACGCGGCCCGGCACTCACCCTATTCTTGACTGGAAACGCCTTGAGTCTGCCAAGCATGATCGTTTTGTTCAAAATCATGGGAAAAAAACAGGCATCGGTGTACATCCTGACCATCGTAATTCTATCGTTGCTTGCCGGATGGTTGTTCGGCGAGATTCTCTGATACGCAGCTTCTCTTCAGTGATTTCAGGAAGAGGAAAATATGAAACGATACTTCGTCTTGACTCTGTCGATCACCCTCCTGTGTGTGGTTGTTGCAGACAATTTCCCGGCTCAATCACAATCCAATGTCAAACCAAAGGAAAAGGGATCTGCCTCGATCACTTTCATCGAGCTCGGATCGGTGAACTGTATTCCGTGCAGACTGATGCAGCCTGTCATGAAATCAATCGGGAAGAAATACGGAAATCAGATCAATGTGGTGTTCTACGACATATGGACCCGTGAGCAAAGCAAGTACGCTCAGGTGTACGGGATTCGGGTCATTCCAACCCAGGTGTTTCTGGACAAAGAGGGAAAAGAGGTTTTCAGGCATGAGGGCTTTTTTCCCGAAGCAGAAATCGACAAGCTCGTGCAAAAGCACGGCCTAACGGCAAGAACGAAGTAAAGTCATGGACGAGCTCTTCACTGCGTTGACAGAGGCGATGAGCGGGAGTTTTTCGCTGGCAGTGTTGGCAGCTGCCGGGTGGGGGATGGCAAGCATTCTCCTCAGTCCGTGCCATTTGACAAGCATTCCGCTTGTCATTGGCTACATTGTCAAGGAGGGGACCGTGGATCTGAAAGGGTCTTTCTTTTTTTCTTTCACCTTCGCCTTCGGTATTCTTTTCACAATCGGTATTGTAGGTCTTGTGACGGGACTCCTGGGTAGGATGTTAGGGGACGTTGGAGTGATTGGGAATATTCTTGTGGCTCTTGTGTTCTTTGCCGTCGGACTCTACCTGCTTGATGTGCTAAAGCTTCCATGGGATGGGGTGAACATGGGATCAAAGTCCGGTTCTGGCTGGCGTGGCGCTCTTATGCTTGGACTTGTCTTCGGTCTCGGCTTGGGTCCCTGCACCTTCGCGTATCTCGCCCCAGTCCTTGCTGTCGCGCTCAATGCTGCCACCGTCAGCCCTGTTCAGGGTGCGCTCTTGATTGGCGCATTCGGGTTTGGACACTGTGCAGTTATCGTCGCCGCAGGAAGTCTGTCACATTTTGTCCAAAAATACCTCGTTTGGGCAGGTAAGTCAAATGGACTCATCTACCTTAAGCGGGCAGCCGGGGTCCTTGTGCTGCTGGGTGGTTTCTATTCTTTATATGCCGCCTTTGCCTGAAAGGCCATGTTGGAAATTATCTTCGTTCTTGTGCTCGTGGTGCGCTCGTTAATCTCAGTCATGTTGGATTTGCGGTGAGGGCCCCCAAAAAGCCCAAGCCAAGGACGCAAAGGATCATTTGAGACCTATGAACTTAACTAAGCCTAAGCTTTTCTCACCGCTCCTCTCCTAAGTCAAAACGACTTTCAATCTGGAATCCGAGAATCTGCTGGATCGGCAGGAAAATGGGATGGCGAGTGCTGCAGAAATCCCCCAACTGTGATCAGTCGCTGAGGATTCCACTGTAAGACGCTCCAGCACTAACGTCCGGAAGGTCATTGAGAATGATCTATCGCCGCGATAAAGCCTCCTGTTAACCTTTCGGATCTCCCAGTCGTCTTATCTACGCCAATCGGTATACACACTAACTCAGAAGGAGTCACGATGGACCACATAACAATGGATGTAATAGCACTTATGAGCTTTCTCGCATTTTTCGGCTGGGGCCTTTATCTCTTCTTCCGGCGATACCAGACTGCAACGCACCTGCAATCCCAGCGGATCGATTCGTTTAACCGAATGATCGAGAAGTTTGGGAGCGCAAAAGAGTTCATTGATTTTGCCCAAAGCCCGCAGGGGAAGAAAATTCTCGAAGAACCGGCCGCTTCAAGACCGAATCCGATGAATAAAGTCCTTCGGTTCCTTCAGGTGGGCATCGTCTCCACGATGGTTGGGTGTGGATTCTGGCTCAACGGTTTGAGGGTCGGAGGGAATCCTGACCCGAATTACGTCCGCCAGGCCATGGAGTCCAACTATTGGGGAGGGCTCTTGTTGTTCTTCGGTTTCGGCATGCTGATAGTTGCCGGGATTTCCGCTATCTTCGTACGACGTTGGCATCTTGCTAACGGGGAGGCAAAACAGTGAGCGGATTTGTTGCCGGCTCTCCGGAGTTCGTGATCGAACATGGATGAGGAGGTCTTTCGGGCATTCTACGAGCGGACGAACCGGGCGCTCTGGCTCTATATTGCCGGGATGGTGAAGGATAACGAACTTGCCGACGACCTCTTCCAGGAGTCCTATATCAAGGTTCTTCAAAGCAGGATCGAATACAAGAACGAGCCGCAGATGAAATCGTACCTCTACCGAACCGCAACAAACTGTATGCGCGACCACTGGCGCAAGATGAAGCGCGAACGGGAATGGTTCGAGGCCGAGGGTGGAGAGGCGGCCGAGGTGCGCAATCCGATTGAGTTGCGGCACGATCTGCAAGCCGCGTTCTCCGGACTGTCCCTTCAGCAACGTTCGCTCCTCTGGCTTGCCTACGCGGAAGAATATGAACACAAGGAGATTGCAGACATCCTCATGCTCAAGGAGAAAAGTGTGAAAGTATTGCTGTTTCGTGCGAAGCACAAATTGATTGAACTCGCTGGAAAGCTGGGGATTACCAGGGAGGTGACGCCGTGACCAACGTTGAGTGCGAATTCATGAGCGACATCCTGCGGGCGGTGAAGTCAGGCCAATGGACGGAC
>JBARRO010000137.1:0-55210 GCA_049644265.1 Bacteroidota bacterium
CAGCAACATTAACAATCCGCCCACAACCCCGCATACAAGATTCACCGCATCGTTATTCAGCCACGAATAACCTTTCACCAGACTTCCTTTTGTGTCGGGCTGGCAATGGAATTTCTTCTCCGTCACCGCGCCACAGATCATGCACTGATACTCTCCCTGAACCGTTGCACCAAGGAGACTGTCAACCAAGCTTGCCAGAACACCGGCGGCCGCTATCGCAAATCCATGACTTGGAATCTCAATCCAGGTCCATGCACTAAGAACGATCATAGCTGCGCCAACAATCCCGCCTCCTAATCCAATCCACGTTATCCCCCCGTTTGTCCCCGCTTCCACTGTTTTGAATGAGGTGATGAGGAATGGCCTTTGTCTTGAGAGAATTCCAATCTCCGTTCCCCAGGTGTCAGCAGTAACTGCCGCGATTGAACCCAGATACAGGGGATAGAAATCGTACGAAGGGATAAGATATTGCAAAACCATAAGCACTCCCGCAACTCCTCCGTTCGCTGCCACCTGTGCGTAATCCCGTGTGCTTGATTTTTCCTGATAGGATTCAACGCTCTTCTTACGCGTTTTCCCAACCTTGGAGAGGGCGCTTGAAAGAACAAAAAAGACAACGATTGGAATTGTCCACTTCCATCCGCCTACCCCAAACATCAGCGACGCAAGAAGAAACGTTGCAACTGCTCCGCTTGCCGCAAGAAAACGCGCATAATAGGAGCCAATGGCCATAAAGATTCCGAGGGAAATTCCGAGTGTAAACTGGGAATAGTCCCGCATGGCTGACGGTGTAAGAAAATACCATAACACAAACGCGACAGAGAGTGGAACGGAGAGATTATCCAACCCTCGGGATGAAATCGCCTCCCAACATGTTGCGATGATTGAACAGGACACTGCCACGGTCAAGAGGAAGAAATCGGGGAAATGCGAAGTTCCGGACAGCACTTTCATGCCGCCATAGAGAGTCGCGGAGCTCACGATGAACATCGCGAGCGAGCCCTCGATCGACTTCTTGTCCGATGTGAGACGGAATACCGTCGGACGTCTGATCGCCGTCCCAACAATCCCGGCTGCTGCATCTCCCAGCGCCAGTGTCAGGATGGAGAGTGAAACAATCTCGGGGTTTCTGGACCAAAGGACCGCCACGAGTATCAGGAAGGAGAGCGGGTAGTAGACCGTGCCGTAGGATTTTCGCTTGGTCGCACCGATTCCGTCCAGGAGTCCGGACCTGATTGCCAGAGCATTTACGACAATGAAGATGACCGCGAGAAGCAACAAAGGAAGCGCGGAGACGAACATCCGCGGCGCAAAGAAAACCAGAACACCGGTGAGGATGTGGACGGATTTCCGGGCGACTTCCTTGGAAAGATTCAGTTTTTTTTGAAGAACCTGGGCAACGCCGACAACCCCCGCAAGCGTAACGAGGAATAACAAGAACCTCACCCATTCGCCCTCAGGAGGAAGTGCAAAGAGATTTTGGAGGGATTCCATTCTACGAAGCTGCTTTCTCGACAGAGCCACGAATGAGGGAATACAGAAGCAGCGTAAGAACCGAATGCGCGTCGTGTGAAGTGCTCTTCAACTCCGCATCGGCCTGGCATAATGCCTTCATGCCCTCCTCGAGGTGTCGGGAAGAGAAAGCCGACTGGAATTCCTTATAGCTTCTCAGATAAAACGGCGAGATCCGAAGCTCCGAGGCCATTTCACCTTCTGAAACGTGCTTTTGCTGAAGCTCAGAGAGTTTGTAGAGTTGGAGGAAGAAACGGGTGAGCATGATGATAATCAGCTGGGGGCTTTCACCGGATTCCAGCATGCGCTCCAGAATGTTCGTCGCCTCCTTCATATCCTTCCTGCCGACGGCATTTTGCAGGTCGAACACCGTAAACCCCTTCGTCGCACCAACGACCGCCGCAACATCCTCAACGGAAATTTCCTTGCGGTCGCCGATGAAGATCAGGAGCTTGTCGATCTCATTCTGCAAGGCCCGAAGGGAATTGCCAACATACGCGTGGAGCAGCCGTGCTGCCTCAGCGTCCGAGGCCTTCCCAAGCTTTTCAAGCCGTGCGGAAATCCAGGCCGGCACCTGATTGTCATACAGGCGTTGGCAAGCAACAACTTCCGCCTTCTTTTTCAGGTCCGTGAACGGTTTCCGACGGAAATCCGGATCCTCCGAAACGAGAAGCAGGAGCGTCGAATCCAGAGGCTTGTCGACGTATGCCGAAAAGATCTCCTTTGCCGTCTCTCCCGAAACCAGCTTTTCAAACTCCTTCACGACCACCACGCGCTTCTCGCTCATCATCGGGAATGACGAAGCGTGCGCGATCACGTCCTTCACATCAGCCTTGCTCCCATAGACCACGTCCAGATTGAACCCTTTAGTGGATTCGTCAACCGACTTGGCGACAATCGTGTTGACGCACTCCTCGATAAGGAAATCCTCTTCCCCATAGAACAAGTACACCGGCGCAAACCGCGAGCCTGCGAGGGTTTTTTGGAAGTCTTTGTATTTGACTTCGGGCATGGAAGGAGTTCTCAGTTATCAGTTGTCAGTTACGAGTCCCTCAGTAAGCCCGGGGAACGGTGGATGAAAGAAGGTTTTCATTGTGGTGTGCTGCTTGCCGTCTACTGACTGCTGTCTGCCTTCTGCCATCTGCCGTCTGCTTTCTACCGCATCCCACATCCCCTCTCCCACCTATCGCTTATCGCTTTTCACCTTTCACTTTTCCCGTTTCACTTCTCCTTCTTCTCCACCACCACCTTCTTCATCACCACATCCACCTTCGGCTTTCCGTCCGTCGGTCCCATTTGAGGAATAATTTCGACGGCCCCGATTTTATCGACAACTTCCATTCCTTTCGTTACTTTTCCAAAAATCGTGTAGTTCTTGGGAAGCCATGGAGCATCGTTGAGCACAATGAAGAACTGGCTGGTATTCGTGTTGGGACCCCGGTTCGCCATCGCAAGCGTGCCTTTGAGGTATCCCGCCTGATATGATGGAGTACTGGAATTCAGCTCGTCCTCAAAATCCTTCCCATAAATGCTTTTTCCGCCCCTCCCGGTTCCTGTCGAGTCGCCGCCCTGGATCACAAATCCTTTTGAAATCCGGTGAAAGATGATCCCGTTGAAGTATCCTTGCTCGGCCAGGCCGACAAAGTTCTCGACGGTTTTCGGGGCATCCGACTCATAGAGCTCGACATCGATCGTCCCCATGGATGTCTCAATGGAAGCATTCACGATTTTCCTCGCAGTTTGTGAACTATCTTTTGTGGATTGACAGGAAACACCCAGGCTTGCACCGAGGGTCAGAACAATGACAGCCATTGCACGAACCATAGGAATCCTCCTTACACGAATATGATACCAAGAACGCCGATGATAAGACAGTAGAGCGCAAACCAACTAAGTTTCCCCCGTTGCACCACAGCAAGCAGCAGTTTGATGGACAAATACCCGGTGATCGCGGCGACAACCGTGCCGACAATAAGTGGCAGAGCACCGATGACCGCTCCGCTTCGGATCAGATTTCGCGTTTCCAGCATCGCCGCACCGGCGATGACCGGAACCGACAGGAGAAACGAGAACTTTGCCGCCTGCACAGGCGAAATCCGGAGGTACATGGCTGTGCTGATCGTTGATCCCGATCGGGAAATTCCGGGAAGAATTGCGATTGACTGGGCAATGCCAATCACCAGAGACGTCACGACGCCGATTTTCTTGTTTGCGTCGGGCCGCGCAAGGCGCGTGAGAAATAGGATGAGTCCCGTAAGAACAAGGTTCATCGACACGAGCTTGGGATCCGTGAACGCATCTTTGATTGCATCGTGAAAAAGAATCCCGATGACCCCCGCGGGGATCGAGCCGAACAGAATCGCCGTCGCAAGACGCACGTGCTCGTTTGAGTGGTATTCTTCCTTCACGTTCATGGAAACAACGGCCTTCAGGAAAGCCTTGACCATCAGCACAATGTCGTTCCAAAAAATTACCACGACGCTGATAAGAGTCCCGAAGTGTACGTAGACATCAAAGGTCAGATCGCCGGTTCCTCCAATATGCAGCAGATGCTGGGCGAGCACAAGATGTCCGGAGCTGCTGACAGGGAGAAATTCCGTGAAGCCCTGGAGTATTCCGAGTATCGTTGCCTGGAGAAGCGTCAAAGCATTGTCCTTTCTTTGTTTTGTATGTTTACCGTTTCAAAAGAATTTCACAGAGGACACAGAGAAGATCAGAGCTCACAGAGAAAAGAGAGAGTTTATGGTGGCTCTGTTAAAGGATTTCATAGAACTCTGGGCAAGGGAAAGGGGTTTCAGAAAAAGAGAAAAAAACAGGCATCGACACCCTCTCATCAAATACGAGCTCTCATCCTCTGTGTGCTCCTCATTTCCCTGCCTGCCGGTCAACGACCCGTAGGGCAGGCAGGTCTGTGATCTCTGTGACATTCTCTTCTCAGAGCTGAAAAACAACACCGAATTTCAGTCCGAGCGAGAAGAAATTCATCTTCGCCGTGACGCCGTTATACGTTGGCGTCAGCCCCTGGTCATTCTTGAGCTCTCCTGCAAAGCACCAACGCAGGTCAGCTCCGATATATCCGTAAAAATGGTCGTCAAACTTTGTGTTTCCCGAGACATCCAGTTTCATTCCCAGGCCCTGCGCAGAGAATCGATCTTCAGATCCCGAGACGGCATAGGACTGTTTCATGGAGCCAAAGTAGTATCCCACTCCTCCGCCAAATTTCAGCCAGTAGGCGTCGTCGGGTATAACGTAGTGCGCCAGCAGAGTCGGCATTTGCATTGAGTAGGAAAAATCCCACCGCGACAACCCTGAGCCGTCATTCACCGAATACGATTTCAGAAGATAGGCGTATTCCAGTCCCACGGACCAGTTACCTGCAACGGAGAATTCCGGTGTGACAAAGAACTCCGTTGCCGTCGCAAACTCATCCAGATTCTTTGTTGAACCTTGTACCGTAAGCGCGTTGATGTAGTCGACGATCGAAGGCGCCGAATGCACGTCAATCCCCATCCCCAAGGCCATATGTACGAACGAGTGGTCTTGTTCCTGGGCCCGCGCGGCCGGGACAGCTGCAAGCACCGCAAGGATGTACCCAAAAAGAATCGGCGTTGAAACTCTCGGATATTTCATCAAACCGATAGCGGCACGCCGAGCTTCAGAGATTCCATGATCCTGAACGTCGCCATGGTGGTCGACACCAGGCTCGTAAACGGAATCGGCGATGGTTTGCCTTCCGTTACAGCCCGGAGGAAACTTTCAATCTCGTGCTGGTGGCCTTTGTCGACCGTAGCGCTGCGGACTTCGGACTTCTTTCCCTGCTCGTACATCGCGAGCGTGCGGAAATTGTCGATGACCGCAGTCCTGCCCGTGGAAAAGACTTCAAGATACTCCTTAGGTACTGCGGAGTCTCCGTTTGCGAGATAGGTTATCACTCCCACAGACCCGTTGTCAAATTTCAGAGTGATCAGAACGGAATCATCGTCTCCCGGCTTTCGGTCCGAGGCGCCCAGGGGTTCCGCAAAGACTCGTATCGGCGTAGCGTTGGCGAAGAACGAGAGCAAATCGACAAAGTGACACACCTCTCCGATGATTCTACCGCCCCCCTCCAGGGGATCCTGCGACCAATGGGAAGAGGGTATCAGGCCCGCGCTCACGCGATAGTTCATCGCAAATGGCGCAACACTCGACTCAAAGAAGTGCTTCGCCTTCCGCACAAGCGGTGCAAACCGACGATTGAAACCAACCATGACCATCGGCGGGTGTTTCTTTTCCTCCCGGTATGCTTTGACGATCTGCTGCAGTTCTCCCGCGTTCATGGCGAGCGGTTTTTCGACGAAAACATTTTTCCCCGCTTTGATTCCATCGATCGTGTAGCGTGCGTGTACATTGTGGCGTGCCGCGATGAAGATCGTCCCGATCTTCCCGTTTCCGATCACCTCGTCCGGATTCGTGGTGGCAAATCCGAACCGAAACCGCTGCGCAACATTCGCAGCGCTCAACCCGTTGGAGGTGCAGACGCCGACCAATTCTGTGCCGCGAAAACTCTGAATAGGCGGCAGCAGCGAGCCCTGGGCAAAGCTCCCAGCTCCCAGGAATCCCAGCTGAAGGCCGCTCGTCGTTGCTTGACCTTGCCGGTACTCGACTTTTGTCTCCGCCCCGGGATCTTTTCTCGAAGATTCATACTCCAGCAAAATTCCCACGTATCGCTGGGACGGGCCGCTTCGCGAGCCAGAAATCATTGCGTAGGCCGCTTTTGCATCGTCCACCTTAAAACGGTGCGTCGTCAGTTTTTTGACATCCACCTGTCCTCCGGCCAGGAGCCGCAGGAATTCTGCCATGTTCCTCTGTTCGGTCCAACGCACGTATCCGAACGGGTAATCAACTCCCCGTTCCTCATAGTTCACATCATAACGCCCCGGACCATAGGAGCGTGACAGGCGAAAATCGAGCTCCTTCATATAGTAGGGCGGTCGTGGTAAATGAAGTCCGACATCTCCTACGAGTACCACGCGTCCCTTTTCGCGACAAAGCTCGCCGGCAAGCCGAACCGGGTCATCGCTTTTCGTCGCAGCGGTAATGATCACGGCATCAACTCCGTGGCCCTGCGTAAAGGCATCGATGATTTTCTTCACATCCTTGCCCCGCCGGATTGCCACGTCCGCGCCGGATTCTTCCGCCAGGTTCACGGCATGCTGGTCAAGGTCAATCCCGATGACAGCGCATCCGTTTGCTTTGAGCAGCTGGACCGTCAGCTGACCGACCAATCCCAGACCGATCACAGCAACGATTTCCCCTAACATCGGTTCTGCCTGACGGACTCCCTGCAGGGCGATGGCACCCAGGGTTGTGTATGCTGCGTCGGCGAGGTCTGCACCGCGCGGAACCGCAACGCAGAGATTTTTCGGAACAACAATAAATTCTGCGTGGTTGGCGAATCCACCACCGGCACAGGCAACACGAGCGCCGGCTTTCACATGGGAAACCCCTTCCCCGGTCGCAAGCACGACGCCGGATGCGGAGTATCCAAGCGACGCCCACGAATCGAGCCGATCGCGGACACGCCGGTACGTGGTCACCAATCCATACTGTTTCACTTGCTCAAGAACCTTTGCCACGAGATCAGGATTGCTCCTCGCTTTTTCGAGCATGGACGCTTTGCGATTGGAAATCGAGGCGCGCTCCGTTCCGGCGCTGATAAGAGAATAGGACGTCTGCACAAGAACATGTCCGGGCTTCAGTGCCGGCGGAGGAACCTGCTCGACGCGCACCGTGCCGGTCTTATTGTGCTGTGTTACCTGTTTCATGGGTTACACCTGTTTGGGAAGAATGGTATCTGAGTCCGTTGTGACATCGGAGACCCGAAAATGGTCTTTGAAGAAATAGTACCCGCCGATGATCATGACAATGAGGTATCCGGTTTCGTGAGTGATGATTGAAAAACCCAGGGCGGTGGCGGAGTCCACACCGTACAGTTTTACCAGAGCGACCGTGAGGAACGAATGATACGTTCCCATGGCTCCCGGAGCCGGGAGCACCCAGGCAATGGAGGTAATTGTCAGCAGAACGACCGATGCTCCGAAATCCAGGTTGAACTTTGCGAGGGAATCGAACGCGAAGAACGGGACATACATTCCGACGGCATACAATGCCCAAATGAGGAGACTGTAGACGACAATCGCACCCAACCGGTCCTTCATCTGAACCACGCGGAATCCTGAGAGAAACGAATCGATGATTCTGTCGAGACGTTCCTGCTGACTTGCCGGAGCAAAACGCTTCAGTTTCGCAAGGAACTTGAACAATGCCTCCGCTTTGAAAAACACAACGGTGAATGCCACGCAGGCGAGCAGCGAAGCGACGAGAAACCACGGCCTGGCTGCTTCGACATTGGTTACAAACGGATCAAGGGAATGGGGATAGAGGAACAGAACGATGCACACGATGAAATAAAAGGAGATGAAATCGATAATCCTTTCCACGACGACGGTGGCAAGGGCCGAGCTCTTTGGAATCTTCTCCAGCTTTCCGATCACAAGAGGCCGGACGAATTCGCCGACACGCGGAAGGATATTATTGACCGCATATCCTATCATGACGGCGGAAAAGAGGTTCCGGCTTGAGAGGTCCGACTTGATCGGCGCCAGCAAGTGTGCCCAGCGCAGCGCGCGAAGCCAATGGCTGAGGATGACGACCGGAATAAGGGCTATCACCCATCCATACTTGACCGTGCGCAGCGCCTGCCATAAATCAGCGGCATTCGTTCCCCGAAAAGCAAAATAGAGAAAGAAGCCTGCAATAAGAAAACTGATGGCACTACGGGCGAGGGATTTGAGCTTCACGGCTTTGAGGGTATTGCGGAGGTTTCATCGGAGGTCAACGACTTCCGTTCCCGGCGGCGCGGTAAACGTAAAAGTCTTTTCCTTGACGTTGGTGTTCAATTTCAGCTCGTTCACAAGATAGGTGGTCTCCGTATCGTTCACGTCGATGATCGCCACTTTGCGGACAGTCCAGTTCCCTTCCTCCACCCATAATTTCACCGACTTCACAAAGGACCTGTCGTCTTTCGGCGTCAGCTTGAGGTTCAGGAGTGTTCCGTCCTTCCCTTTCTCCGATACTAAGAGCGCCGCGTAGTAGTTGGTGGGAAGATTCAGAATGAACTGCTCCAGCGAGACCGAGTTTTGATTCTCTTTGTACCGGTCCACGATCACCTGGTTGTTGACTGGTGAATACGCCCACACGGTGGAGCCGTCCGTCACAATCGTTTGATTGTCGGATTCAATTCGGTAACGGTTTGGCTTTTTCATGGTGACGGTGCCGTGGAACGTCTGCTCGATATTCGAAAAACCGAATTTCACAACCTGTTCGAATTTGGCTGTCGCGTCGTCGATCATTTCGTAACGCTGTTGCAGGCGCTCAGTCACCTGCTTGACGGTCAGGGCGACCTGCTGGGCTGCGACCGGCAAAACAGAGGCGAGCAGAACGGCAGATAGGAGTAAGAGTCGTTTCATACTGAACTCTTCAAAATAACTTCCAGCTCTGCTTCGGATTCAATGAGCACTTCCCGCGCCTTGCTGCCATCGAATGCCCCGACGATTCCCGCCGCTTCAAGTTCGTCGACCAGGCGCGCCGCCCTCGAGTAACCGACTTTCAATCTTCTCTGGAGCAACGAAACGGAACCCTGCTGATGCCGCACAATGATGTGCGCCGCCTCTTCAAAGAGTTCATCCCTGTCGGTCTGGCCGGAGGAACCTCCAGCTCGTTTCTTCTCCAGCACTGATGGAAGTCTGGAAGGATTCGTGTAGCCCTTTTGCTTTCCGATGTGGCTTGTGATGCGCTCGATTTCTTCCGTGGAGATGAAGGCGTTCTGAATCCTGGTCGGTTTTGGGCTCCCGGCGGGCAGATACAGCATATCGCCGTTTCCGAGCAGCTGGTCCGCGCCGTTCATGTCCAGAATTGTACGCGAGTCGATTTTCGAAGAGACCTGGTAGGCAATCCGTGCAGGGAAATTCGCCTTGATCACTCCGGTAATAACGTCGACCGAAGGTCGTTGGGTGGCAAGCACAAGATGAATGCCGACAGCGCGAGCCAGCTGGGCCAGACGCGCAATGGGTTCTTCCACCTCCCTGGCTGCTGTGATCATTAAGTCCGCCAGCTCATCGACCACAACCACAATGTAGGGCAGCTTCCGATGCTTGATCGTCTCGGTATCATGAAGACGGCCGCTCTTCAGCCGTTCGTTGTAATCAGCGATATTACGGACGCCCGCGGCTGCGAGGCGGTCGTAGCGTTTCTCCATTTCGAGCTCGATGCTCTTCAGGAGCATGACCGCGTTCGCAGGCGTCGTGATGATTTCTTCATCGATATCGGGTGAAACGGCAAGGTAATGCTTGCGGAGTTTATTGTAGAGGGAAAGTTCGATCTTCTTGGGATCAATGATTGCAAATTTTATTTCACTCGGGTGCAGTCTGTACAGCAAGCTCGTGATGACCGTGTTGATGCCGACGCTTTTTCCCGACCCTGTGGCACCCGCGATCAGCAAGTGGGGCATCTTTGCCAAGTCGTCGACAAACACCTCGCCCGAAATCGTTTTCCCCAAGGCAAGCGGAAGAGCCGCTTTCGCGTCGCGATACTTCGCCGAGTTGATGACACTGCGAATCGTCACCAGCGAAGGGTTGTGATTCGGAATTTCCACTCCCACCGTTCCCTTGCCCGGAATTGGTGCGATGATACGAATTCCCTTTGCCTTCAGCGCAAGGGCAATGTCATCCTGCAAACTTTCAATCCGGCTGATCTTGACTCCCGTCGCCGGGACGAGTTCGTACAGTGTCACAACCGGACCCGGAGTGACCGAGACACTTTCGATCTCTACTCCGAAATCCGCGAGCTTCGACCGAAGCTGCTCGGCATTCGCCTTCAGCTCTTCCTCGTTAATCTCTTCCGACGCTCGTGCGGTCTCAAGCAGTTCAACCGAGGGAAACACGTAGTCGATCTCTTCTTCCTTATCCTCGTCGATTTCACGTTCCTGTTTATCGAGGTCGATCTCCTCTTCCTTCACCGCCTCATTAATGTCCAGACGCAGCTCGTCATCATCGCCGGAGAATGGTTCTCCCTGGTGCCGGGGTTGAACTTCCGGAGGCGCGACGGGCTCCGGCGCCTCAAAAGCATTCACAGAGGGTGGAACATGTTTCCTGACGGGGGATGCTGCGCTGATTTCTTCCTGCATCTTCCTGATTTCGACGGGCTTGCCAAGTTCCCTGCGGGCCTGCTCTTTCATCTTCAACATATTCCGGGCTTCGCGTGCTTCCTGCCTCTCCTCAAGCCAGAGCTGGAAATTCTCCCACCAGGATTTGATCCGCTCGTAGGTCTTTCGGTAGTCGAGGTCGATCAGTAGTGTCAGGACAACGACAAACGCGCCAAACACCAGAAGAACCGTGCCGGTCAGGCCGATGAGTTTTGAAAGCACGATCGCAACAAAATCCCCCACCGCACCGCTCCACTCCATCGGGAGACTTTCGCCAAACTGGCGAATCGTGCCGCAAAACGCCGCGAACAACAGCGCAAGGGTGATTGCGTAGCTTGTCGAAACAACGAGCTTCTGAAGATTCTTGCGATTGAGAGAGTAGATTGACCAAGCAAACCCGAGAAGCGGCGCAACGACGATGGCGTACCCTACTGTTGAGTTGATGAGCCAGTTGGAAATGATGGCTCCGACAAGCCCAAGCCAGTTATGCGTGTTGTTCGCCATCGCGAGGATCTGCTCGTCGTTCGTGAAGACTTTCCACAAATCAAAGAGCGAGATGTCGCCGCTGGACTGGTCGGCCGAGGTGTAGGACGCAATACTGAGAAACAGCATGAGGGACAGGAGGATCCCGAGGAATGCTCGTATCTGTCGCCGATGCTTGGGGGCTGCTTTGGGCTTTCCGCCCTGTTGGGATTCAGCCATCGTTCCTCTCCGTCAGGTCTTTTCTTTTATGGCTGGATTGGATTCCGGTTCCTGTTTGCCTTCGTCCTTGCGGAGTTTGATGACGGTTCCGACCTGCATGGGGAGAACCTGAACGGAGTCGACGGCGGAGCAGATTTTCAGGTCCTCGCCGAAGCCGATTTCCACCAGGAAGCGGCCGTGGTCCGTTTCTTTCAGCATTTTCAGGACGGACCTGCCAAACGACTTGAACAACGCGAGCGCTGCTTTGGAGGAATCGGTCAGCTCGAGGTCCTTCGAGTCGAGCTTCATGAGCTGCTGGATCATCATCCCAGCGCACACGGAGTCCTCGAGACTGAATCCGCCGAGTCCGTTTGCACGCCCTGCGCAAATGAAGAGGACGTCGTTCTTCTCTTCCCGGAGGAAATTCACGACAGCGGAAAGATTGACGAACGACCCCACGACGAGGCGCCGGGCATACCGGCTCCGGGCCATGGCCACCGATCCGTTGGTGGTGCAATAGATGATCGACTTCCCGCGCACCGTGACTTCGTTGTACTCGCGCGGGGAATTTCCCAGGTTGAATCCTTCGATCGTCTTCCCGTTCCTCTCTCCTCCCCGCAGCGTCACCTCTCCAAACAGGCTTCCCGAAATCTTCACCGCCGATTCAATGCTTGCAACGGGAATGATCTCGCGGGCTCCGTTCTGAAGCGCCACAGCAACGGTGGTGCTCGAGCGAAGCACGTCGATCACCACGACGTTCCGCTCCCGAAGCTGTAACTCGTCAAACTGGGTTGCAGAGAAGGTTAAATCGAGCTTCATGTTTCCCCCGATTTGCAGCTATGGTTTACGGATAAACGGCACCTGCACGAGTGTCGCAGGAACATCTTTCCCCCGTATTGAAATACTCAGCGTCGTTCCTCCTTTGGCATATTCGGTCCCCACGTAGGCGAGGCCAATTCCTTTCTGAAGGGACGGTGAAAATGTCCCGCTCGTCACCTGCCCCACGCCGGCGCCGTTGGCATTCACCTGATATCCATGACGGGCGAGGTTCTTTTCCGGCAATGTAAATCCCACAAGCTTCCGTTTCAAGCCCGAGGATTTGGCACGGACCAAAACCTCCTTGCCGTTAAACTCCCCTTTTTCGAGCTTGGTAATCCATCCGAGGCCGGCTTCCAAGGGATGAGTTGTCTGATCGATGTCGTTCCCATAGAGGCAATATCCCATTTCCAGCCGCAGGGTATCTCGCGCTCCGAGACCAATCGGCACAATGCCGAATTCCTTTCCGGCAGTGAAGATCGCATCCCACATCTTCTTCCCCGTCGAAGGGCTCGAATCAAAATACAACTCGAATCCCATCTCTCCTGTATACCCGGTTCTTGAAAGAATCACCGGCACACCCGCAACGTCGGCCTTGACAAAACTGTAGTACGGAATCGATGAGAGATTGGCTTTTGTGAGTTTCTGCAAAGTTGGGAGGGATTTCGGGCCCTGGACTGCCAGGAGCGAGGTCGATTCGCTGACATCCCGAAGGTCGACGGCACCCGATTTGTTTGACTGGAGCCAGTCGAAATCCTTCTGTGTGTTCGAGGCATTTACCACAAGCATGTAGTGATCGCCGCAGTGATAGACGAGCAAATCGTCCACGATGCCGCCTTCTTTGTAACACATCGCGGAATACTGGGCCTTTCCTTCGCTGAGTTTCGCGACGTCATTCACCGTCGTTTTTTGCAGGAATGCCAATGCGTCCTTCCCACGGACTTCAAACTCTCCCATGTGGGAAACATCGAACACGCCGACGCCCTTGCGGACAGCCAGGTGCTCTTCGATGATGCCGGTGTATTGTACGGGCATCTCGAATCCTCCAAACTCAACCATCTTTGCCCCGAGAGACTTATGGATATCGCAGAACGCTGTTCGTTTCATGGTTACTTCGGCTGCCCTTTCTTCCAGTCGGCAAGAAACCGCTCCAGACCGATATCTGTCAAGGGATGCTTGATGAGCTGTTCGATGACTTTGAATGGCATGGTGCAGATTTCCGCGCCGATGAGAGCCGCTTCGACAACATGAACCGGATGCCGCACGCTCGCGACCAGAACCTGGGTCTTGTAGTTGTAATTGCGGTAGATGGTGACAATTTGCTGGATCAGGTTCATCCCGTCCTGGCTGATGTCGTCCAGTCGACCGATAAACGGGCTGATGATGTATGCGCCGGCTTTTGCCGCCATGAGCGCCTGGTTGGGCGAAAAACACAGGGTGACATTCGTGCGGATCCCTTCTTCCTTGAATCTCTTGACGGCCTTCAGGCCCTCTTTGATCAGCGGGACCTTCACGACGATATTTTTGTGGATTTTCGCCAGCTCGCGGCCTTCCTTCAACATCCCTTCGACGTCCACCGAAACAACTTCGGCGCTGATGTCACCGTCGACAATGGCACAGATTTCCTCAAGCAACTTCCGGAAGTCTTTGCCTTCCTTTGCCACCAGACTGGGGTTTGTCGTGACGCCATCGAGCACTCCGAGACTTGCCGCTTCCTTGATTTCCGCGATGTTTGCCGTATCGATGAAGAACTTCATAGTATTCCATCCTTCTTATTGCTTGTACTGTTCCGTGATGTCTTTGTTCTGTTTCTGTGAAATAAACCTGAAGTCATCCGGAAGCAGCGTGGTGTCCTGAATCATTTTCACTTTCACAAAGAATTTGAACTGAATTTTCGTCAGCCGGCTGATGGTGCCCTGCGCGAGATACTGCGACACCGAAGGGTTGACGCGCAGCTCCAGGCGGAACTCGCGGCTCTCAGACTTGAATCGTTTGATCCATCGTTCGATCTGGTTGATCGTCGTGGTCTTCGATTGCACAAGCCCCGTGCCGCCACACGTGGGACATGCCTCGCTGAAGCTGAGATGCACGCTCTGGCGTATCCGCTGACGCGTGACCTGGACCAGGCCGAACTCCGTCATCGGAAGCACCGTCACTTTGGCCCTGTCCTTCCTCATCTCCTTCTTCATCTCGTCATAGATCTTCTTCCTGTTTCTGTCGTCCTCCAGGTCGATGAAATCGATGACGACCAGTCCCCCGATATCACGCAGGCGAAGCTGCCGGCAAATTTCCCGCGCCGCTTCGAGGTCCGTGCGCAGGGAGTTCTGTTCCTGCTCCTTCTTCGCCGCGTACCGTCCGCTGTTCACATCGATGACGGTCATCGCTTCGGTCTTCTCGATGAAGAGATATCCCCCGCTCTTGAGCCAGACTTTCTTGCTTAGGAGCGTCTGGATGTCCTTCTCCACCCCATACTTGTCGAAAATCGGTTCCCTTCCCTTGTAGAACTCGACACGCTCGATCATGTCGGGCGACATCCACTGCACGTACGCCTTGATTTCCTTAAAGAGCTTTTTATCGTCGACGACCACGTGCTCAACGGTATCCTGGAACAGGTCCCGAATCACGCTGGAGGTCGTGTTCATATCCTTGTAGATAAGAGCGGGCGCTTTTTCGGCCTTGACCGTCTTCTCGATCGTGTTCCATTGCTTCACGAGCTCTTCAAGGTCCTGCTTGAGAAGTTCTTCGCTCTTGCCCTCGGCGACAGTACGGATGATTGCTCCGAACCCGGCGGGGAGGAACGAGCGGACAAGCTTCCGGAGGCGACGCTTTTCCTTGAAGTTGGACATTTTCTTCGACGCGCCAACTTTCCCGTCAAACGGGATGAGGACGAGAAAGCGTCCGGGAAGGGAGATTGCCGAGCGGACACGGACCCCCTTCTTGCCGACCGGTTCTTTCGTAATTTGGACCAGGATGTCCTGGCCTTTCTGGAGATTGACCTCGGGGCGACGTTGTTCGTGGCGTCGAGGAGCTTCGCGGGGAGACGAAGCGACCGCAACTTCGCCGTTCGCCGGGGCGCCGTTTCCTCCGCTCACAGGCTCGGTGGGTGCAACGGGGGTCGCAGGTTTGCCGGATTGGGGCTCGTCTTCGTCGTCGTCCTCGTCAAAGAGGGCATTGAAATCGTCGAGGGAACCGATGTCGGAAAAATGGAGGAAGGCGTCCTGGTTCATGCCGATGTCAATAAACGCGGCACGAATGCCGGGCATCACCTTGGCAACTTTTCCAAGGTAAATGTCGCCGACGTTACGTTCCCTACCAGGGGTTTCTACAAACAGCTCTGCAAGCTTGCTTTCTTCAAGGATGGCGATACGGTGTTCGTTCGCCGTGGAATTGATGATGATATCTTTTCTCATACGGGTTGTTCCGCCGCCTCAGTCTTTCAATGAGTGAACCAGACTGCAAACCGTCGAAGCGAAGTGGAAGAACCCGCAATGGATACCATCCGTCGCGGGAGGACACTTGTGTGCGTGTTGTTCCACATCGGCCGAAGCTCTGCAGAGACTCCTGGCATGCAAGACCGGCAGCATTTAATAGAGTGAATGGAAAGTAATTAAACATGAATTGTGTCCGTTTTGCCGACTTGCGGGATGAGACGGCAGCCAGCGGACGAGGCCGGGACAATCGGAAGTTGCTGAAGAAGGGCCTGAAGAAGAAAGAGGTCAAGCTCCCCCGCGTCACACAAAACCCTTTGCCGACCGTTGCTTCCTTCCGGACCTGGCGGGGTTGAGCAACGCTTTGTTGCGCGGGACTTGACCTCACGATGATGATACGACGTTGAATTCTCAATTCTCGAGTAAATTCTGATGTTTTGTGGAGCTGAGGAGGATCTCCGCCAAAGGCGGATCAGCTTTAGCTGAGAACTCCCAACTTCGTGGAGCTGATCGGGATCCCCGCCGGAGGCGGGTGCGCCTTTGGCGCAGAACCGATCTCGTGGAGCTGAGGAGGATCGAACTCCCGACCTCTTCGTTGCGAACGAAGCGCTCTCCCAGCTGAGCTACAGCCCCAGAAGCCCTGGTGTCACAACTGAATCCACTGCGAACCCTTCGCGACCTTTGTTCCCTTTTTGGTTCCCAATCTCAAAACTTCGTGGCCTGGGTGTCCTTCGTGGTCCCAACCTCAAAGACTTCGTGGCCTTCGTGGCCTTCGTGCCCTTCGTGGTTCCTAACCTCAAAAACTTCGTGGCCTTTGTATCCTTCGTGGTTGCCAATCTCAAAACTTCGTGGATTCGCTTTCAATTCTCTTAAATCTAACGATTAACTCCTTAAAAAACAACGTTTGATTCTTCATGGACTTTTCGGTAAAGTTTCCAACATTTGTGGAGGAACCTTGAAAAAGAAGCGCACACAGGAACTTTTTGATGAATATTTCTCAATCGTGCGGAGGCTCCGAAAGGAATGTCCCTGGGATCGGGAGCAAACTCACCGCTCGATCCGCCACAGCCTCATTGAAGAGGCCTATGAGGTTGTCGAGTCCATCGACGAAAACGATTTGGAAGCCCTCAAGGGCGAACTGGGCGACCTGCTGCTTCACGTGACCCTCCATGCGCTCATGGCAGAGGAAGAAAAGGCCTTTACCCTGGACGACGTGCTGCAAACCTCAAAAGAGAAGCTCATCCGGCGCCACCCCCATGTTTTTGGGAACACCAAGGTGCGGGATGCGGCCGAGGTCAAGATGAACTGGGAGCGGATCAAACTCACCGAAGGACGTACCTCCGTGCTTGATGGAGTCCCCGGAGAAATGCCGGCTCTTCTCCGTGCTTCGCGCCTGCAGGAAAAGGTGTCCAAAGTGGGGTTTGATTGGAAGAAGAAAAAGGACGTTTGGAAGAAAGTGGATGAAGAGCTGAAGGAACTCCACGCCGCAGAGCGGTCAAAGCGACGGCACAACATCGAGGCGGAATTCGGCGACCTTCTGTTTGCGCTTGTCAATTATGCCCGATTTCTCAAAGTCAACCCGGAAATATCCCTCCGCCATGCTGTGAAGAAGTTCTCCAGAAGATTCCGCTTCGTTGAGCAGGAGCTGGAGAAACGGGGGAAGAAGCCCGGCCAATCCTCGCTTGAAGAAATGGACGAGCTCTGGAACAAAGGCAAGCGAACCCTCCGCTAGGCCGGCGGAATCCGACCCTCTCCGGACTTGACGTCTGAATTCCCGTTCATGTGGTACCGGTCGTATGCGTCGATGATGTCCTTCACAAGCTTGTGGCGCACGACATCGCTCCGGTCAAAGTACACGAACGACACCCCCTGGATATCCTTGAGCACCTCGCGGATTTGCACCAGACCGGAGGTCGTTTTCGACGGCAGGTCAATCTGCGTAATATCCCCCGTGATGATGGCACGCGAATGGGCTCCGAGCCTCGTCAGAAACATCTTCATTTGGATTGCTGAGGCATTCTGCGCTTCGTCGAGAATGACAAAGGAATTGTGGAGCGTCCTCCCTCGCATGTAGGCAAGCGGCACAATCTCCACGATGCGTTTCTCGATATAACTTCTGAGCTTCTCCGCCGACAGCATGTCATCCAATGCGTCGTACAACGGCCGGAGATAGGGGTCGATCTTCTCCCGAAAATCTCCCGGCAGGAATCCCAGACTTTCTCCCGCCTCGACCGCCGGCCGGGCGAGCACAATCCTGGTGACATCCCTGTTCTTGAGTGCGGTAACCGCCATCGCCACCGCGAGGTAGGTTTTTCCCGTCCCCGCCGGACCGATGGCAAACACGATATCGTTTTTACGAATTTGCTGGACATAGAGCTTCTGTCCTGGTGTTCGCGCCTTGATGATGCCGACTTTCGTGTAGAGGATTGCACCGTCCGACTCATCGGCGGACGTTTCGGGAGGGAGCTCGGGAGAGGACCCGTTGACGGAAACCAGGTCGATGACCGTGTCGACGTCACTGGGGCTGAGGTTGCCGTTCTTATTGAGGATGTAGATCAGTTCTTTGAATATCTTCTCGACTTTTGAAACATCGGTCTGGGGTCCGCGGAGCGTCAGCTGGTCGCCGCGAACAGCGATCGTCGCATCAAAGCGATCCTCGATCATTTGGAGATTAGCATCGTTGAAGCCAAGCAACTGCACAGTATCAACTCCGGCAAGCGGGAGCTTCTTTTCGGTCAAGTTTGGCGGTCCTCCTTTCGGGTCGGATGCTGAAATAGAAACGCCCTCAGCCCGCAGTCATGCGGAGAGGGCGTTGATGTGAAGAAAACCTGTTCAAGCAAAGCGTTCGTGAACTCTTCCTCGCTCGTTACTTCTGCTTCTTTGACCAGTAGGATCGCAGCGCAGACTTTTCTCCCGACGTCAACTCGGCTTTCGGAGGAATCTTCAGCCGCTGGCCCGGTTGGATCACGTCAGGATCCTTGATCTGGTCGCGGTTCCCCTGCCAAATTTTCGGCCAGAGGAAGGCATTGTCATACACTTTGGGCTTTTTGGCAATATTCCACAGACAGTCGCGGTCCCTTGCCCATGTTCCGACCGTGTAGGTCTGCATCGCCTCGCCTGATTCCATGACCTGCTGCAACGTCTTGCGAAGGGCATCCACTCGACCCTGTTCGTCCGCAATCCTCGTGGCATACTTTGGAAGCACCGCGAGCGCATTCTTTTTTGCGGAGTCGAGCCAGCTCTGTACGCTGTCGACTTCGGCTCTCCGCGCCCAGAGATCCTGATTGGACAAGCGTGAAAGTTCATTGAGACGGGCGTCGATCTTGTCCAGCTGTGCGACAAACGGAGCCTCGGTGGAGCCTGCAAGCGCTGTCATCTCGTCCTGGCATTTCTTAAGCGCCGCCGACTTGTCGGCATCCTGTTTTTGCAGATTCGCCACTTCAGTCTGAAGCGCCGTCAGCTTGTTCTTGAGATCATTCCGCCGGGTGGTAAGGTCTGTTACTTGTTTCTGCCAGTCCTCTTTCGAGAGCTCCTGCGTATAGGCAAATGAGACGCATGCGCAGGCGAGGATGAAGATTCTACCGAAACGACTAAAAGCTTTCATGTGGGTCATTCTCCTTGTCTGCGTATCACATTCCTTTGAGACGTTGTTGTACCGCTTCTTTGTCCTTCGCGCATTGTGCCAACTGCGCGTCCTTTTCTGCAATGGCCTTGGTGAGCGCCGCTTTTTCAGACTCACGCGCAGAAATTTCCTTTTCAAGGGAGGAAACTTCAGCCTTCAGGTCATTCAGTTGCTTGAGCTCATCCTCGGATGGCTTGCTGCTGCATCCCGCCATCACACCGGCTATCATCAGAGCGCATCCCAAAATGAACACGCGAGACTTCTTCATGAGTTCATCTCCTTACGATTAATACCAGTAGTCCTGTCTTCGGTGCTGCTTTTTCAGTATACATATTTGAGCCAAAAAAGTCAAGGAAAAATCCACGATTCCAATGAAATCGACTCAATTGTTCACACCCCATTCGCTGTCAGAGCAAACGGCTCTCTGCAAAGCTCGTGCTGCTTGTCCCAGCAATGATAATGTGGTCGTGCACCGGAATGCCCAGAATTCTCCCCGCCTCGACAAGCTGCTTGGTGATGGCGAGGTCCTCCTGACTGGGCTGCGGGTTGCCGCTCGGATGGTTGTGAATAAAAATTACACTTGCGGCTTTGGCCTGGATGGCCGGATGAAAGCATTCCCGTGGATGAACAAGAGAGGAGTTGAGAATTCCTGACGTGATCCTGCACTCGCCGATAAGCCGGTTCGAGGAACTAAGGAGCAATGACCAGAACTCTTCGTGTTTCAAGTCGCGCAATCGGGGTCCGTAGCGATCGACGACATCTTCAGGGCCCCTCATGATGGGCTTCTCTTTTCCATCGCTCGCCGGCAAACGCCTCATCAACTCGAACGCAGCGACGATCGCAGCCGCACGAGCACTGCCGATCCCAAACAAACGAAGGTCGTCAGGGCTCATGGAGGCGACGTCGCGAAGCGTGCGCTCCCCTGCCAGAAGTTTCTTTGCAAGGTCCAGAGCGGTCGAGCCTTGAACGCCAGTACGAATCAGAATGGCGAGCAACTCCGCTTCGGTGAGTGAGGGTGCGCCGCGTTGGATCAGCTTCTCGCGTGGACGCTCTCCCTTAGGCCATTCTTTGATCGTCGTGTGAAATGATTCACGACTCCCCATGTGTGTTTTCCCCCTCCCCATATCTCACGGCCCCGGTGCCGGTGGAATCGTCGGACGGTGAGAAAGGTCCACGTCGCCGATTTTCCTGATGGAGCGGTTTTTGTATTGAAGAATGATAAGATAGGAGTTCACTCTCGAATCCGTGAACGAGATTTTCGAGTGCAGGCCGGCAAAATCCTGCACTTTCGGAATCGCGGCGGCAATTTCGTTCCGGTGCACGGCACCCTTCCCCACGGTCTGGAGCAGCAATTTCATCACATCATACCCGAAGAGGGTATTGACATCCGGTTTCCTGCCCTTGTTCGTTTTCTGGAACTTTAGCACGAATAGTTTGTACGCCTTGTCTGCAGGCTCGACCCACGAATCCGTCGAAAACATGATTCCGTCCACATACTGGCGGTTCTGGTCCAATTCCGCAAGGTCGTTCCAATCCCCCGTCCCAAGAATCTGGGACTGGATATTATAGAACTTCAACTGTGAACTGACCACGGGAATTTCGTCCGAGCTTGCTAATGGCACAAATAAGGCGTCAATGTTATCTACCGGAAGCCCCAGGCTGTCGTATTTCATTTTGATAATGCGCGTGGGGATATTCAGCGAGTCGACCGCTTTCTTCCAGTCCGCTCCGAGAAGAGAATCCACCCGCACCAACGCGCCGCGTTCGACCAGCGAATCGAGCGACCGCTCGTTCACACCCCAAAGAACCATTTTCTGTACATCGTCGTGTCTGAAGTTCCCGGTGAAATCGACATAGGGAAATTCCTTTTTCCCCAGGGCCTTCAGACGCAAGGCGGCGATCTGCGTGCGGATGTCCGTCGAGCCCGCCTGATACCATTCTGCGTCGATGACGTCGGCGCCCAGCTTCTTTGCTTCGTCGAGAAACGAATCGGCCATGAGTTTCCCGACGGCATCCAGCGGGGCAAGGGTGGCAACAGTACGCGCCTTGAGAGTCATAACCGCATAGTATGCCATCGACCGTCCGCGCACGTCGTAGTCCGGGTTTGCCTGAAACACATAGGGCCCGATTCCCGCAATGCCGTTTGAAGTTCCGGTCGGAGTGATCTGAGGCACTCCCCGCGCATTTGCAATTCCTGCGCTGGCAAACACTTCATTGCTGGAGATGGGGCCGACAATCGCCACGGTGCGCTCGTCGTTGCAGAGTTCCGTCACCTGACGTGCCGCAATCGACGGATCCCGCTCCGTGTCACGGATGTCGATATTCACCTTGATCACCGCATCCTGATTGTATTCGTCGAGCGCTTCCTGAATTCCCTCCAGGAATTGTATCCCCACCTCCCGTGCAGACGCGTTCTCCGCTTTCAGGAGTAGTGGAAGCACAACACCGATCTTGATCACTCCCCCCTTCTCAATCCGGTCGAGCAGCGAGAGCGCGTCGCCGACGTACTTGATTTGCGGCGCCAGGTTCACAATCCCCCGGAGCACATCCATCGCCGCTTTCGTGTCTCCGGTCTTGTAGATCTTCTCGGCAATGCGGAGATTGATGAGTGCCTTCAATTCGTCGACCGTGGCGTCCTGGAGCAACAGCTGCAACTCCGCGATGGAAAGGTTCGTCGATGTGAGCGTCTCAAGCATCCGGTCGGAACGGGAAATAATCTGAGGGTCCCTGCTTCCCTGCCGCGCGGTCTGGAATTCGGTTGCGGCATCTTCGTATCGCCCCATCCGGTAGTAGTTCAGGCCGAGTGTGTAGTGCGCGTCGTCGGCATAGCGGGACTCCGCATACAGATCAAGGAGGTCTTTCAGGAGCTTGATCGATTCGCGATAGTTCCCGCTGCGGTAGTATGCCTTTCCCCCCATGATGTACGCACCGGTCGAACGGTGACTATGGGAAAAGTCTTTCGCTGTTCTCACGAACATCGTCGCAGCGCTGTCATACTTTCCGGCTCTGAACAAACTCATCGCGGCGACGAACATACGCTCCACGTCCGGCCGGAACAGAATGCTGTCCTGCGCCGCTGAAGATGCGATCGCTGTCGACAGGGCGGAAAGGAGGAGGAGACTACAGAGGATGAACAACAAGAGGTACTTCATTCGTCACCGAAGCTTGAGTGCATGCAAGAGCTCACGTTCCCCCTGCTTGGCGCGCTCATGACCGGGGTCGCGCAGAAGCGCCCGTTTGAAATATGAACCGGCTTGCTCGAACTCCTGCCGTTTCAGGAACAGAAATCCGAATCCCACCATCGCATCCGTGAGATCCGGGTTGAGCTCCAGGGCCTTTCGGAGGTATTGTTCCGATTCATCGTATCGTTCAAGATTCAACAACACATCCCCGCACATCTGCCATGCCCGGGGCTCTTTGGGATTCATATCGATCGCCTGCGTGAATTCCTCCAGCGCGCGGTGCCAACGTTGCAGGCGCACCGAAGCAACTCCGAGCAGGTAATGGCCAATCCAGCTGTAGGGTTCAACGGTGATCGCTTCCTGCAGGGAATTCAGCGCCTCCGTCACGGCCCCGCGCTTCAGCTGCAACTCCGCCAGCGACTCGTTGATCTTGGGAAACCGCGGGTCGAGAGCCTTGGTCCTGAGAAAATAGTGCTCCGCCAGCCGCCAGTTTTCCTTGCGGTAGTAGAGCAGGGCGAGATTGTACTGCAGCTGCACGTTTAGCTTCTGCGGGAGCGACCGTTCAACGGCGGCGACTTTTCGAAACGAAGCAAGCGCACGATAGGAGTCGCCCATCTTCAGATAGAGCTTGCCGACCAGAAACGTAAATTCTGCGGAATCACGAACGGTGTCGGCAGCGCGAGTAAGCACCTTCTCCGCGGCCTCGTACTGCCCCTGGTCGATGAAGAGGTTCGCAAGCTCCAGCCAGGCATCCTCGACGTGCGGCGCAACCTCAAGAAGCGCATAGTACATCTGCGTCGCATGAAGGTTCTTACCGTCATCGACAAACGCCCGTGCACGTTCAAGCATGGAGTATATGGTCGGTTCGTCAACCATCGAGGAGAAAATAGCACATCACCCGCTTATTTGCAATCAAAAATCCCGTTGCAGGGAACGAAGGCCGACCGAGAAGGAGAAGACTGCGATGATCATCGAGATCACCGCAAAGAGCGTTCCCGGGACAACGATACTCTGGAAATTGAACGGCCTGAAGATAAAGAGGTACTGAAAGTAATGTGTGAGGGGGAGAATAATGATCACCACAAGGACGAACAAATAGACAAGGGTAAACAGAAACGTGAGCGTCGCTCCTTGCGATGAGGCAATGCGGATCGGATTCTTCTCCATATAGTTGGAAAAATATCCGCCGAAGCCAAGATTGAGCGAGACGGTGGTTAGCGACATCCACAGTGCGCTGAAAAGGCCGAACCACAGGAGCAACGGTCGTTGGGCTGAGAACCTGGTGAAGGGAATATTCGTGGCCACGGCAACGAGCTCGGCCAGCACAAACACCATCGCAAAGCCGATGATAAATTTCAGGATGTAGAGTTTTCGTTCGTCCACGGGCGCGCTCCGGATGCTCCAGTAGGCATTTCCTTCAAGGCTTACCATGGGAAAAACGAACCGGAGGGTCAGAGAACTCGTAAGAAAGCCGCCGAACGCAAACAGGACAAGGTACGTCAGGAGCTGAACGTCCGTGACGCGAAGACGAAGGTTGAGACTCCCAACACTTACCATAAAGAGTGCGGTCAGGACGAGCATCACAAGGAGATGGATCCATTGGCTCGGCTCCCGGAAGAACGTGAAATATTCCTTCTTGAGAAGAGAGTCAAGTTGAGGTGGAAGGAATCCTTTGGACCGAAAATCGAAGAACATGAGATGCTCGGGGTCGTAGGGAGAATTCTCCCGCGCCTGAACCTGCAAGGAAACAAGCCAGCTTCGGTAATAAAACCTGTGCGCAACAAGCAGGCAGATAACAAACAGCGCGGCAGTCACCCCGAGAAGAATTCCAAGGAACGGCAGTGCATTGGAAATCTCTCCCTTCGCTACATAATAGAGGAACTCCGAAACCCAGTGACTGGGAAGATACTGAAGGAATCCCGGCGTGAGTTGCGAAATATACTGGTCGACGTTCGGATAGTACTTATTGACGTCTTCCACGAGCTTGACGGGATTGGAAACACTGAAAAACATGAAGATGAAGGCGAAGTAGAGCCCAAACAGGCCCACCATAACCTTGCGAAAACCAATTTTTCCCGCCGTCTTCATGATGGCCATCAGCACCAGAACCGCAAGACATGCGGCGAGGAACATGAAGGGAACGAGAACAAACACCATCACCCCCACAAAGAAATACCACGGATATCCGAAGTATTGCCCGTATCCCAGAAGAACCGTAAATCCGACAAGAAAGAGTGTGGTGGAACTATACAGAAAGTTGTCGAGAAACTTCAGAATGAAGACGTTGGTATAGGAGACCGGCTTGGTGAGGAGATAATTGACTTCCGTCGAACGATACAATGTTGAATACGAGACGATGATATTGCCGAGGTTGACGGCAACGAAGAACACGAACATCATCATCGAGATGAAGCGATGGTACAGGTACAATCCCGCATGGGTCTGGTCGAGAACAAATCGCGTAATTTCGTGCGCAAGGTAGTACGCCCCGAGGCCAAACCCGCCAAACACCAGGAGGGAGCCGATCCCACGAATGACGCTGACATAGCGCATGTCAAACGTGGTCTTGACAAACGAAATGAACTTGTATTTCAGGATATGGAGCAGCGTGCTCATTCGGACTATTTCGTGAGTTCGAGGAACACCGATTCGAATTTTCCGTCCAGTCGCTCTTTATATTGCTTCAGCTGTTCCCGGCCATCGCAGAACACCAGGCGACCCTGGTTGATGATGCCGATGCGGTCACAAAGCTCCTCCGCCACAGGAAGACTGTGCGTTGACATGAATATCGAAGTCCCCTTTTTTGCCTGATCCCGCAACGTATCGCGCACAATCTTGGCGCTCCGAGGATCTAATCCGATCATCGGTTCATCGATGATAATCGAGCGGGGACTGTGGATGAGGGCGGCCGCAATCGTAATGCGTTGCCGCATTCCCTGGGAGTAGTTCTCTGTTCTCTTATCGACCCAGGTGCCAATCTCGAAGTGATCGATCAGTTCTGCAACAACGTCATGGAGTTTTTCTTTCGGGATTTTATACAATCCCCCCACAAAATACAGGAACTCCCTTCCGCTCAGTTTGTCGTACAAGAATGGCTGGTCCGGAACATACGCGAGCTGCTGCTTGGTCTCGATCGGCTGGGTGACCGTGTTGAATCCGTTGATCAGAATCTCTCCCCTTGTAGGCGAAAACAGACCAGCGATCATTTTGATCGTCGTGGTCTTTCCCGCTCCGTTGGGACCCAGAAACCCGAAAAACTCACCCGCATTGACTGTCAGAGACAATCCATCGACAGCGACGAAGTTGCCAAAGGTTTTTGTGATATTTCGAAGTTCAATCATGAGCAGGATGGAAGAAAGTTGAGGGGAAGCGATAAGTTGGGGATGGGTGAAGGTGAATAGTAAAATAGTAAATGGTGAAGAGTAAATAGTGAACAGTGAACAGTAAATAGTGAACAGTAAATGGTGAACCGTAAATGGTAATAATCGCGAAGCAATAAACGCGAAACTAGAAACTCCAAACTAGCTGATTTTACATTCAACTTTCAATTTTCAACTTTCAACTTCTCCCAAATCTACAATCGACAATCGACAATTGACAATCATTCCCACTCTATCGTCGCCGGGGGCTTCGAGCTCACGTCATACACCACCCGATTCACTCCCCTTAGCTCATTTGTTATCCGACTCGAAACGGTCGAAAGAAGGTCATGAGGGAGTCGTGACCAGTCCGCCGTCATTCCGTCGATGCTATTGACAGCCCGTAGGGCTATGGTGTACTCGTACGTCCTGCCGTCGCCCATGACTCCCACAGACCGAACCGGCAATAGAACGGCAAACCCCTGCCAAACCTGGTCGTAAAGATTTGCGCGCCTCAATTCCTGGATGAAAATGTCATCGGCCTCGCGAAGCAGGTTCAACCGCTCCGCGGAGACCTCTCCGAGGCAGCGCACTGCCAGGCCGGGTCCAGGAAACGGATGCCGGCCGACGAGAAATTCAGGAACGTTCAGCATCCTCCCGATCTGACGTACTTCATCTTTGAAGAGCTCCCGGAACGGCTCCAGCAGCTTGAACTTCATGTTCTTCGGAAGCCCGCCGACGTTGTGATGCGTTTTGATGGTTACCGACGGACCTTTAAACGATGTCGATTCGATGACGTCGGGATAGAGCGTTCCCTGGGCAAGGTATTCCACATTACCCGTGAATTCCTTGGCCTGCTTCTCAAACACTTCGATGAATGTGGCGCCGATAATCTTACGTTTCTGCTCCGGGTCGACAACGCCCTTGAGCCTGGAGAGGAACGTTTCGCTGGCATCGATATACGTCAGCTGCATCCGGAAGTTATCCTTGAACGTCCGGACCACCTGCTCGCTTTCGTTCTTGCGCATCAATCCGTTATTGATGTGCACGCATTGGAGCTGATCGCCGATGGCCTTGTGCATCAGGACAGCGAGAACCGATGAGTCGACTCCCCCACTGAGAGCACAAAGAACTTTCGAACTCACCACCCGCTCTCGTATCTCCTTTGCGTATTGTTCCACGACCGAAGCTGGTGCCCACCCCCCTTTGGCTCCGGAGACTTTGAAGACAAAGTTCGACAGGATTTTCTTCCCGTCAGGAGTGTGAACAACCTCCGGATGGAACTGGACGCCAAAAATTTTCTTTTGAGGATTCCGGATCGCGCAGATTGGAGAGTTGTCACTGTGTGCAATGGGTTCGAAGCCGGTGGGAAGTTTGCTCAGAGCGTCGCCGTGACTCATCCATACATTTGTCGAGCCATCGAGTCCGGAAAAAAGATCATCCCTGCTGTCGATATGAAGCGCCGCTTTGCCAAACTCCCTTCGCGCAGAAGGGTCGACTTTTCCACCCATCTGGTATGCGATGAGCTGCAACCCGTAACAGATTCCCAAAATCGGGATTCCAAGCTGATAGATGGCTTCTGCCGGGTGAGGAGCTTGCTGGTCGTAGACGCTCGAGGGACCGCCGGAGAGAATTATCCCGACGGGATGGAGTTGGTTGATTTTTTCAACGGAAACGTTGAATGGGTGGATTTCCGAATAGACTCCAAGCTCCCGAACCCGGCGGGCAATGAGTTGGGTGTACTGACCGCCAAAGTCGAGTACGAGGAGAATTTCGGAGTGCTGCATGGTGAAATATAGAAAAAATTTCGAGCCATTCCAACGGTTGAGAATCAGACATTGGCTGCTTTTGCGAGGACTATATCCTGCACCTTGTTCGTCACCGACCGAAAATCAATCTTCCCACTCCCCATCTTTGGAAACTCCTCAATGACGACGAACTGCTTTGGCAGGGCAATGTTGGGCAAATGAGCCGACATTTGCTTTATGATCGCTTTCTCGTCCACCTGCTGAGTGACCGCAGCAACGATCTTCGCCCCCTTCATGGCGTCCGGAATTTCGACAACGCAGCAGGACACGTCTTCAGGAAGGAATTTTTCCATGACATCTTCAACCTTGATCAACGAAACCATCTCCCCTCCGACTTTCATAAATCGTTTAAGCCTTCCGACATGCCAGAGGTATCCGTCTTCATCCATCCACCCCATGTCACCTGTATCGTACCAGCCGTGACGAATGGCGAGTGACGTCTGTTCAAAATCGTCAAAGTAACCCTTCATCACATTGGGCCCCTTGGTCAGGATCTTACCAATCTCGCCGACCTTGCAGGGATCGCCCGTCTCATAGTTTTCAAGTCGCACCAGGACACCGGGAAGTGGCCTCCCCACACTGCCCGGCCTGTTCGCATCAGGCGTATTGACCGTAATCGCAGGACTCGTCTCGGTTGTCCCGTAGGCCTCCAGGAGGACCTTCCCGTGTTTTTCCATGAATGCTTTCCGTAACGCGTCGGGGCATTTATCCGCTCCGCCAAGCATGATGCGAACACTGTTGAAATCCCCCGGTGATGATTTGTGCAGGTACCCCCAAAAGAAACTCGGGGTTCCCACAACCAGTGTTGGCTTCTCTTCGCGAATAATATCACATATCGTCTTGAAATCCAGCGGGTTCGCGTAGGTTACGATGGTCATTCCGAAATACAACGGCGCCCAAAGGTTCGCGGTTTGCCCAAAGACGTGGAAGTACGGGAGATTTGCGAGAAAGGAGTCCTTGTCGGAAAGATGGTAGCAATCTCCCAAACTCTGAACATTTGATTCGATATTCCGGTGCGTTAACTGGACGGCTTTCGGATCTTTCTCACTTCCGCTCGTGAACAGAATCAACAGGTTGTCGTTGTCGTTTCCTGCATGGATGGTCGTCGTCAACAGCCACGCCGGGAGTTTTGATTTCAGGGCTGCAGCAAGTTTATCAGCAATGGAAATCGATTCCATGATGTCTTCGAGGAACACCATGCCGGGGATTTTCGGGCAATTGATTTTTTCGAGCAACGCCTTGGAAGTAATAATCGTCTTGAAGTCGCACTTGCGCTGTGCGAATTCCGCATTCTGCGCCGCCCCCGTCGAATAGTTGATCATCACCGGGGTCCTGCCGCTCATGAGGGCTCCAAGCATGGCGAGTGCACACCCTGCCGATGTCGGAATCATAAGGCCGATGAACCCCTCATCATAGCGCTTGAACTTTTCGGAGAGGATGAGAGAGCCGATGAGCGCGCGCGTGTATGTCACCCGCCGGTCCGTCGTTCGATCGATGATGGCGAGCTTATCTCCGTACTGTTTGGCAACCTGTATGAACTTGTGGTGAAGTAGCATCGGTCAATTCCTTTTCAGCTTGTTGTCGTTTTCATCGGACAACTTTGAAGGACATCTCACTCCGACTGTCCTGAAGTTTCACCGTAACCGTTTTTGCAGTTCTGTCGTACTTCCAGGACGAGGTTGGAGTCCCGTTCAAACGCACTTCCGCCGGTTTCGAAGAAATACCCGTGAAACACACAACCAGAGAGCGTGTCGGAGGATCGTAGCTGCCTTGAGCGGCAGAAATCGATAGTGTCGACAATTCCTTCGTCGTCTCAACGCTCATTGTCCGCTTGAAATTGGCTTCGCGTTCATAATCGAATGAAAGGCCGTCATCCTCATAGTAGGAGGTTGCCAGGCCGGCGCCGGGAAACACAGTGATCGTCAGAGGATCGACGGGTGCCTGCTCCGTGTACTGCACGACCTGCTGAGTTGGAAGAGCGGTGCCCGCCTTGACGAAGATTGGAATTCTCCCGATCGGTGCGCTGACTTTGACATGCTTCTTGCCGTCGAATTTCTTCCCCGTCCAGTAGTCATACCATTCGCCGGCTGGCAAGCGAAGCTCACGCACAGTATCGCCTTGCCAAAGAACTGGCGCAATGAGCAGGTTGTCGCCAAACATGAACTCCGTCTCATTCCGAGCATATTCAGGATCTTCCGGATACTCGATGATGAGTGGCCTCATTGCCGGAATTCCCGTGACCGAAGCTTCAGCCATGACGGAATACATGTACGGGAGCAACCGGTACCTGAGCTCAATCGTGCTGCGATTGATCTTCTCAAATTTTCTTCCGAACGACCATGGCTCCTGGTCCGGGGAATTGATCACCGTGTGCGACCGCATAAGCGGCGTAAAAACGCCCAGCTGGAGCCAGCGTGCGAACAATTCTCCCGACGGACTGCCGATGAATCCCCCGATATCAGATCCGATAAACGGTTGTCCGGAAATACTGACGCCAAGGCACATCGGGATGACCAGTCGCAGATGCTCCCACGACGACACATTGTCGCCGGTCCATGCCGCCGAGTAGCGCTGCCCGCCGGCGTATGATGCCCTCGTCAGAACAAACGGGCGCTCGTTCGGACGAAGCTTCCGGGCTCCTTCGTATGTCCCCCGCGTCATCTGCAGGCCATAAATGTTATGGTTGCGCGCGTGCGTCGTTTTCCATCCGTCATTTTCATGAATAACGTCGAGATCGACAGTCTTCGTTGGAACGTCGAAGACCGAGGGCTCATTCATGTCATTCCAGAATCCCCTGATCCCCGCATCTGTCAGGATGTGAAGGTTTTCACCCCACCATCGACGCACCTTTTCGCTCGAAAAATCCGGGAATGCGCACTCCCCCGGCCATACTTTTCCGATGAATGTTTTCCCGCCCGGGTATTTCAGAAAGACATCCTCTTTAGTACCGGATTGGAACGCATGGTACGAGGTATCAGCTTTGATCCCCGGGTCAATGATCACAGCAACTTTGAATCCGTCCCTGGCCAGGTCCGAGATCATTTCCTTCGGATCCGGAAAGTTCTTTTGGCTGAACGTGAAGATTCTGTATCCCTCCATGTAGTCGATGTCGAGATAGATCACATCGCATGGGATCTTCTTGTCCCGAAATGTCTTCGCCAGCTTACGCACCCGGCTCTCCGGGGAGTAACTCCAGCGACATTGTTGGTAACCAAGGCTCCATCGGGGGGGAAGCGGCATCCGGCCGACAAGGTCGGTGAACTGTGAGAGAATTTCCTTCGGCGAAGGACCGTCGAAGAAATAGTAGTTGATCTCCCCACCTGTCGCCCCGAACGAAGAACGCTGAGGAGAGAGTTTCCCGAAGTCGAAGGACGACCAATACGAGTTGTCAAAGAAAACCCCATAAGCCCGCCCCTTTCGCATCCCGAAGTAGAAAGGAACGGTTTGATAGAGAGGATCCGTGTCTGCCTTGTACGCCGGGATGTCCGAATTCCACATCGTATAACTCTTGCCGGTTCTGTTGAATGAGCCACTTTTCTCCCCAAGGCCGTAGTAATTTTCGCCCGGGGCCATGGATTTCCAAACGCGTACTTCATCGCCGTTCCACGCCATTCCGTCACGAGGATCATCTTCATTCAGAAGAACTCCGGCAGAGTCAAGAAAAGAAAGCCGAAGCGGAGATTTTTTGATGAGGATTGTTAAACGATTCGAGCTCAGCGTGACGCGATCATTGAAATCGTGAATTTCCGTCGAAACTGGCTGACGCATTTTCTCCTCCACCGCAGCTGACTGATCCGGCTCAAACGCGCCATCCCGCGATGCTCGTATCCGCACAACTCCTTCTGCGAGGACCGAGACTCTTACGACAGCTCGTCCGCTCCGTAATTCTACCTCATTGTTACGTTGGATAACAGAGTCGATCCTGCCCACGCTCTCCCACTGCGCGAATGCGTGAATGGGAGAAAGTAACAGGACGATCAGGAAGGGAATTTTTTTCAAAGGTTGGATAAGAATCGGTACTGTAGATATGCAATGCCTCTCACTGAGCCACCCTCACACCCATATCTTTTCTCTGTGAGCTCTGCCATTCTCAGGGTTCTCTGTGGAGTGCTTTCAACGTTTCTTTTGTTTCTTGATCTCTCGCGACTCTTCCATGAACTCTTCAAGGAACACGAATCGCTCGCTCTCGTTTCGGAGAGACTGGAGATACTTCCGACGCTCGTTCAAGGACCGTTGCGTTTCTTCGTCGGGGTTTCGCCAGAACTGTTGCACCAACCACTCGAACGTTTCAAGAGCAGGCATAGAAAACCTGAGACGGACTACCCGAAGGCATCACGGGAAAAACGGGGTGAGGAAAATCGTCGCCGTGTTCGAATAAGGACTTGGCTCGTCGAAATACCGCAGCGCCCGGATGCGGTACGTGTACGTGGTGTCCACGAACAGCCCGAGCGTGTCTCGCGCACTCGTGGAGTTCAGTGTGACAAACAGGCGGGGAAGAAATTCACCGTTATTCTGCTTCCGCTCGATCGCAAAACTCTCTTCTGAGCTGTTGTTGTCACTCCAAGTGAGTCTCACGGCGGTCAACCCTGTGCGCGTAACAACCAGGTCGGAAGGCGCAACGAGAGGTTTGATCGGAGCGGTCACATCGGTGCTGTCCTCGGAGCATCCAACTACGAGAAGTGCCGGAAGAGCGAGGTACTTGAGAATTCTCATGCTGCGTTGAAGAAGGTCAAAAACGTTTCAGTGAAGATGGAGATTTTTACCGCAGAAATCAAGCAACTGTTGCAGGGGATCGGGAAAAATCGGTGTCCCTTCAATCGCACAAATCGGATATTCCGCAGGACGGAGAATGACGATTTCCCTCCAATTTGGAACTCTCGAGTCACTATTCCGATGGCACGGTGGTTGATTGTATTCCTGTAGAAAATTCTTGAAATTGAGGTGCCTTATGAAAAAAACAACTCTCCTATCACTTCTGATCATCGCGTTTTCACTCTGGTTCAGCGACACTGTCGTTGCCGCACCAGCTCACAGCGGCGCCGGAGTTCAGGTCGGATTCTTCTATTCATCCCTCAGTCCATACGGAGAATGGATCGAGGTTGACGCTGGATATCGTGTGTGGAGACCTCTGCGCGTTCAGGCTGGTTGGAGACCGTATCTCGACGGTCGATGGGTCTGGACGGATTTTGGATGGTACTGGGTTTCGTACGAGGCGTTTGGATGGGCGGTGTTTCATTACGGCCGCTGGTACTATGACGATTACTATGGCTGGGTCTGGGTTCCCGACGATCAATGGGGCCCCGCGTGGGTCGAGTGGAGATACAACGATTCCTACATCGGCTGGGCGCCCCTCCCACCCTACGCCAGTTTCAGCATCACGGTTGGAATCCGATTTACGCGTCGATGGACCGCGCCGTATCACTACTGGAATTTCATCGCCTACAGAAATTTCGGGGCGACCGTCCGCTACCGCGACGTTGTTCCGACCGACGGCGTCCGCCGTCTGATTCACACCACACGCTCAGCCGGGCGATATGAGTCGGAGCGCGATAGGATCATCAATCGGGGAGTGGACCGGAACTACATCGAGCGCAGGACAAACACCCGCATCGCCCGGCTCGACGTGCGGGAAACGACCGACAGACGCGGAGAGCAGGTGGTGCGTGACGGAGGCGTTGAACGCCTCGAGATCTACCGTCCCTCGCGGTCCGAGTTTGAGCAGCATCCCGAACGGATCGAGGCGCGGCGCGGAGAAAAAAATCTCTCCCTGGATCTGAAGAGCATCGAACAGCGGCGTGATGAGGTCCGGAGCGGGACAGATCGGAATGCGGGAAGAGAAGGAACGATTGAACAGCGGGAAATCCGGCGTCAGGATCAGCCGACCTCGCAACCCCAAGCTGAGCCGCGCGTCGACCAGCGAAAGAAGAGTGATGCGACTCCTCGAGTGCGTCCTGAAACGAGAAACCGCGAAAAGTCGCCCTCGTTTGAAAACCGTGGACGAACAACCCCGCGTGAATTCCGCCAGGCACCCAAAGTCTCACCGCAACGTAGACCGGAATCTTCGCCCAGAAGCCAACCTTCGGGTAGTCAGCGAAGGGGCCGGTAAGCCTCAAGAGTTGAAACCATACGCGGCGTGACATCTTCACGCCGCGTCGTTTTCTCCTTCCAGCTTCTCCATCAGCACGCTCATATCTTCCGGAAGATCCGACTCGAACCGGACCGTTGTTCCCGATGTGGGATGCACAAACCCAAGCGTCTTCGCATGCAACGCCTGACGTGAGGTCAGTTTCAAGAGGTTTGCGGCGCGATGAGCTTTCTTCCCCGACAGCCCACCCCATTCGCTGTTCCTCCCCCCATAGGTTGCGTCGCCAAACACCGGATGTCCGATATGGGCGAGATGGACGCGAATCTGGTGTGTGCGGCCGGTTTTGAGGTTTAGTTTCACGAGCGCCAGGAATTCAAACTGCTTTAACACTTCGTAGTGCGTTGCGGCGTGCTTTCCGTGTGCCGTCACGCTGACCTTTCTTCTGTCTTTCTTGCTCCTCCCCAAATTTGCTTCGATCCGCCCTCGCTTGTTCTTGAACCTCCCCCACACGATTGCGCGATACTCACGTTCAATGGAATGCTTCGAGAATTGTTTTGCGAGGCGATGGTGCGCGTCGTCATTCTTTGCGACAACGAGCAGTCCGCTCGTATCCTTGTCAAGCCGGTGGACAATCCCCGGTCGCAGTTCCGAATTGACGCCCGATAATTGCTGAGAGTGGAACAACAGCGCATTGACGAGCGTCCCGGAATAATTTCGATACGCAGGGTGCGTCACCATGCCGGCCGGCTTGTTCACAACCAGCAGGTCATCATCTTCATAGACAATGTCCAGCGGGATGTCTTCAGGAAGAGCTTCGGTTCGCGGCGGTCGCGGAAGGGTGACGACGATGGAATCGTTCGGGTTGACGAGGTAACTTGGCTTGACTTTCTTGTCGTTCACAAGGACAAGTCCGTCTTCAATCCCGCGCTGGACTTTATTGCGGGATGCGTTCGCGACGTGGTGGGTCAAGTACACATCAATGCGCTGGCGGGAATGTCCCGGAGGGATGACAAACCGGAGAATTTCCCGATCCGCTCCCGGTGCAATGGAGGGCAGCTCAGGAAGGGTTGCCGGGCGACGTGGGGATTTCGTTCTGATGGTCCAACGACTCTGAGGAAAGTCCGTGAGAAGGTCCGGCGGCTGCGGTCTCGTCCTTGCCGAACTGCCGGTGGAACAGAAGCATCATCAGCACGCCGAGCGACACTGCCGCATCGGCGACGTTGAACACCGGCCATCGAGAGATATGAAGACCCAGGAAATCAAGATTGAAGAAGTCGATGTCGACAAAGTCGACCACTTTTCCGTAAAACAAGGGAGCTTCGCCAAACATGACGCCGTAGAAGATCCTGTCGACCAGGTTTCCGATGGCTCCGCCCAGGATCATCGCGAGTGAGAGCCTGATGATGAACGTCTCCGTCCGGATCCGGTAGAGATAGTAGAAGATTCCGACGCTGGCGACAACAGAAAACGCGGTCAGTAGCAGCCGTCCTCCTATGTCTATGCCGAACGCCATTCCCGGGTTCTCGATGAAGGTCAGGCGGACGAGATCTCCGATGACAGGAATGCTGGCACCGACCTGCATGCCCGCATGGTAGAACTGAATCAAGGGAACCGTAAACCCTTTGACGAGGAGTTTTGTCACCTGGTCTGCGACAACGATGAGACCGGTTACATACAGAACGCGCACAAGCGGGCCTTTATGATTCGGATTTCAGGGCAGAACGAGAGCCTGGCTACCGGCTTCACTTTCCCTTCTTCATCTTGCAGGAGACACAGAGCTGGGCGTGCGGAACGGCTTCAAGGCGTTCTTTGTCGATCAGTTTGCCGCAGTCCGTGCAGAAACCATAGTTTCCGTTTTCGATACGCTTCAGCGCGTCATCGAGATAATTCAGGAACTTCCCCTCCCGCGAGGCAAAGAGGAACACCTTTTCGCGCTCCATCGCGTCGGTTCCCTGCTCCATGTGCAGCGAGTAGGTCGAGTTTTCCGTGACATATTCTCCCGTCTGCACATCCATCATGGTCGCCTTCAGGGATTCCAGCTCTTCGAGAATCTCTTTCCGCTTCTCAAGGATGATTGCGCGAAAATGTCCAAGCTCGCTCTTGGAGTATCCTTTGCGAACAGAAACTTTCGGCGGCGCGGGTTTTGCCTTGACCTTCGCAACTTTCGCGGGCCGCGCAACGGACTGCTTCGCGGACTTCGATGCAATTGTTTTCTTCGCTGTCTTCGTTGGCATGAAAAATACCCCCAGTGAGAATCCCGTGAGTTTCAAAAAACGATTGTGCAATATACACTAAATTCTTTCAACTGCAACTTCTGTACGCTCGCCACTGATGTCTTCTTCCTTCAAAGGTACGGATCCGTTGCCCGCGACGTCGCGGATTTCCTTCGCGAGTGTTTCCTGCATCACATACCCCGACATTTTTTGCAGCGCCTTCTTCAGACGGTCCGATGAACGGTGATAGATGACAATCCTGTCCGTCACCTCGAAGCCGGAATCTTTTCTCAGATTTTGGATTCGGTTAACAAACTCCCGCGCAAGTCCTTCGTCGATCAGTTCTTCCGTCAGTTCTGTGTCGAGTGCAACGGTCAGCGATCCGTCGGTCTCAACCAACAGGCCTTTGATATCCTCGTGAGAGATTTCGACATCTTCGAGGCCCAGAAGATAGTTGTTGCCGTCAACGACAAGCTCCAGTCTTCCGTCCGATTGAAGCTTTGTGATTTCTGATCCGGTGAGGTCGCGCACTTTCGCAGCGATTCCCTGCACCGATTTCCCGTACTTCTGGCCCAGCGTGCGGAAGTTCGGTTTCGCCTTCTTCTTCCCCATTCCCGATTCCTCGGTCACAAATTCAATCCTCTTGACATTAATCTCTTCGAGAATCACGTCGGCCATCAGCTCGACGTCCCGGCGGTCGTTTGCGCCCGCCGCCGCAAGCATGACGCGCTTTAACGGCTGTCGGACTTTCAGATTCGATTTCATCCTCATGGCGCGGACCAGGCTCACAATCCGAATTGCGCGTTCCATCCGTCGCTCGAGTTCCTTGTCGATGGCGCTCTCGTCCGGCTGAGGCAGGCGGTCAAGATGTACCGAATCGGTTGACTTTCCACCGAAACCGTCGTGAAGGCTCATGTGCAATTCTTCGGCGAGGAAGGGTGCAAACGGAGCCATCAGCTTTGAGATCGTGAGCAGGCACTCCAGGAGGGTTTGATACGCCGCAGTTTTGTCCTTGCCCTGCTCACTCTTCCAGAACCGCCTCCGGTTCCGTCGCACGTACCAGTTCGAAAGTCGGTCAATGGTGAATTCGCTCACTGCCCGGGCTGCCCGCGTCACGTCGTAGGCATCCAACGACGTTTCATAATCTTTGATCAGGGAGTTCAGCTCCGAGAGAATCCAACGGTCGATCTCCGCCCGTTCCCTGTTGGGAATTCTCTCGCCGCCGTCCGAGAAGCCGTCGACGTTGGCATAGAGGACAAAGAAAGCGTAGGTGTTCAGGAGCGTGCTGAAGAACTTTCGTTGGACTTCACCCAACCCCTCGACATCAAACAACGTCGTCCGCCACACGGGGCTCTGCGAAACAAGATACCAGCGTACCGCGTCCGCACCGTATGTTTTCATCAGCTCAAACGGGTCGACGGTGTTCTTCTTTGATTTGGACATCTTCTGCCCGGCCTTGTCGAGAATCAGTTCGTTGACAAGGACGTTTTTGTAAGCGGGCTTGTTGAAGAGGAACGAGCCAATCGAATGCAGCGTGTAGAACCAGCCCCGGGTCTGGTCAATGCCCTCTGAAATAAAGTCCGCCGGATAGGCGCTTTCGAATACGGCCTTGTTCTCGAACGGATAATGCCATTGGGCAAACGGCATGGAACCTGAGTCAAACCACACGTCGATCAACTCGGGCGTGCGCTTCATGGTCCCACGGCATTCCGGGCAAGTAAACGTGACCTCGTCGACATGGGGTTTGTGCAGGTCGAGAGGTTCTGAGACATTCTCTCCCTTCTTATACTCCTCGACACTTCCGACGCAGATCTGTTTGCCGCACTTTTCACAAATCCAAATGGGCAGTGGCGTTCCCCAGAACCGATCACGAGACAGCGCCCAATCCTTATTCTCTTCAAGCCAGTTCCCGAACCGTCCTGAGCCGACTTCCGGCGGGATCCAGTTGATTTGTTTATTGAGGTCGATCATGCGCTGTGCATAACTCGTGGTGCGGATGTACCACGATTCACGTGCATAGTAAAGAAGCGGAGACGAGCAGCGCCAGCAATGTGGATAGCTGTGGAGATATTGTTCTTTCTTGAACAGAATTCCCCGGGCCTTCAGGTTGGCGATAATCTCGGGGTCGGCGTCCTTGACAAACTTGCCTGCAAACTCGGTGACCTCGGGTCCGAACTCTCCCGACTTGTTCACGGGATGGATCGTCGGCAATCCGTATTTCCTCCCGGCCTGGTAATCGTCTTCGCCGTACGCCGGAGCCATGTGAACGATGCCCGAACCGTCTTCGGTGGTCACAAAATCCGCAGCGACAACGTACCACCCTTTTTCCTTCGGATGATGGTACTCGAAGAGCCGCTCGTATTCCTTTCCTTCGAGCGCCGATCCTTTGAATCGTCCGACAATCGTGTACATCTCGTCGCCCAGGACGGAGAGGCGCGCTTCCGCAAGGATCAAGAATTCATGGTGGAGCTGGACTTTGACGTAGTCGATTTCCGGATTGACGGCTAGCGCAACGTTGGAAATCAGAGTCCAGGGAGTTGTCGTCCACACCAGAAAAGAAGTGTGCGCATCGCCCTTGACTTTCATCTTCACATAAACCGACGGGTCCCTCACTTCTTTGTAACCGAGAGAAACTTCATGGGATGAAAGCGGCGTTTCGCATCGCGGGCAGTACGGCTGGATTTTATATCCCTTGTAGATCAACCCCGCGTCGAAGTACCGCTTGAGCGCCCACCAGATTGACTCCATGTAGTTGTTTTCCAGCGTGACATACGGATGGTCGAGGTCCACCCAATAACCCATCATGCGGGTCATCTCTTCCCATTCGGTCTTGTACTTCCAGACCGACTTCTTGCACTCCGCATTAAACTTCGCCACACCGTACGCGACAATGTCGTCCTTGTGTTTGAAACCGAGCGCTTTCTCGACTTCGATTTCGACCGGTAAGCCGTGTGTGTCCCACCCTGCTTTACGCGGCACCTGGTAGCCCCGCATGGTTTTGTACCGGCAGATGATGTCCTTCAGTGTTCGGGCCATGACATGGTGAATCCCCGGACGGCCGTTTGCCGTGGGTGGGCCTTCGTAGAACGTGAAGACCGGCGAACCCGCTCTTGCCGTAACGCTCTTCTTGAAAATTCCCTTCTCGTCCCAATACTTCAGGATGCGGGTTTCAAGTTCGTGATAACTTATTTTGTCGGTGAGGGGCTTGAAGGACATAGGAGGAAGAATTCAGAATTCAGGAGTCAGAATAAAGATCACTATTTTTTGCCCAAATGATTTACGATCCAGAAAATGCCGGAAAGAATGATGCTCAACAGAACACTTGTCGTGATCGGAACAAATAGTTCAAAGTTGTCTTTCTTAATGTGGAGATCGCCGGGGAGCTTGCCGAGGAAGGGAACTCTGGGGGCAACCATGACGAGGATTCCCACAGCAACCAGCACAATCCCCAGAAGAACAAGCGATTTGCCGAGGTTGAACATAATCAAGAAGCAGTTTCGAGTTTAAAGTTCCGAGTTTAGAGTTTCGAGGTCAAAGTTTGAAAATCCCCTTGCTTTGGACCCCAAACTAGAACCAAGAAACGAGAAACTTCAAACTTTCATTCTTTTAACAACTTCCTTCATAATCGCCGTCATCTTGGGCTCCGCCTTGTTGGCGACTTTGATGACTTCTTTCAAGGTGACTGGCTTGAGGGAGTCGGGAAAGCACTCATCCGTGAGAATCGAGAAGCCCAGCACGTTCATTCCCATGTGCACCGCAACGATTGTTTCCGGAACCGTGGACATGCCCACCGCGTCGGCACCCAAGGACCGCAGCAAGCGATATTCTGCACGTGTCTCCAGATTCGGACCCGACATCGCCACATAGACCCCCTTTTGCACTTTGATCTTAAGATCGAGTGCAGCTTGTTCCGCGAGCTTGATAAGCTCCAGGTTGTACGGTTCGGACATATCCGGGAATCGCGGCCCGAGCGAGTCGTCATTCGGCCCAATCAGGGGGTTATCCCCGAGGAGATTGATATGATCCGACATGATCATGACATCTCCCCGTCGGAAGTGATGGTTGAGCGCACCGGCTGCATTGGAAATGAGAAGGCTTTTCACGCCCAGGAACTTCATCACCCGCACCGGGAACGTCACCTGCTTCAGCGAATACGCCTCGTACATATGGAATCGCCCCTGCATGGCAACAACTTTCTTGCCCGCGAGCGTCCCAAACAGGAGCTTGCCGTGATGCGATTCGACAGTGGAGACAGGAAAATGCGGAATCTCCTCGTAGTCGATCTCGAGATCTTTCCTGATTTCTCTTGCGAGCCCACCGAGTCCCGTACCAAGAATAATTCCGATCTTCGGCTTCGAATCGGTATGGGCCCTGATAAACTCGACTGCATCAGCGATTTGCGTGCGGAGTTCCGTCATCAGAGTTTCTTAAGTATCTCCTCGATTTCCAGATGTTCCTTCCCTGTTCCTTTTGACGAATCTTTTCTACTCATATCGTCATCATCTATTTCAAGAGCTCGAATCAAGTCCAGCTCGGAAGTCAGAAGGACCCGGAGTCTGCTCAGGACACTCTCTTTTCTCGCTTTGAGATTTGCGATCTCTTCCTTTGCCCGGGCAAAGTCCAATCTTGCCTTTTCCACAATCTGAGAACCCTTCATCTCCGCCTCGCGGAGAATCAGCTCCGCTTCCTTCCTTGAATTCTCGATGGACTTCCCGCTCGTCTCCTGGGCCTGCATAAGAGTCTGCTGGAGTGTTTTTTCCATATTCTTGTAATCCGCCAGCGAGGTCTCGAGTCCTATGATCCTGTCCTTTTGCTCTTTTGCTGCTTTGATGAGCTCTTCGACTTCGTTCGAGAGCATATCGAGGAAGGTGTCGACCTCGACCGGATCGTACCCTCGCATGACTTTCTTGAATTCCTGACGTTTTATTTCAAGCGGTGTGATTTTCATACGACACCTGTTTGTTGTTGAGTGCCAAGGTCAGTTCTTTTTTCGCAGTCCAAATATTGCCGTTCCAACACGGATGATTGTGGCACCTTCCTCGATCGCCACCTCGAAGTCATGGGTCATTCCCATGGATAGCTGCTCCATGGCAACATTCTTTATTCCCTCCCCTTCAATCTCCTTTTTCAGCCCTGCAACGCGTCGAAATGACGAACGCGAGTCGTTCGGATCGTCCGAAAACGGACCCATGGTCATGAGTCCCCTGATCTTCACCCGGTCGTACTCCGCAACTTCTCTGACGAACCCCAGGACATGCTCTGGCATTACTCCATATTTCGTGGCTTCGTCCGTCGTATGAACTTCCACGAGAACGTCGATTGTCCTTTCGGCATGCTCAGCACGCTTTTGCAGCTCCCGCGCCGCCTCGAGGGAGTCGAGGGAATGGATCAGGCGGACATAGTCGACGATGTACTTAGCCTTGTTCGATTGAAGATGGCCGATGAAATGCCACCGGGGACCTTCGGGCAGCTTCTTTCGCTTCTCCTGGAGTTCCTGGACATAGTTCTCTCCGAAATCGACCAGGCCCTCAGCGAGCACCTCCCTTATCTGGTCCACCCCAAAAGTTTTGCTAACTGCAACAATCTGGATCTCGTCCGATTTTCTGCCGCATCGGGTGCAAGTCTGTTCGATGCGATTCCTCAAAATATTGAGGTTTTCCGCAATCATTTCCCTTCATAAAATTGTAATATACTTGAGAACTGTGCGAAAATCAACCGGAAAAAGAATAGTCTCATGCCCAGCATGCGCTTGCGCACCCCTTTTCAATCGTTACTTGACTTCGACTCCAATTATTGTTTTATTGGCAGCAGGTAGAACGATGATTTTTGGAACAGGTTTTGGAGAGCAGAATGGCTGACAACGACCGTTTTGACGATGAGCAACCTCCCAGACCTAACGATTACTCCGACGACGACCTCCGCCGGTTCCAGGAGATGCTTCGAAAGGACGGAAAGGACATCAACAGTCCGGAAGCCCTTGAGGAGATTATCCAGTTCTACTTCGAGCATGAAAAGTTTGACGAGGCATTAGGCTATACGGAGCGTCTTCTTTCCTTCGAACCATTCAATTCCGATGCCTGGCAACGGAAGGGAATGATCCTCAACAACCTCTTCAAATACGAAGAGGCCCTCGAGTCCTACAAGAAGGCCCTGAGTCTCAATCCCACAGATCCCGAAATCCTTATTAATTGCGGGATTACGCTCGATAATCTGAACCGCGTGGAAGATGCCATGAAATCGTTCGATGAGGCATTGTTGCTCGACCCCTCGAACGAGGACGCGATGTTCCACCGCGGTGTCACACTTGAGAAACTCGACAAACTCGAGGAAGCTGTGGAAGTTTTCCGCCAGATTCTGAGCATCAATACGGACCACTACGACGCCTGGTACGAGCTTGGGTACTGCTATGATTTCCTCGACAATCTTGAGGAATCAGTCCGGTGCTATGACGAGCACTTGAACCGGGATCCGTTCAACTTCAACGCCTGGTATAACCGTGGCATCGTGTTGAACCGGCTGGGCCGATATACCAAGTCGATTGAGAGCTATGAGTTTGCGCTTGCCATCAAGGAGGACTTCCCCTCGGCGTGGTACAATATGGGGAATGCGTTTGCAAACCTGGGACGGCTGCATGATGCAATTCAGTGTTTCAAAACGACACTTCAGTATGAGCCAAGCGATGTTCCTGCCCTCCACAATCTCGGGAATGCATTCGAGGAGCTCAGCGACTACAAAGAAGCCATATCGTATTTCACGTTGGCGCTTAAGTACGACCAGAAACACTACGAATCCCTGTTCGGCCGCGGTTGCTGCTACGACGCAATGAACCAGCCACGCAAGGCGCTGATGGACTACAAGAAAGCCCTCACGCTCTGCGCTGACTATCCAGAACTCTGGTACTCACGCGCCGACGCTGAATACAACCTCGGAAAATTTGACGATTGCCTCGAAAGCTACCGGATGGTCCTCAAACTGGATCCCCGGAATGCGGAGGCATGGTTTGACTACGGCGATACCCTGCTCGAGCTTGGCGTCATTGAGAGCGCCCTGCGTGCCCTCGACGAAAGCCTGTCGCTTGACGCAAAGTTTGCTCCCGCGCACTTCAGCAAGGGACGATTGATGCTTACGCTCGGGGAAAAGAAGGACGCCGCAACGTCATTCCGGACGGCATTCGGACTCCAACCCGAGCTGCGAAAAGAATTCGACAGCCAGTTTCCGGAGCTGGCCGGGTCAAGAGCGTTTTCCCGCCTCCTCAAGAACTAGCCCGCATTCTTCTTCCCCCATTTATTTGTATCTTGGGATAGCCATGACCACTGGTTCTCAAAAGCGGTACGGGATCATCGGCCATCCGATCGGACACTCCCTTTCCCCGCTCCTTTATACCACTGCATTTCGCCTTTGCGGCCTCAGCCACACGTACGAATCCTTCGACCTGGAGCGATCAAAACTTGCGGACGACTTTCGGCGACTGTTGGATGAAGGATATGCGGGATTCAACGTGACGATTCCACACAAAGAATCGATCATGCAGCACCTTTCCGAAATAGACCCCGAGGCGACGGCTGTGGGAGCGGTGAATACGATCGTCGTCCGCGAATCGGGAACACTGGGGCTCAATACGGATGTGTATGGCGTGACCAAGCTCTTCGAACCATCCCGAAGGCACATCAACGGAAAGGATGTGCTGCTTCTCGGAGCTGGCGGAGCGGCTCGCGCAGCGGTTGTTGCCCTCCAAAAGAACTTCCACCCATCACATATCCTTCTGGCATCACGTTCGTCGGAGCGGGGAAAGAAATTTGCGGGATCATTTCCTTCGATTCCGATTGAGGTGACCGATTTTTCCGTCCCGCGACTTCAGGTCGCCGCGCGTTCCTGTTCCGTCATTGTGAATACAACTCCGATTGGCATGCACCCTCGAGTTGAAGAATCTCCTCTCCCGAAGGAAGTTCAGATCTCGAGCAGCCACCTCGTCATCGACTTGATTTACACGCCATTCGAGACTACATTCATGAGTGATGCGGCACGAGCCGGAGCGACAAGTGTGGGAGGGGTAGAGATGCTGCTGCATCAAGCAGCGAGGGCGTTTGAGATGTGGACGGGGATGAAGATGCCTGTAGAGGAGGTGAGGAAGGTGGTGGAGAGGAAATTGAGGGACAAAGTTTAAGGTTTGGAGTTTCAAGTTTAGAGTTTGGAGTTCAAAGTTCAAAGTTAGTGTTTAAGGTCGGGTTCAAAGATCAAGGCGTAATTCGTTTTTCTTATTTGACAATCCCCCAACATGCTTTCGCCTGAACTTCAGCTCAAATACACACAGCTCAAATCAATTCTCAATGAAATGGGGAGCGTTGCTATCGGGTTCTCGGGCGGCATCGACAGCACGTTGTTGATCAGAGTTGCGACGGAAGTGCTGGGAAACAACGCGCTTGCGGTCATTGGGCGGTCAGAGACTTATCCGTCGCGGGAGTTCGAAGAGGCGATTGCGATGGCGCAAAGCTTCGGATCCCGGTATCGGGTGGTCAACACAGAAGAGACGGACGACCTGAAGTTCCAAGTGAATCCCCCGAACAGGTGCTACTTCTGCAAAACAGAGCTGTTCGGGAAGCTCGGACAGATGGCGCAAGAGGAGAACATCCGGTGGATTGCCGACGGGACCATTACCGACGACCTCGGGGATTTCCGGCCGGGGATGAAAGCAAAGGCTGAGAAAAACGTGAGATCTCCGCTGCTCGAGGCCGGGTTCTCAAAAGACGATGTGCGGGTTGTAGCAAAAGAGTTGGGAATTGCATGCTGGGACAAGCCGTCTTTCGCCTGTCTCGCTTCGCGTTTCCCGTACGGCTATGGTATTACGAAGGAGAATCTTATGAAAGTCGACCAGGCAGAATCCTTTATGCGCGATCTGGGATTCCGTTTTTTCCGCGTGCGACATCACGATGACAACACGGCACGGCTGGAAATCGGCAAGGAAGATTTTCAGAAAATCTTCGACGACGAGACGCGCCGCAGCATTGTCGAACGCATGAAGGCCATTGGCTATAAGTACGTCACGCTCGATCTGCAGGGGTACCGCACCGGCTCGATGAATGAAGTCCTGACAGAATCAGAAAAACAAACCTACACAAAGTAACGGGGATTCCGGCACCGGAATCCGATTGATGGAAACGCTCTCCGATGATCTCCAGGAGCACACATCCTCAACATTCTTTCCTTCAGAAGGTGATCCGATGAAACCACGCAACCTCTTCTCTGCGGCAGTTTCTTTTCGAGTGTTGTTCCTGCTCGTTTGCGCGATGTTATTCCAGATTCCTTCGAATGCCCAACGTTCCCGCGGTTCAAAGCCTACCGTTCAGGAGGCAGCCGCATTCGTCGATTCGGCAGAACATCGTTTGATGGAGCTCTGGGTCAAATCCAGTCGCGCATCGTGGGTGCAGAGCACGTTCATCACTGACGACACGGAAGCACTTTCTGCGGATGCGCAGAAAGATTTGACGGCGGCGACGGTGGAGCTTGCCAAGGCCTCCACACGCTACGACAGATTAAAGCTCCCCTACGATCTCGACAGGAAGATCAAACTCCTGAAATTGTCCCTCTCCCTTCCGGCCCCGAGCAATCCTGCAGACCAGACTGCCCTCACACAGATCGCGGTTTCTCTGGAGAGCGACTACGGAAAGGGCCGATTCTCCACGGGCGCGGCAGACAGCAAATCAGTCGATCTGAATGAGGCTTCACGGATTCTCGCGTCATCCCGCAACCCCGACTCGCTTCTGATGATGTGGAAGGGTTGGCACACCGTGAGCGTGCCCATGCGAGAACGCTACACGCGACTTGTGGATCTATCGAACAAAGGAGCCAAGGAATTGGGGTTTGCGGACCTCGGAGCCCTTTGGCGGTCGAACTACGACATGCCGCCCGATCAGTTCGCCGCCGAAGTCGAACGGCTTTGGCAACAAGTAAGACCGCTCTACGAGGCGCTTCACGCGCATGTGCGGGCTTCGCTTTCCAAGCGCTACGGCAAAGATGCCGTCCCGCCAGAAGGACCGATTCCTGCACAACTCCTTGGTAACATGTGGGCTCAAAGCTGGCTCAATATTTATCCGCTCGTTGCCCCGCCGGAAGGAGATCCCGGGTACGACCTCACACAGATTCTCGTCTCGAAGAAGATCAACGACAGGGAAATGGTGGGATTTGGAGAGCGCTTCTTTGTCTCGCTCGGCTTCGACCCCTTGCCAAAATCGTTCTGGGACCGATCTCTTTTTACGAAGCCGGTTGACCACGAGGTGGTTTGTCACGCGAGCGCCTGGGATATCGACAGCAAGGACGATCTTCGGATCAAAATGTGCATTGAAATCAACGAAGAGGATTTCACGACGATCCATCATGAGCTGGGCCATAATTTTTACCAGCGGGCCTACAAGGACCAGCCGCCACTGTACCAAGGCAGTGCAAACGACGGCTTCCACGAAGCCCTCGGAGATGCTGTCGCGCTTTCGATTACACCTGAGTATCTCAAACAAATCGGACTCATCGACAAGGTCTCCGATCCCAAGGGTGATCTTGGTCTGCTTATGAAGCTTGCCCTCGACAAGATTGCGTTTCTCCCGTTCGGCCTGCTTGTCGACCAGTGGCGGTGGAAGGTCTTCTCGGGGGAAATCAAACCTTCGGATTACAACAAGAGCTGGTGGCAACTGCGGGAAACATATCAGGGCGTACGTGCTCCGCTGGCGAGGTCGGAAAACGACTTCGACCCGGGTGCCAAATATCATGTCGCTGCCAGCGTTCCGTATACCCGCTATTTCCTGGCGACGATTTATCAGTTCCAGTTCTTCCGGGCTCTTTGTCGCGAAGCCGGAGTGACAGGGCCGTTGCATCGTGCCTCATTCTACGGCAACAAAAAGGTGGGCGGCAAGCTGAAGCAAATGATGGCCATGGGACAGAGCCGGCCCTGGCCCGAAGCCCTGGAAGCGCTCACAGGAGAACGCCAGCTCGACGCAACGGCAATCATCGATTATTTTGCGCCGTTGAAGAAGTGGCTGGATGAACAGAACAAGGGAAACAAAGTCGGGTACTAGGCTCCCGAATTTGCCTGATAGACCAAATCTTGCAGACAATCGCATTGGAACGCAGGATTACGTTTGTCAATCACGCCACTCTTCTGATTGAAATAGACGGCGCCTCCATCCTTACCGATCCCATCTATGGTCTGATGGTGAGCCCCGTTGTGCCCAGACTCCGGCGGCCGGGAATTCCGTTTGACGACCTCCCTCCCATCGACCTGATCCTCATTTCCCACAATCATTACGACCATCTCCACCTGAGAACCCTCCGCCGTTTAGCCCGGAGAAACCCGTCAACAATTATTCTGCCGGCTGGCGATACAAAGTACGGACGCCGCGCAGGGTTTCAGGATATCGCAGAGACTCAGTGGTGGGAGTCGGTTGAACGAAAAGGCGCCCGAATCACCGCCGTTCCGGCGAAACATCTGGCCGGACGGTTTCCGTGGGGCCGGAACAGATCCATCTGCAACGGCTACGTTGTCGAGGCGGGCGATACAGCCCTGTACTATGCGGGCGATACCGGATATTCCGAAACATTCAAAGAGATCGGGAAGCGATTCGAGCTCGACGGAGCACTACTTCCGATCGGCGCCTACAAACCCTACGACTGGTTCCGTGAAATTCATCTGAACCCGCGTACCGCTGTTCAGGCATTCCTCGACCTCCAGGCAAAGTTCCTCGTTCCCTATCATTGGGGGACGTTCAAGATCAGCGACGAACCAATGAGCGAACCACCTGCTTTTCTCAAGCAAGAGGCGGAGAGATCCGGCATCTCCGATCGGGTTCACATCCTCAAGAACGGCGAATTCTTTGCATGGTGAAACCACGAATAGACACGAATACGACGAATGGCACGAATAACACTAGTAGCCATCTCAAAAATAATGTTTGGCCACAAAAAGCACAAAAGTCACAAAAACTTTGTCATTATTTGTTCAGGAGATTCCTTTTGTGCATTGTGTGCCTTTTGGGGCAAATCGTTTTGAGTTGGGGTCTCATAATAACTGAGGTAAGAGTTCAATCTTGACCTTCTTGACTTTTGAATGAGATTCTTCTACCTTAATGATTGAACAACTGCTCAATCGTTTGTTTATCAGACCATGAAATCAGGACGACACAACCACCAGGTGGAGATTCGATCGGCCCTGAAGGCGGTCGCAAACGCGGACCAGATTGCGGACATGAGCGAGACCTTCAAGGTCCTCAGTGATCCCACCCGCCTCAAAATCGTCATCGCACTGACAAAAGAAGAGCTGTGCACCTTCGACATCGCCGAGGTGCTCGGAGTGTCGGAGTCCGCGGTATCCCACCAGTTACGTTTGCTGAAGACGCTCAGACTCGTCAAGCAGCGAAAAGACGGCAAGATGGTCTTTTACTCTCTCGACGATGAACACATTGAGGACCTGATTCGGGTCGCAACAAGGCATATTTCGGAGGAGTGAGCGCACTTCGAGGGACGAAACCATGAAGGACGAATTCACGAAAGAAACAACCATCTCCATCAGCGACCTTTGCTGTTCCGCTGAGGAGCTTACCGTTCGCAAGAAGCTCGAGTCCCTCAACGGCATCCGAAATCTTCAATTCAACGTTTTCTCCCACGAGGTTACGGTATCCCATACGGTTCCCGAAGTCACGATTCTCCAGGCACTGAAGGAAATCGGGCTTCCAGGGGTCATCGAATCCCGTACAGAGCCTCCGAAACCCAGGACATCCTCACGGCAGCGGAACACCGTGCTCATTTCCGGGACTCTGCTTGCGGTCGGACTGGCGGGGACATTCATCGGATCTCCGTCTGCTGTATGGAACGCGGTCTTCCTCCTCGCAATTGTCACGGGGGGAGCGTCCATCGCCCGCAAAGCCTTCGCCTCTGTCAGGAATTTCTCGCTCGACATCAATTTCCTGATGACTACCGCCGTCATCGGCGCCGTTGCGCTGGGACAATTTGCCGAAGGTGCCGCTGTCATTGTATTGTATGCAGTCTCCCTCCTGCTGGAGTCTGCGAGTATCGACAGGACCCGCAGGGCCATCCATTCGCTCGTGGATCGTTCTCCAAAGATCGCGCTCGTCCGACAACATGCCGAGGTGCTCACCGTTCCCATCGACCGTGTGCAGGTGGGACAGATCATCGTCATCAAGCCGGGCAGCCAGATACCATTGGACGGCGAAGTTGTCAGCGGTAATTCTTTCGTCAACCAATCGGCCGTTACGGGAGAATCTCTTCCCGTGTTGAAACAGCGTGGCGATTCCGTGTTTGGAGGAACTCTGAACGACCGGGGGGCGCTCGACGTGAAGGTCTCACGGTTGTCTTCCGACTCGACGCTGGCGCGCATCATCCATCTTGTTGAAGAGGCCCAGGCACAGCGAGCATCGCATCAGACCTTCATCGAGAAGTTTGCGAGAATCTACACACCGGCGGTATTTGTGCTCTCGATTGCTGTTGCCCTGCTGCCGCCCATTCTCTTCCACGGTTCGTGGGAGGAATGGTTCTACCGTGCGCTGGTCCTCTTGGTCATCGCCTGCCCCTGTGCACTGCTCATTTCGACTCCCGTCTCGATTGTCAGCGCCCTGACGAACGCCGCCCGAAACGGGTTCCTCGTGAAAGGGGGCAGACATTTGGAGGAACTCGCCACGCTGCAAGCGCTCGCGATCGACAAAACCGGTACGTTGACAGAAGGCAACTATGCCATTTCTGAGATCGTGCGTCTGGACTCTCTTTCGGATCATGAGCTTCTCCGCATCGCAGGAGCGCTTGAACTGCGTTCCCAACACCCGCTTGCGGCCGCATTTGGGGCGCGGCTTGCTTTGGAGGGTGTTTCTGTCGACGACCTTTCCGTCGATCAATTTGAAGCGGTCCATGGCAAAGGAGTGCGGGCGAAGGTAGGCGGGATTACTTACATTCTCGGCAATCACACTCTCACAGAAGAGATGAACGTCTGTTCTCCTTCTGTGGAGCGAATCCTGTCCGACATGGAAGCCCGCGGTCACACCGTCCTGCTGCTATCGGATGAGCAACATGTTCTGGGGGCTATCGGTCTCGCCGACGTTGTCCGCGAAGAAGGCAACGCTGCTGTCCGCGATCTTCACGATCTGGGTATCAAACCCGTTGTTCTGCTCACAGGCGACAGTCAGAGCTCTGCGGACCGGATTTCGGATTTGCTGGGAATCGACGAAGTACAAGCGGGCCTTCTGCCGGATCAGAAGCTGGCATCAATTCAGAAACTTAAGGCGGAATACGGCCGTGTCGGCATGGTCGGAGATGGCGTCAATGACGCTCCTGCGCTTGCCGCGGCGGATGTTTCGATTGCCATGGGAAAGGCCGGATCGGACACGGCCATCCAGGCGGCCGATGTCGTACTCTTGTCGGACAATCTCACCAAGATCCCGTATGGTATCGCGCTGGGAAGAAAGACGATCAAGGTCATTCGACAGAACATCACGCTTGCTCTCTGCACAAAGGCGATTTTCCTTCTCTTGGGAATCCTCGGGCTTACCAACCTCTGGCTCGCCATTCTGGCCGATGACGGGGCAACCCTCGTCGTAATCCTGAATGGAATGCGGCTCTTGAGAACCCCTAAACGCTGACGAACCCGACAAATCCCTCCTGCCATCAAGAGTTGCCAGCCAATTTTCCGTTGACTTTCAGCGCCTTTTTTGCTAGATTATGAGCGCTTTTGAAATGAATCACTTACCGCCTGGCGAGCGGATACCCGCCTGAGGCCATTTACCCAAGGAGTTTACGATGTACGCCGTAGTGGAAATTGCAGGGACACAGTTCAAGGTATCTCCGTCTGAGAAAGTCGTCGTTCCGAAGCTGGAATCCGCGATTGGCTCAAAAGTCAAGTTTGACCGGGTTCTTTTGAAAGGCGCGGAAAAATCGACAACCGTCGGCACGCCCTACGTTTCCGGCTCCTACGTCGAGGCAAAGGTTCTTCGGCATATGCAGGATGACACAGTCATCGTGATGAAGAAGAAAAAGCGCAAAGGTTACAGAGTCCGGAACGGTCATCGCCAGCAATACACGGAGGTGGAGATTACAGGGGTTCATTAGATTTTCGATTGTAGATTGAAGATTGTAGATTGAAGATTGTCAATTGAAGATTGTAGATTAGTTGTAAGTTGAATGTTAAGAATTGAATCGGCGGGAGAGGCTAACGTAGATCTGATAGCTGACGGCTGATTGCTGATAGCTTATCAAGTTTTTTCTTTAGGAGATCGTATGGCTCATAAAAAAGGTGGTGGAAGTTCACGCAACGGACGCGACAGTAATTCGCAACGGCTCGGGGTTAAGAGGTTTGGGGGACAGAAGGTTCTGGCCGGCAGCATCATCGTTCGTCAGCGCGGAACGAGAGTTCACCCCGGCACAAATGTCGGCGTGGGCAGTGACGACACACTTTTCGCGCTGAAAGACGGTTTCGTCAAGTTTGAGCGTCATGGGAAAGCGAAGCAGCGGGTCAGTGTGTATCCCCCGGCTGCATAAGATTTGAAGTATCGAGCCTCCTGCACCGCGGGAGGCTTTTTTGTTTCTCACCCCAATCTTCTGTTCTTCCTTACGACATCTGCATCACAATACTTCCGGAGAAACCCATGAAAATCACCGTTATCGGCGCGGGCAATGTGGGAGCAACCGCAGCCCAGCGCATCGCTGAAAAAGAACTCGCCAACGAAGTTGTGCTGGTCGACGTCATCGAGGGAATGCCCCAAGGCAAAGGCCTGGACATGTACGAATCCGCACCCGTCGAGGGATTCGACTCGAAAGTCATCGGCACAAACTCTTATGAACCGACGGCGAACTCCGACATCGTGCTGATTACCGCGGGCATTGCCCGGAAACCGGGCATGAGTCGCGATGATCTGCAGAACACGAACGCCGGTATCGTGAAAGCCTGTACCGAACAGGCTGTCGCAAAGTCTCCCCAGGCGATCATCATCGTGGTCTCCAATCCCCTGGACGTGATGACCTACGTCGCGATGAAGGTGAGCGGCTTTGAACGACACCGGGTGATCGGCATGGCGGGTGTTCTGGACTCTGCACGATTCCGGACATTCATTGCCATGGAAATGAACGTTTCCGTCAACGACGTGAGCGCGTTTGTCCTGGGCGGGCACGGCGATTCGATGGTTCCCCTTCCGCGGTATTCGACCGTCGCAGGCATCCCGCTTCCAGACCTCATGGACAAGGCAACAATTGACCGACTCGTGAAGCGGACGCGTGACGGCGGGATCGAGATCGTAAATTTCCTAAAAACCGGCAGCGCCTACTACGCCCCGTCCTCCTCGGCAGTCGAGATGATCGAAGCGATTGTCAAGGACAAGAAACGGATCCTCCCCTGCGCGGTCTGGCTGAAAGGCGAGTATGGATTGTCGGATGTGTTCTGTGGTGTGCCGATCAAGATTGGCAGGAAAGGGATGGAAGAAATCATCCAGATCAAGCTCACACCGGACGAGCAGGCTGCCCTCAACAAATCGGCAACCGACGTCAAAGCGAGCATTGCGAAGCTGACACTCTAGAGCTTCAGAGCCTCGTACACAAGAAAACCCATTCCTTCCTTTCGGTCGGGATGGGTTTTCTGTTTGTACAGAAACTTAAGAAGTTACTCGAGCGTGTATGTCAGATTCAGTCCAAACAAGTTTGCAGAGCTCTTGTAGGTTCCCGGAAAGTTGTTGACCGAGGCAGGAATCGTTCGGTCGCTGAAAAGTACCAGCAAGTACGCGACATCGACTGCCAGGTCTTTGGACAGTTTGTACGTAAACCCCAAAGCAAAATCGTTCCTGTCTGCATCCGGGAGAATCGGCTCGGCCGTTTTATCAGGCTGAGGCGTACTGTCAAAGATGTAGCCTCCTCTCACCGTGAGCTGGTCATCGATCGAATATTGCACGCCGACCCGAATCAGCGATGCATCGGCCCAATCCTTCACCTGGGCCGGCTGGCTTGTCTGGAGTGGCTTATTGCCGGACTGCGGATCCGGAGGGCCATCCGCCAGGTCGACCTTCAGTTTGTCGTACGTGGACCAGGCCACCCATTGCACATCAGCTTCCACGAGGAGTTCCGGAGTGAAGTTGTAGGCAATACCCCCGTAGATACTGTTCGGCATGGTGATCGTCGTTTTACCCGTGCCACCCGGGAAATATTGCGCGAGGCCCTGCATGTTCGAGAATGTTGCGGTGCCGGAGAAGTCGATCTTTGTGGAATGCCGGTAAGAAACTCCAATCGAGAGATCCCTCATCGGCTTATAGAGGAGGCCCGCATCGAAATTGATCCCGCTCCCCGTTGCATCCAGAAGCACCGAGCCATCCTGCGATGAAATCGTCGACCTTGTCTGGTCGGTAAATGTCGCAATGTTGTACGAGAGGCTAACGCTGGAATACACGTAGCTCACTCCGACCCCGACAGAAAGTTGGTCGCTTATTTTGTAGGCAACCGTGGGATTAATGAAAAACGTCACGATATCTGCTTTCACCGCCAGGTAACGACCCACCCAGTTCGACGGCCACTCCGTACCCAACCCGAACGGATTGTAGACCCCGAGCCCGAACACCAGGTCGTCGTTCATGGCATAGGTACCGTAAAGATTTGAGGGATAGAAAACCTGGCTGTTCATCTTCGATTCCTGCGTCGAAGGTGTTGGCCCGCTAAACGTGGTGGAGGGAAAGATGAGTGTCGTTCCGAGGGAAAGGGTTTTTCCTTTCAGAAACGCAAGACCCGCCGGATTGAAGAAGATTGCAGACGGGTCTGACGATTGTGCCGCAAAGGCTCCCGCCATCCCGGTAGCACGAGCGGCGTGCTCGTTAATCTGGAATCCGCCAGCGTGGGCGAGGCCGCTGAGCAGCGCAACTGCGACGATGGTACTGAGTGTTAACCGTCGAAAGTTCATGTTCATTCCTTGAGAGAGTTATACATGATGGAGCTATCTTGGGGTTGCAGAAAAAAACCCGACCGGGAAATCGATCGGGTTTTTGTGATGAAACGTTTCAGGACATGTTGTTAGAAGTTCTTACTCTTGAATTCCCGGTAGTGTCCGTAACTTTCACCATCGGCATCGATAATCACTTTTACTGGTCCGACGTCCTTCACAAGCCAGAAGGTTGCGGTCGGGCTTTCGGGTTGTGCTGCGCCTCCGATGCTCACTCTGCGCACGGCAGTCAGCTTATACGCAGTAAATGTCGACCCGCCTACCGTGATACTCTCCGTTCCGACAAATTTTCCCACAATCTTCAACTGCACATTGCCCACAGCAGTAGCCCATGTACTGTCGAAGCCTGTCCATTCCACGCCGATTCCCTCATCGAGTTTTGCGATCAGGATCCACCGCAGCGAGTCAGACCGAGTGATGCCAAACGTCCTGTAGAATCTTCCGATGTTCTGCAGGAACGAGAAGTTTCCACTTCCGGTCGCCGATGTCCGTTGGATAAAGAGCGGCGTAATGACCTTTGTCGTCGGCGGGTTTGCGATACCGGTGGGGACCTGTGTGGTGTCGTAGATAAGGTTCGCAGTCCCTCCGACCGGTGTCGGGGCATTATTTGAAGCGACAAACCACGTTGTGTAGTACACCGCACCAGTCGCTGTGATGTTCGTATCGGCCGTTTGATGTCGCAGATATCCCGAGAATTTGATCTGATGGCCAACAGTCAGCGGAAAGAGATCGTCGGTAATCGGTGTTACACCGGGGTTTGTTGTCGCATCGTCTTTCTTGCATCCGTCTACAGAAATGATCACAGCCAGGACAGCGAGGAGAGTAAGTCCCACAAAGAAGCTTCTGGTCTTCATATCTTTCCCTTTATATTGTTGAGGAGAATGATGGTAGGGACGGAAGTGGATTAATCGGGGAACATGTTAAAGAAACGTATGGCGAAAGTCAAGGTCTGACTCATCCCAACCGCTTCAAATTCACCTTCATTTCAATCATCCATCCTGTTTTCATCGGCACGAATTTCACTTCGTCCATCATCTGACGAATCAGGAAGATTCCCCTGCCACTGTCCTTGAGGAGATTCTCATCCGCGAGAGGGTTGGGTAATGTGGTCGGGTCAAAGCCCGTACCGCTGTCCTTGACGCGCAGGGTCAACGCGTCAGCGGTCCAAATGACGACCATGGCGACGCATTTATCCGGGTTGGATTTGTTTCCGTGAATGATGGCGTTGTTGACCGCCTCGGTACCGGCCACAAGGAGCCGGTACATCGTTCCGTCGTCGAGGTGCAGTCGTGTGTTGACCAGTT
>JBARRO010000138.1:0-6033 GCA_049644265.1 Bacteroidota bacterium
GTCCGTAATCGGTCCAAAGGTATCCATCGCAAGAATGTATGCCGCCGTCGCCAGCATTCCCATCGTTGCCACGGCCGTGCCAAACAGGCCGGCATGCTGAAGCCCCGAGTGCTGACCAAGGAAATACGCACCGACGATCGCCGTTCCGATCACGAGAATCGGATACCCGGTCGATTCCATTCCGACAGCCACACCGGCAATGATGTTCGTCGCCGGACCGGTCTGGGATGCCTCTGCAATCGATTTGACAGGACGGTATCGATACTCTGTGTAGTACTGGGTGATGTACACAAAGGCAATCGAAGTGACCACACCGATGATACCGCAGAGAAAGAAATTGAAATAGTATTCTGCACCAAGGAGCCACCGTGATGCGAAGAAGAATCCTGCCATCGCGAGCACCGCGGTGATGAAATAGCCTCTGTTGAGGGCTTTCATCGGATCTTCGTTGTCCTTCGCTTTCACGGTCATGATGCCGATGGCCGACGCAATGATTCCGAACGCGCGTGCAACGAGCGGAAAGAGCAGTACCCCAAGAATGGAAAGTCCTTTCTCCTGGAACGTAGTTGCGTTGGCCGAATAGAGACCGGCTGCGAGAATCATTGCACCGATATTCTCAGCAGCCGTCGATTCAAAAAGGTCGGCACCGCGGCCCGCACAGTCTCCGACGTTGTCGCCGACAAGATCCGCAATGACGGCAGGATTGCGGGGGTCGTCTTCCGGAATGCCCGCTTCGACTTTTCCTACAAGGTCGGCACCCACGTCTGCCGCCTTCGTGTAAATTCCACCGCCAAGCTGAGCAAACAGAGCAACAAAGCTCGCTCCAAAACCATATCCTACAATAAGGAGCGGAATCTTCCTGACGTCGCCGCCTGTGACACCGAGCCAGTCAACGACTGCAAAGAGACCCGCAACGCCGAGGAGGCTCATGGCTACCACGAAGAAGCCGGAAACCGCCCCGCCGCGAAGCGATGACTGAAGCGCACTGTTCATGTCTTTGGTCGCGCCGGCCGCCGTTCGGATATTCGCACGGATTGCAACCCACATGCCCATGTATCCTGCGGCAACGGAGCACGCAGCACCAAGGACAAACGAGATGGTTGTCCACAACGCGAGCATTGCCGCCGAGGCAGGGTCGTGCTCGGTCGGCGTTCGCACAAATGCGTACAGGATATAGATGAGGGATGCGAGGGCAAGGGCGAGGTACGCGATCGTGCGGTTCTGGCGTCGGAGAAACGCTTCAGCACCTTGCTTGATCGCATTGGAGATTTCCTGCATCTTCGCCGTCCCAGTATCACGGCGGAGCACATCGCGGATCAAATACACCGCAAAGAGCAAACCGAGAACACTAATTCCAAGGATAATTGTCAGTTCCATAGAATCGTCGACTCCTTACTTGGGAAAACGTGGTTGGACTGAGAAAAAAGGTTGGTCAATATAGAGAAATTTTCTGAAAAATCCACTTACGGTTGGGGAAATTCCGGAATCAGAGTTCGTTGAAACTCATCGCACTTTTGGTTATACTGCGGCACCTCCAGCACGCATGCCCTCGCGTTTCGATATTGCCCAACAGCTTGTCCTCATTTGTCACCGACTCTATGAACACCGGTTCGTCGCCGCAACGGATGGCAACGTCAGTGCGAGACTTGATAACGGCCACATCCTTGTTACACCCTCAGCAACAAACAAAGGCCAGGTCCGTGAAAGCGATTTGTTGGAGATTGCCCCTGATGGCACCCCGATTACTCTTTCCGGGAAAGCCTCGACAGAAATAGACATGCACTTGTTGATCTATCGGCGCCGCCCGGATGTGGCCGCCGTCGTCCATGCTCATCCCACGTATGCGACAGGATTTGCAGCAGCCCGGATTCCATTGCCGGCCCAGGTACTTCCTGAGATTATTGTCGGTCTCGGTGTCATTCCGCTTGCGCCATACGCAACGCCCTCAACGAAGGAAGTTGCAGATTCCCTGGCTCCCTTCATCGACAAATCGGATGCTGTCCTGCTGTCGAATCACGGAGTTGTCACGTGTGGAAAAGACCTGGAGGACGCTTATTTCAAGATGGAAAAGGTCGAACAAGCCGCACATATTGCGTTTGTCGCAAGAATGCTCGGCGGGGAAAAATCTCTGACACGCGAGGAACTGGAGAAGCTCCGCGCAATCAGTGCGTCAAGCTACGGCAAGGAAATCCCGGCCCTTCCTCCGGAGACACAGGAATCGGAAGGTGAAATAATGACAGAGGAAAGATTGAGGGAATTGATACGGGAAGCGTTGGCAGGAGTAAAACGGGGGAATTGAATCATTGAGTGATTGTGAGTGATTGAATGATTGATGATTGAATGATTGACGATTGAGGATTAGGTTGAATGTTGCGCGTTTTGTGCCTGCCCGCCGAACTTGTTTCTCAAAGGCAGGCGGGCGCCCCGCCGTTTTGTGGCGGGGAAGGTTGAATGTTAGGCAGATCGAAGGTTGCAGACGACAGATTGCAGACGGCAGATGGTGGAAAGAACGCAAAGGAAAAGCTCTACGGAGGGACTGATGACTGACAACTGATAACTGCCAACTCACGTATCGCTTATTACTTATCGCTTATAGCTTATCGCTTCTCACTTTTCACAAATCACGATTTACTATTCACTCTCCTATGCCCAAACTCCGCGTCGGTGTGATCTTCGGCGGCCGCTCCGCTGAACACGAGGTCTCTCTCGTTTCCGCAACATCGGTGATCAATGCACTCGACCGGGAGAAATACGAGATCGTGCCGATTGGCATCACCCATGAAGGGCGTTGGCTGAGTTCCGACGATGCTCTCAAGCTTCTGAAAGAACATGGATCGGTGGAGTCACGCCCCGAGCATCTTATCGTACCCGATCCCCGTAAACAGTCTCTTGTAGAACTGAACGCAACCGCGACCGCCTCACCGACAAAGAATCTCGATGTCATTTTTCCTTTGATCCATGGAACATGCGGAGAGGATGGGACGATTCAGGGTTTGTTTGAACTGGCTGATATTCCCTATGTCGGTGCAGGTGTACTGGGTTCCGCCGTCGGAATGGATAAAGTCGTGCAGAAGGATCTGCTCCGCCAGGCCAAAATTCCCGTGACGCCGAGTCTCTGGTTTCTGTTCGACCGGTTCGACCAAGAGCAGAAAAAAATTGTCGGAGAAATCGAAAAGAAGCTCCGGTACCCTGTGTTTGTGAAACCCTCGAACTCCGGCTCCAGTGTCGGCATCAGCAAAGCTCACGACCGAAAAGAGCTCCTGGCGGCCATCCGGCTCGCGGGAGAGTATGACAGAAAGATCCTGGTGGAGAAGGGCGTGCAAAATGCACGCGAGACCGAGTGCAGCGTACTGGGGAACGATGATCCCGTCGCCTCGATTCCCGGTGAGATCATATCCTCAAACGAGTTCTACGACTACGACGCAAAATACGTCGACGGAAAATCGACGTCGGTGATTCCCGCAAAACTTCCGAAAGCCGTTATCAAAAAAGTTCAGCACATCGCCGTGCAAGCGTTCAAAGTCCTGGAGTGTGCCGGCATGGCTCGTGTGGATTTCCTCGTCACGCGCGCCTTCAACAAAGTCTTCCTCAACGAACTCAACACGCTTCCCGGATTCACATCCATCAGCATGTATCCCAAGCTTTGGGCTGCGTCGGGCCTACCTTATCCGCAGCTCCTCGATAAGCTGATCACCCTCGCCCTTGAGCGGCATAAGGCCAAGAAGCGGTTGAAAACGGAGTATCGTCCAAAGGAGGACTGGTATAAATAGGAAGTCTATGAGTCGATGAGTTGGAAGTCTATGAGCAAAGGCATCCCCTTCGAAGGACGTTTCCGCTCAATGACTCATAGACTCACAGACTCATAGACTCCACATTGCTTTCTCCGTCTTTTCCTCGTACTTTCCTCCTAATGTCGAACGACTTCTATCGCAGAATTCAGCCGCAACACGCCGGAAAAAATCTTCTCAGGAGGGCGCTGAAAAACAAGAAACGCACCCTTCTCATTCTCCTCGGCTGTATCCTCATCCTCTACGTCTTCTTTGACAACAAGGGAATCCTCGCACGCATTCGCCTCGAGTCCCAGCGGACCGAATTGATCGAAAAGGTCAAATCTGCCGAGGAAGAAACGAAGAAACTCCAAGCCCAGGCGAAGGCGTTGGAAAGCGATAAGAAAACTCTCGAGAAAACCGCGCGCGAAAAATACGGAATGGTGCGGCAGGGTGAGACGGTGTATAGGGTGAAGAAGGATTGAAGGAAGCAATCAGCGGTCAGCCTTTCACCTTTTTCCTTTTTCCTTTTTCCTTTTACCTCTTACCTTTTTTCTTTTTCCTTTTCACTCTTCACTGTTCTCGCTTTAACGCGCCCTTTTCACCTTTCACTTCTCACATTTCATTCTCAACGCTATTTCTCCGCTCGAATGTCCGACCTCTTCCCAAACGAACCTCCAAAGAACAAACCCACAGATGCTTCGGCTCCCCTGGCCGAGCGCGTACGACCAAAGACGCTTGCGGAATTTGCCGGCCAGGAGCATCTGATCGGCGAGGGGAAGCCTCTGCGTCTCATGATCGAGCACGGGGAGCTTTCTTCCGCAATTTTCTGGGGTCCTCCGGGAGTGGGAAAGACCACACTTGCGCGGCTTATCGCGTCTGCGATGAAGGCGGAGTTCTTCCAGCTTAGTGCGGTTGCTGCCGGAGTAAAGGACGTTCGCGAAGTCATCGGCACTGCAGAAAAGAGCCGCAAGCACCTTCATAAGAAAACGATACTCTTCATCGACGAAATTCACAGATTCAACAAAGCCCAACAGGACGCGTTGTTGCACAGCGTCGAAGAAGGAATCATTACGCTGATTGGTGCAACGACTGAGAACCCTTCGTTCGAAGTCATCTCCCCGCTTCTGTCCCGCTCCCAGGTGTACGTGCTCGAAGCCCTCGGAAAAAATGATCTCGACAAAATTCTCGACCGTGCACTGAAAACCGATACCATCCTCTCAAAAAGAAAAATCTCCGTCACGGACAGGGATTTTCTCATGCTTCTTTCCGGCGGAGATGCCCGCAAGCTTCTCAACGGACTCGAAACCGCTCTGCGTCTCACCAAGCCAAATCCCGACGGGTCGGTAAGCATTACAAAGGAGAGAATCGAGGAGGCATTCCAGAGGAAATATTCTCTCTACGACAAAGGCGGCGAGATGCATTATGACATCATCTCCGCATTTATAAAGAGTGTCCGCGGAAGCGATCCCGACGCGGCTGTTTACTGGATGGCGAGAATGCTGGACGGCGGTGAGGATATCAAGTTCATCGCGCGCCGCATGATCGTGCTTGCGTCCGAAGACATCGGCAATGCCGACCCCTACGCGCTGACGCTCGCAACTTCCTGCTTTACGGCCGTGGATTACATCGGAATGCCGGAAGCACGTATCGTCCTGGCACAGACAGCGACCTATCTTGCTTCAGCCCCGAAAAGCAACGCAGCGTATCGTGCAATTGAAGACGCTTGGAGCGATGTTCGCAATCTCCCTAATCTTCCTGTCCCGCTTCATATCCGGAATGCACCGACCAAACTAATGAAAGATCTCGGATACGGCGAGCAGTACAAATACAGCCACGATTTTGAAAACCACTTCGTGGAGCAACAGTACCTTCCGGATAATCTGAAGGACAAGCTCTATTATAATCCGACGGATTTGGGGAGGGAGAAGGATATTGCGGAGCGATTGAAGAAGTGGTGGAGGAAGAGAAGGGAAGGAAAGAGGGATGAGGGTGATGGAGGATGAAATGGAAAAAGGTAAAGGGTAAAAAGAAAAGGGAAAAACAACTGTCATGGTGAGCGGAGTCGAACCATGTATGAGGATTTAAAGACTACCGGTAGCAGATGACAGAAGTCAGACGGCAGAAAAACGAAAACGGAGAAGCCACTCTTAAGGCAAGGAAAAAGGCAAAGGGTAAAGGGAATATGAAAGCTTTAAGTAGGGACTGACAACTGATGGCTGAAGGCTGATTACTGTTAATTGTTTAATTTGTGGTTGCCAAATGG
>JBARRO010000139.1:0-69992 GCA_049644265.1 Bacteroidota bacterium
CTCTATTCAGTGGGCGTGATAAAATCCGGCGTGGAAAAGAAGAAACCTCATCCAAATCCAGTCGCGAATCAGTTCGGCAGACTGGCGCAACAGTTCTTTGACTCTGACATTCTGATCGAACTCTTTCCTCGCGGCGCTTTAATCCAATGATCGGACCTCTCGCCAATAGCGCCCTCCGTTGTTCAGGAGTTGAACTCGCGAACAGGATTCTGTGCGACAGTTCAACCTGCCTGCTGCAAAGGCTGTCGCCCAACCGGCTGCTAGTGATGGCCTTCGCCCTTGGCGTCGCGGGTCATCAGGTCGTAGGTCGCTTGATGCGGATCTTTTCCTTCGAAAAGGACCTGATACACTTCGCTCGCCATTGGCATCTCCGTGTTGTGCTTGACTGCGAGCTCGTGAATGGACCTTGATGTCGCCACACCCTCGGCGACCATCACCATTTCCTTCAAAATATCGTCTAGCTTTCTTCCCTTCCCCAATTCTTCCCCCACAAACCGGTTACGGCTGTGTCGGCTCATGCACGTCACAATCAGGTCGCCGATTCCTGAAAGTCCCGCAAACGTAATCGGGAGAGCTCCCATCTTGACGCCAAGCCTGGTAATCTCGTAGACCCCGCGGGTCATGATGGCCGCTTTGGTGTTATCTCCGAAACCCGCGCCGTCGCTGATTCCCGCCGCGATGGCGATGACGTTCTTGATTGCTCCACCCAATTCGACGCCCCGAATATCCTCGTTCACATAGACACGGAAATAGGGTGTCATGAATGCATCCTGAACGATTTTTGCCGTCTTCATTTTGAAGGAAGCGGAGACGACCGCGGTTGGAATCTTCTTGCAGACCTCTTCGGCATGACTGGGCCCGGACAATATGGCAAGGTTTTCCCGTCGCTCATGCTGAAGGACATCGAGAAGGACCTCCGACATGGTCATGAGGGAGCGGTTCTCGATTCCCTTTGCCACGTTGCAGATAATCGTGTTTTCGAGGTCGAGGTCGGCGATTCGTTCAATGACCGAGCGAAGATACTGCGAAGGGACAGCCGCGACGATCATGTCCCGCTTGTGGCAGGAAGCTTGGATATCAGTAACAATGTTGAGGAGCGGAGGAAGGGCAAGCCCGGGAAGGAAGGTCGGATTTTCACGCCGTTCCTTCATGAGCTCTGCCTGGGCGGCCTTGTACGTCCAGAGGCTGACGTCGTGGCCTTTTTCAAGCAGGACGAGCGAGAGGGTTGTTCCCCAACTTCCGGCCCCAAGAACAGTCACCTTCATAGGAGGTATTCAGGTATGGTTCGTGTTACGGAAAACGCGTGTTGGTTTAAACTCCGGATGGAGTCAAGGGTGTTGCTGGCCGGCAGGTTTGGGTGTCAGGAATCGATTGAGCTCTTGCTCGAGAATCCGTCGATTTTACTCTCGGTCCCCTCAAGCAAACGTCTGATGTTCTTACGGTGGGAATAGACGAGAAGAATTGCAACCCCCACGCTGAAGAAAACAAGCGTTTTATAGCTGTGGATCTCATCGGAGAGTATGTTGTGGCGAATAATCAAGGATAAGGGAAACGCCATCGCAGCGGCAATCGAGCCCAGGGAAACATACCGGAACGCGAAAAAGACTGCAAGAAATACGAGCACGGAGACGGCAAATTCCGTCGGGGCTATACCGATCAACATCCCCGCGGCTGCGGCGATGCCTTTTCCACCACGGAAGCCCGCGAAGACTGTCCATACGTGACCCACAATGGCCGCTCCCCCACAGATCATTTGAATGATCGTGAAATCATCGAACGGTGTGCGATTATAAAACGGGAGCGTCGGATCCCAGAACAGGCGTGCTACGATGGTTGTTGCAATGACGCCTTTCATCGTATCGATTACCAGAACAAACAGTCCGGATTTCCACCCGAGCACGCGAAACACATTTGTCCCGCCGGCATTACCGCTGCCTTTCGTGCGGATGTCGAATCCATGTTTCCACTTTGACAGCATAATGCTTGTCGGAACCGAGCCAACGATGTAGCTCAGGAGGACGACAATGACCATGTTGATCATGCGGAATGCTCTTTCGGCCTGGTGATGGTGAGAAAACGAGTGCGTTAAGTATAGGAACTTCGGGGGGCAAAATCAAGCGCAAAACAGAACGGGTCAACCACGTGCCAATTTTTGCCGGCGTTCGAGGATTTGACCTCCCACTTCGAGGTCCTCGGGCGTTGTAATCTTGATGTTGTCGTAACTGCCCTCAACAATGCGCACTTTCACACCCGTACGCTCAACGAGGGCAGCTTCGTCCGTCGAAACGAATCTGTCCTTCTTTGCTTTCTCAAAAGCTTTCAGAATGATCGACGCTTTGAACGCCTGCGGCGTCTGCACAAGCCACAGCGCGGTCCGGTCGAGCGTCTGGTCGAAGAATCCTCCGCCGTTGGAACGCCGAATGGTGTCCTTGGGTTGGACGGCGAGCACTGCAGCACCGTATTCCTTGCAGTTTTTGATGAGATGACTGATTCGTTGAGGCTCGATGAACGGTCGGACGCCGTCGTGAACCAGCACGATGTCGGAATCCTTGAGGACGAGCTTGTTGAGGACGTTCGCCACGGAGTCCTGCCGCCGGACTCCTCCGACAACAACCCTCCCCACTTTGTGAAGGCGGTTGTGCGAGATAATGGATTCCATTTCCACAATGGCAGATTCCGGGACCGCCACCGCAATCTCGTCGACGTCGGGACAATTCTCGAACTGCCGGATGGTGTGGACGATGATCGGTTTTCCGTGCAGCTGGAGGAATTGTTTTCTTACAGCCCCTCCAATGCGGGAACCGGAACCGGCCGCCGGGATGATGACGTAGATTTTGGGACGGGAACGAGGCATACTAGTGCCGCTCCCAATAAGTAAGATTGTATCTGGTAACATTGAGAAGTACAAATTGGAGCGGCACTACTGCCTTTTTTGAATAGGCTTTAGTATGAACCACAAGATTACTTTCTAGAGGTGGCACTAGCAGGATATTGAAGAAACCTTTTCTTTTTTATCCACGAAGGTCACGAAGGAACACCAAGGAATGAATTTTGTCCAAATTCAAAACACGTGGCACTTATTTTCTTTTTCAACAACCTGTTAGAGAATCATCATCGCATCGCCGTAGCTGTAAAACCGATACCCTTCCTTGATTGCCCGTTTGTATGCGCGCGTGACCAGGTCGTGACCGCCGAATGCACTGACGAGCATCATGAGCGTCGATTCCGGCAGGTGGAAGTTTGTAATCAACCGGTCAGCGACCTTGAAATCATACGGGGGGAAGATGAACTTGTCCGTCCAGCCTTTGGCAGGTTTGACGTGGCCGTCGGAGGTCACGCTTGACTCCACCGCACGGCAAGCCGTGGTGCCGACGACAAACACGTTATGCTTTGAGTCGATGGTTTTGTTGATCAGGTTGGCCGATTCCTGAGATATTTCGAAATATTCGGAATCCATTTTGTGTTTCGTGAGGTCTTCAACTTCTACTGCACGGAACGAACCGAGTCCCACATGCAGAACGACGGGAGCGACTTTCACCCCTTTCGATTCGACTTTCCTCAGCAGTTGCTTGGTGAAATGGAGTCCGGCCGTTGGGGCTGCGACCGCACCCAGAACTCGCGCATACACCGTCTGATAATTCTCTTTGTCCTTGCTCGTCGGCTCCCGTTTGATATAATAGGGCAGCGGCGTCAGACCGATGCGCTCGATGATCTTGAAGAAGTCGCCCTTGTGATTGAACCGGACCGTCCTGCCGCGGGATGTGGTGTTGTCAATCACTTCACACCAGAGCTTCCCGTCATCGAAAAAGATTTTGTTCCCGATGCGGACTTTTCTTGCAGGATCAACGATGACGTCCCAGATGTTTTCCTCGGCATTGAGCTCGCGCAGGAGAAAGACCTCGATCTTTGCATTCGTCTTTTCTTTCTTGCCAAAGAGCCGTGCCTGGAACACCTTCGTCTCGTTGACGACAAGGCAGTCGCCTTTCGCGAAGTATTCGATAACCTCGTGGAACCTCCGGTCGATCATCGATTCGTCCGCACGGTTGATGACCATCATCCGCGCGTGATCTCTCGGATGAACCGGGTGCTTGGCGATGAGGTTACGCGGGAGTGGATATTTGAAATCAGAGAGCTTCATGAGGGGGATATAATAGTTGCGAGTTGGTGGTTTAGAGTTTTGAGTTTGGAGTTCAAAGTTTAAAGTTTAAGGTTTGAAGTTTCTGACTTCTGAATCCTGATCTGATTGCCTGCCTGCTCCGCTTGTTGAGGCGAAGCAGGCAGGAATCACGATGATTCATCTCGCTTACTTCTTACGTTTCGCGGCCTTCGGTTTCGTCGCCTTCCCGTCGTTCTTCAGGGCTGCTCGTGCAGCGGCAAGCCGTGCGATCGGTACGCGGAACGGCGAGCAGCTGACGTAGTTCAGGCCAATGATGTGGCAGAACTCCACGCTCGAAGGATCTCCGCCATGCTCGCCACAGATTCCGAGCTTGATCTTCGGGTTGGTCGACCTTCCTTTTTCAACCGCGATACGCATCAGTTTGCCGACTCCGTCGCGGTCCAGAACTTCGAACGGATCCTTCGGATAGATTTCCTTTTCCACATACGGGATAAGAAATCTTCCGGCGTCGTCCCGGCTTACGCCGAGAGTCGTTTGCGTCAGGTCGTTCGTGCCAAAGCTGAAGAACTCTGCAACCGTGGCAATTTCATCTGCCGTCAGGGCGCCACGCGGAATTTCGATCATCGTCCCGACGAGGTATTTGAACTTCACGCCTTTTTCCTTCATCACCGCCTCAGCCACATCGCGGACAATCTTCGCCTGATGCTGCAACTCCTTGATGTGTCCAACGAGAGGAATCATCACTTCCGGCTCAACGTCAATCCCCTTTTTCTGCGTGTCGGCTGCGGCCTCAAATATGGCGCGCGCCTGCATTTCGGAGATTTCCGGATAGATGATCCCGAGCCGGCAACCGCGGAAGCCGAGCATCGGGTTGAACTCGTGCAGAGACTCAACCCGCTGTTTTACCTTCTCGTATGAAATGCCAATCTGGCTTGCAAGCTCCCGCTGTGGTTTCTCTTCGTGCGGGAGAAATTCATGCAGAGGCGGATCAATCGTCCGGATAGTCACCGGCCGACCGTTCATGACTTCAAAGATTCCGGCAAAGTCCTTCCGCTGCAGCGGCAGAAGCTTTGCCAGGGCTGCTTTCCGCTGTTCGGTCGTGTCCGCGAGAATCATTTCCCGCATGGGGCCGATCTTTCCTTCGCCGAAGAACATGTGCTCCGTCCTGCAGAGGCCGATACCTTCGGCTCCGAACGCGGAGGCATTCGCGGCCTGGTCGGGCTGGTCTGCATTCGTTCGGATACGGAGTCGACGATACTTATCCGCCCATTGCATGATCTTGTCGAATTCCCGGTACACAGGAGCGTCCTTCGGGTTGAGTGTCTTGTCCACCAGCACCTGAAGGACTTCTGACGGCTTGGTGTTCACCTTTCCAACGAGAACCTGGCCAGTCGTTCCATCGATCGAGATCCAGTCCCCTTCCTTTACCATCTTTCCGTTGGCTCCCATGGTTCTCTTGGTGTAATCAATCTCGAGCTCGCCACATCCTGCCACGCAAACTTTTCCCATCTGGCGCGCAACGAGAGCCGCGTGGGAGGTCATGCCGCCGCGGGCGGTAAGAATTCCTTCAGCTGCATCCATCCCTTTGATGTCCTCCGGAGAAGTCTCGATGCGGGTCAGGATGACCTTTTCTCCGCGCTTCGCCCATTCCTCGGCGTCATGCGCGTTGAACACAACCCTGCCTGTTGCAGCGCCGGGGCCTGCATTGAGCCCCTTTGCCAGGAGTCGCCCTCCCTTGATCGCCGACTCTTTTTCCTTGAGGTCGAAGATCGGCCGCAGCAGCTGGTTGAGTTGATCAGGCTCGATACGGAGAAGAGCCTCGCGGTCCGAGATGAGCTTTTCCTCAACCATATCGACGGCAATCTTGATCGCGGCGAAGGCTGTCCGCTTTCCCGCGCGACATTGAAGCATGAACAGCTTCCCTTGCTGGATCGTGAACTCGATATCCATCATGTCGCGGTAGTGCTTTTCCAGGGTCTGGCGGTTCTTCTCGAGTTGTTTGTAGATGGGGGGATTGTCCTTCGCCAATCTCGACATGGGAAGCGGAGTACGAATCCCGGCCACGACGTCTTCACCCTGGGCATTCATGAGGTATTCACCGTAGAACACGTTCTCGCCGGTGGCGGCATCGCGCGTAAAGGCGACTCCGGTTCCGGAATCTTCTCCCATATTGCCAAACACCATTGTCTGGACGTTCACTGCCGTTCCCCACGACTCGGGGATGTCATAGAGTTTCCGATAGGCAATTGCCCGGTCGTTCATCCATGAACCAAACACGGCTCCGATTGCTCCCCAGAGCTGGTCGTACGAATTTTCCGGGAAATCGCTCCCCGCTTTCTCCTTGATGGCTTTTTTAAAGAGAACAACCAGGTTCTTCAGGTCTGCCGCCGTGAGATCGGTGTCGAGCTTCACGCCGCGCTCTTTTTTCATATGCTCGATAATCTCTTCGAACGGATCGATCGCATCTTTTCCGACGGGCTTGAGGCCGAGGACGACGTCCCCATACATTTGAACGAACCGTCGGTAGGAGTCGTATGCAAAGCGCTCATTTTTCGTCTTTGCGATGATCCCGGCGACCGTCTTGTCGTTCAAGCCCAGGTTGAGAATCGTATCCATCATCCCCGGCATTGAGGCGCGTGCACCGGACCGAACAGAAACGAGCAACGGGTTGGCGGGATCGCCGAATTTCATCCCCATCGCCTTTTCAACTTTCACGAGTGCAGCCGCGACTTCTTTTTCCAGGGACTTCGGGTATTTCTGCTTGTTCGCATAGTACGCGGTGCACACTTCGGTGGTAATGGTAAATCCCGGAGGGACCGGCAAGCCGATGTTGGTCATCTCGGCGAGGTTTGCACCTTTTCCGCCGAGGAGGTTCTTCATTTCTGCTTTCCCTTCGGCCTTGCCGCTGCCGAAGAAGTAGACATATTTCGCTGATTTCGCCATGGTACACTGCTTCCTTTCCGAGTTCAGGTTACTTTGCTTTTGACCGATTGATGAACTTCCCGCAAGAACATCGTTGCGAGGTTTGTTGAAACACTCTCTTTCGGCGCCCGTTCGGGGTGCCACTGGACGAGCATAAGGAACGGCATCCCTTCTTTTATCGCCCACTCCGCTGCCTCAATCACACCGTCCCCTGATTGAGCAGACGGAACCAGGCCCCTTCCGAGCTTCTCCACCGCCTGGTGATGGTAGGAATTCACTTGTTCGACAATTCCCGTTGTCATGATGCGAAGCAATGAATGGGGAGCAACGGTGACAGCGTGACGCGTTTCGTTTCCCTTTGGGCTTGAATGATTCTCGAAACCTTCCGACGCCAGATCGACGTGGAGGGTGCCGCCCAGATACACGTTCATGACCTGCATCCCGCGGCAGATTCCCAGGATTGGCAGGTCTGCGTTCAAAGCTTTCTCGATGAGAGCAAATTCAAATTCATCGCGCCGCTCATCCACCCCTTGAGTCTTCGGCAGCAATTCCTGTCTGCCATAGTTCACGGGGTGCACGTCTCCGCCTCCTGTCAGGACAAGTCCGTCAAGAGCAGAAACGGATTCAGCGGATGGGGCATCCTGGGACAACTTGTCGATCTTGATCCCAGGATCCACAGAGTGGATCCACTCGACATATTGCCGGAATTTGTCTTCGTTACGCGTATCGGTGATCCCAATCTTCATAGAATGCAACTACCTCTTGTTCAAAACCCTTGATAACGCACTCGTCAGAACTTCATCGCCTGCAATGAATGCTTGTTGTATCTCCACATAGAAAATCGGAAATTTCTCGAGAAACGATTCCCCCGAACTTCCGCGCAACCGGCTCACATCTTTTTCCGTTGTCACGAACGCCTTCGTGTCCGCTCGTCCTGTCAGCTCTGCAATATCGTCCTTCGAATACCAATGATGGTCCGGATACGTATAGTGCCTCACGACATCCAGGCCCATCTCTTTGAGTATCGTATCGAAGGATTGCGGCCGCCCAATCCCGGAAAAGGCGACGACGCGTTGTCCCTTAAGCTTCTCCAATTGCCAAACTTCATTCGAGGATGCCCTTCGAACGGCCTTGAATCTCGTTTGGACACCAACCATTCGACTGCCGGCCTGGGATGCGAGTTTGGCACTGGCCTTCTCAAAATGGCTCTTGTCGTTGCATTGTGAAAGAACGACGATGTCTGCTCTCCTTAATGACGAGGGCGGCTCACGTCGGTTCCCTGCCGGCAAGAGAAAATCACCTGCAAGAGCATCGTCCGCGGTCACGAGGACAATATCGAGATCCCTTCGAAGATACCGATGCTGAAATCCGTCATCGAGGACAATGAGCGAAACCCCGAAATCTGCGACAACATTCCGCGCAGCGCGCACTCTGTCCTCGTCGACCGCGACCACAACGCCCTGAAGTTTTTCCGCCAACTGAGCCGGTTCATCCCCCGCCGTCCACGCTTCGGCGCAACGCTGAGCACCATTGCTGACAACCACATACCCTCTGGTTCTTCGCCCGTATCCCCTGCTCAGCACAGCAATTTTTTGTTTTGACGACGCGAGCCTGGACACGATCAGCTCCACGAATGGTGTCTTTCCGGTGCCGCCCACGGAGAGGTTACCCACTGAAACGACGGGAACGCCTGCATCGGCAACCCGGAATATCCCGATTTCAAAGAACCAGTTGCGAAGTGCGACTCCCACTCCGTACAGGAGCGACAGCGGAACGAGAAGAATGCGGAGTCGATTCACTTGTCAGGCCAGCTGAACAATCCGTTCCGCCACGCGCCTTGACGCTCCCACCGTGCCGAGCATTCCTTTCACTTTCGACAACTCTGCTTTCATTTCACTCAACCGCGCTTCATCGGCAAGCAGCCGGAGCGCTCCGCGAACCAGGGTCCGCGGGGATGCCCGGTGCTGGATGAATTCGGGCACAATGCGTTTGCCGGCAACAATGTTCACGAGGCCGATATTCTTGATGCTGACGAGCACTCTGCCGATCAGGTACGTCAGCCACGAAGTCTTGTACAAGACGAACATCGGCGTTCCAAAGCACGCCGTTTCCAGCGTCGCGGTGCCCGACGTAACAAGCGCAAAATCGGCGTTGGCCATGAGCTCGTAGGTCGCCCCTTTGACAAGCCGGATTCCGTCGAGGTTGAAAAGGGTTTTGAAATATTGTTCCTCGAGGGTTGGCGCCACTCCGACCGCGACCTCCATATTCCGTCGGATTGCGATGGCCTTCGCTGCGGAAAGCATAGCCGGAAAGATCGTTTCGATTTCCTGACGCCTGCTTCCGGGCAAGAGCCCGATGAGTTTCTTTTTCTCGTCGAGGTCGTACCGTTTGAAAAAATTCTTCCGGTCAAGCTGAGACTGAAGGACTTCCAGAAGCGGATGGCCGACGAATTCGACGTCGATTCCCTCCTTACGATACAGGTCCACCTCAAACGGAAAAATGACGAGCATCTTATCCACCAGTCCCTTCATCTTTTTGATCCTCGACTTGTGCCACGCCCACACCTGGGGGCTGATGTAGTACACCACGGGCACTCCGTATTTCTTGGCGACAGCCGCAAACCTCAGATTGAACCCCGGATAGTCTATCAGAAGAATGACGTCGGGCTTTTTGAACCTGACGATCTGGCCGAGCGTATGTTCCATCGCTTTGATGAACGGCAAATGCTTGAGCACCTCGACGAACCCCATGAATCCCAGTTCCTTGATGTGATAGATGAGGTCCATTCCTTCGCGCTTCATCTTGTCTCCCCCCACACCGTAGACGTCGATTTCGGGGGAGATACGTTTGAGCTCACGGACAACACCCGAGCCGTGCAGGTCACCGGACGCCTCGCCCGCGATGATCATGACTCTGCGGACCACGGTCAGCCCCTATACCAAAGAACGACAAGAATGAGCATCACGAGAAGAATCGCCTGAAGCGTTCTACGTTCGGATTGCCCCGCCTCAGCCCATTTTGGCGATTGCGAAGCTTGTGCAGGGTGTTCGTAGCGACTCCATCGTGGGAAAAACCTCGGCACATTTTTTTTGAATTCCCTATACGCCGCGCCAAATTCTTTTTCGAGAAATTCCTCCTCGAGCGAGACGATCATCCCATACTGAAACGAGAAATACACCAGTGCGAGAATTTGAAGCCATGGCACCAACGCGTTCGACATGATGCCGATGCCGGTGTAGAGGAGGATATTCCCGATATACAGCGGGTTCCGAACGTACGCAAACGGACCGGCAAGGATCACTTCCGGCGCGCCGACACTTGCGACGCGGGTCAGGCTTCCTGCGTACGCGACCCCCCAGAATCTGAGAAATTCCCCGGTGACGACAACGGCAAAGCCCACGACCATCGTCAGGGCAGACGGTTGGGCGAACACCACCATGACCGCAAGGAACGGAATCGGAGTGTAGCTGCGATAGTGAAAAAGACTTTCACGGAATGACACGGGATTCATCCTTGCATGAAGACTTCACGCCGCGCCATGACCGCCTCGCGTCGCCGCTTGGGCTTGTGCTGAAGAATTTCGGCTAGTCGTGCGTGGACTTCCCTGAAGTCGTCGAAGGCGTGATAACTGATGTTTTGTTCCTGGCAGTACTTGATCAGGCTTCTTTTTGCAAACACAATATCGGCAAACCGCACCGGACACCGGTCCGATATCCCGTCACCGACGTAGACAACCACATCTTCATCGGCGCTCTGCGTAAGCATGTGGTTTCGTTTGCAGTTGCCGCAATAATCGCATTCTGCATCGGCATACGGGAACGAAACCTCGAGGCTCGTTCCTCCGGCGGTCGTGACGAATTCCAGATGGTTGGCGTACCAGGGAAGGCGGCCGAGGCCGTGGCGTGCAAGAATTCTTCCAACATAAAAATCCAATCCGTCGCTCAGAATGGCTAAGGGGATTTCCCTCTCGTTACAAAAATCTACAAATCCCTTGAAGTACGGATCAAGCGAAAACTGTTCCAGGAATGATTCAAACTCCGCGGCTGTTACATTCTTCACAGCAGCGCATTCTCGTGTGAGACACTCTCGTGCGGTGGCTGTGCCGTCGAGATACCCCTTCACAATCTCGTTTGCCAGCTCCCCCACATACGTCCGGAAAAACCGATTACCGATATCGATCGGTGAGACTGTTCCGTCAAAGTCGCAGAATACCCGCACCATGCAGCGCTCTACGTTTTCTCCACCTGCGTGTCGAATTTCACCGAGACAAGCTTTGAGATCCCCTCTTCTTCCATCGTCACACCGTAGAGGGCATTCGTCGCTTCCATCGTTCGCTTGTTGTGGGTTACGACGATGAACTGTGTGTTGTCCGAGAACTTGCGAAGAATCCGGGTAAACCGGTCGATGTTGGAATCGTCAAGCGGCGCATCGACCTCGTCCAGGATACAGAACGGGCTCGGTTTCACCAAATAGATTGCAAAGAGCAAAGCAATGGCGGTCAGGGTTTTCTCACCGCCTGACAGAAGATCGATCGACGTCGGACGCTTTCCCCGCGGCTTTGCGATGATTTCAATTCGTGCCTCAAGCGGATCGACTCCGTCCTCAAGACGAAGGTCGCATTCATCACCCTCATCGAAGAGTCCTTTGAACGTCGCGATGAAATTGTCCCGAATCAGCTCAAACGTGGCGCTGAACTGTTTTTGCGCTGTCGTATTGATCTCGTCGATGGTTGCCACCAGAGTCTTCTCCGACTCCTGGAGGTCATCCCTCTGGGCCACGACGAAGTCGAGGCGTTCCTTTTCACTTTTGTACTCATCGAACGCCGCAAAGTTCACCGCGCCGAGGTTTCTGATTTTGTCCTTCAGCACCCGGACTTCCTCCCGAGCGGTATTGAAATCGTACTGATCACCGTCAGGGTATTCCTTCAGCTGGAGCTCAAGGTCGAGTTCATCTTTCGCCCTTGACTTCAGGTTCTCGGCCTTCATGGTCAATTCCTGGACTTTAATCTCCAGGTCGTGAGCCGCTTGCAGAGAGCCTTCCTGTTTCAGGCGCTCATCCTTGAGCTTCATCTCGATTTCATGCATCCGGCCACGCTTTGCACCGTAGTCCTTGTCGACTGATTTCTTGCGTTCCAGGAGCGATTCAAATTCCTGGCGCGAAAGGGACAGGTCCGTTTCCAGGTCACGCGCTTCAAACGCGATACGGTCGATTTCCTCGCGGGAGGCTGTGACTTCTGCGGACCGCTGGTCGAAGAGGGCCGCAACCGAGTCGAGGTTCGAGCTCGTGTAGTCGATCGACTGCTGGATGCGCTGTTCTTCTGATTTCAAAGAGAGCACCCGGACATTCGCCTCATTCGTCACGCGCGCGTATTCATTCCCGAGCGCCTCCATCGTTTCAAGCTCGCTCGTTAACACGCCCACCTGGCGCTCCGACTCCGCCTTCGTGCGTTCGACCCGCTCAAGGGAAGGAATCAGCGTCCTGAGCTCTGCATTCAGCGTTTCAATCTCGCTGTTCAGCTTGTTCGTTTCGGTCCGATTGCGGTCGATGTTCTCCAGAGCCCGCTTCTTTTCAAACTCCAGTTGGGCGATGCGGACCTCCACGGAAGTCTTCTGCTGTTCGAGAGCGCGGGCGTCGTCCGTCAACTTCCTCAGGTTTACGCCTTCGAGCTCTTCAGCCTTCTTCTCCATTTCCTCTTTGAGCTTTTCGTGGCGTTCCTTCAGCCGGCGGAGTTCTTCCGTGAGCTCCTCGAGCTGGGATTTCTTGCTGATGTGGCCGCCCTCATCCTGGCGAAGGCTACCCCCGCGCACGACACCTTTTCCGGTGATTACTTCACCTTCGAGGGTCACGCAACGCATGTTCGGGTATACCGCGACCAGCCGGTTTGCTGCAGCGACATCGTTGACAAGCAGCGTCTCATCGAACAGGAAATTGAAGAGCGCCTCGTACCGGCCGTCAAATTCGATGAGGCTGCTCATCCATCCCACCACCCCTTCGTCCTGAAGAGCGATCCGGTGGTTCGAAATGTGAGGCAGGCGATTCAGGCAGATGAATGTTGCTTTCCCCTTCTGGTTCCGCTTGAGGAAGTCCATCGCCGCATAGGCCCGCTCGACGTTATCGACAACCACGTACCCTGCAGCCTCGCCAAGCGCAGTCTCCACGGCAATCCGATAGCGGGGGTCGGTGGTCAGCGCTTCGCCAACGGTTGTCTGAATGTCGGAGTTCCACTCGTTGCTTGTAATCAGATACCGGGCACCCTCAGAATAGCCGTCAAAGCTTTCGACAAGACCTTTGAGAAAGTCGATGCGCGCTTCCTTGCGCTCGATTTCCCCGCGCACTTCCAGCTCCCGGTGATGCAGGGCTTCAACCTCATCCTGAAGCTTGCGCTTGTAGTCTTCCATCTGATGCGTTCGGACTTCGGCTTCGGCAAACGCGCGCCGGAGTTCCTTGTTCTCGGCCGTGAGCTTTCCAATCAGCTCACTGTTGTTATCGATATCCTGTCCGTAGATCCCATTCTCCTCGGTCGTGTACCCAATGCGGCCGCGGATATTCTCGATGCGAGCTTTCGACTGGCCTTCCGTGTTCCGAAGCTCCGACATCTGATGCAGCAGAGCAAGCACCTGGTCCTGGCCCGACTTCAACTCTGTCTTTTTCGCGTTCAGCTGAATTTCGAATTCATCGAGCTCCCGTTTCTTCTTCTTATGATCTTCCTCTGCGGCTCCCACCTTCTCCCGAACAGCCTCCAGGCCGCGGAACAGCTCTGTCTGCTTATTTTTCAGTTCCTGCCGCTGTTTCTGGAAATCGATTTTTTCCCGTTCGAAGCGCTCGATGTTTGCGACAAGCGAACGACGTCGTTCGGCTGTCGTGGCCTGCTTTTGTTCAAACTGATGGATCCTGGATTGATGCTCGGAAAGGTCATTCTGTGCAGCGGTGAGCTGATCCTCCAGCTCCTGCAATTCCGTCCGAAGGACATCCAGGAGAGCTTCCTCCTGCCGCACTTCCACGTCGATTCTGTTCTTCTCCGTGACGGCAATGGAAAGCTGTTCGCGCAGGGGGGCGATTTTAGAGACCACGCTCGAGTACTCCCGTTCCATCAGGTCTGTCTCCAGGCCCTGCAGCTGCTTCACAAGTTCGTTGTAGCGTTCAGCCCGCTGAGCTTGGCGCTCGAGCGATTTGACGGCTTTTTCCACTTCCCGGACGATGTCATTGACCCTCGTCAGGTCGAGGCGAACGCTCTCAAGCCTCCGGTAAGCCTCTTTTCTTCTGTGTTTGTACTTCGTCACACCAGCGGACTCTTCGAATAGACGTCGCCGCTCGTCCGAGCTGTCGCTCAGAATGCTTTCGACCATCTTCAGCTCGATGACCGAGTATGCATCCGAGCCCATGCCGGTATCCATGAAGAGGTCCCGGATATCCTTGAGCCGGCAGAGCGTCTTGTTGATGTAGTACTCGCTCTCTCCGGACCGAAACACCCGCCGCGTGATTGTCACTTCCGAATACTCGGTCGGGAGAATTCCCTTTGTGTTTTCGATCGTGATGGAGACTTCGGCGACATTCAGAGGCTTTCGGGATTTCGTCCCGTTGAAAATGACGTCCTCCATCTTGTCGCTTCTGAGGGTCGTAGGCCGCTGCTCTCCGAGCGCCCAGCGAAGAGCGTCGACAACATTGGTTTTGCCGCAGCCGTTCGGGCCGACAATGCCCGTCAGACCGCTGTCGAAGTCGAGATTAACCTTCTGCGCAAATGACTTGAAGCCAAAGATTTCCAGCTTCGATAGATACATTAGCCAAGGCTCCGTGCGACGTTCACGACCAGTGAAAAATACGACCCTAACGCGTATGTCGAATCATAGTAGAAGAACAGGGCACCCAGCAGCACGGCGCTTACAAGGACACCCCCCACATACACCTTTGCCGAGCTTAAGTCGTAGATAACGGAGACACCTTTGAGAATCCTGGAGAACGCCCAGAGCAAAAACACGAAGATCAGGACAAGAGAGGGAATGATGTAGAGTGGATTCTCCATGACCTTGAACAGACTCATCGCCACGGGGCTGAGGAATATCAGCGGCATTGCACCCCAGACCGAGACGGTATAGGAATGATACCAGGAGATTTTTTTTCGAATGAATACGGAACAAACCTTCACCAGCATTGCCAGAAGGCCAAACCCCACGAAGAAACACCCGGTAAAGGCCATAATTCCCGCCAGCGGATGCCAGGTTGCCCTGATAAACTGCTCCTTGAGCGAATCCCAAACGATGAAGTAGGTGAGCACATAGTCCGCAAACCTGTCCGCACGGTAATGATAGAGGATGCTCGACAGTACGACCGCAAGCGTAATGGAAATTGAAAGAGCAAGCAGGAGTGTTTGAAACATCGACACGGAGTGATGGTCGCGAAGGTCGGCGAAGAAATTGTATGAACGCAGAAACGCACGCTTGATCGCCTCACCGAACCGGCGGTTGTAGGTGTACTGATACCCGACCAGAATGATCACAAACAGACCCGAGAGCACATGCGCGACGGGAAAGCTCGACCGATACGTGCCGATGGGAATGGCGTTGATTTTTTCTTCCGAGTAGAGCGCCCTGACCATTTCATACGATAACCTCTTTGCACGGTCATAGCTCATCAGACCGACCGGGTGAACGTAGTGGTCTTCGATATTCACGTTCATGATCGGCCGGTCGCCTCGCCAGTCCGCGAACGACGATACAAAGCTGCCGGCGATCTTCAAATCCCTGATCGCGCCGTATTGCTGAAAGAAAAATCGTGCCTGAGCTTCCTGTGAGAGCGGGTCGCTGTATCCATTCCGGTTATTCTGGTCGACTTCCTTTCCATAGCTGAGCACAATCACCGGCTGGTTCGCGTGATCTTTTTTCCATTCGGACAAGAGCCGGCGAAAATTCTTCAGGTCGGCGGAAGGAAGGTTGATCGCAGCAAAGTCGACTTCCTTGGCGCACACATCGTTATAGACCATCCGTGAACCAAAATAGACGGGGCGTGCGTCGAGAGACCGCGCCACGGCTGCAGCCTGCCGTACAAACGCGGCCGCGCGTTCATCCGCGGAGTCGAACTGGTCCCCGATTCCCCAGGCGAGCACAGCGGGGTTTTCCAGGTCGCGTTCAATCATTTCGCGTAGATAGGTGTCGGTGAGACTCTGGAAGGATTCGTCGGAGAGGATGTCGACCGGAGCGTTCCAGACGGGAACCTCTTCGAGTGCAAACAATCCGTAGCGGGCGCAAAGGTCAATCATGTACGGATGCGGGGGATGGAACGCAAACCGCACTGCGTTGGCGCCGAGCGACTTCATCAGCACCACGTCTTTATCCATCTGTTCGTAGGTCAGGGAAGCTCCGACGCCCGGGTGGTCTTCGTGCCAGACAATGCCTTTCAGGGTCGCGGCAACACCGTTGACCTCGAAGGATTTGGCCCCGACGACCACATGGGAGAATCCGATGAGCCGGTCCATTTCATCGATGGCCAACTTTTGTTTACCCTCAACAGAGAAGATCGTCGCCCGGAGGAAATAGAGCTCGGGAGTTTCGGGACTCCACAGTCTCGGCTCGTTCATTGTCAACGAAGTCTCAACGTTGTGCTCCTTGTTCCGTTCGAGCGAGAGAGCGACCGGAAGCGATTGGGCAACGACGGCCTGCGACATCTTGTCTACCAATTCCAGACCCACCATATAGCTGACGTTCACAGGGCGGTTGTCCGAAGAGTCTTTCTTGAGTCCCTGGAACCCTCTGTTACTGATAACAGCGGATACGCGGATCGTGCCTACCTTCAGGTCCGTACTGACGGTGGGGAGTGCATGGAGCTCCGAGATCCATAATCGCGGCGTCACAAGAATGTACACATCGCGCAGAATCCCGCCGTAGTTTCTCCAACCCCAGACTTGTTTCCGCAACGGCAGCGTTGATCGTCCGTTGAGTCGATTGTCGACGACGATCTGAATGGAATTCTCCGGTCCAAGCTGCAACGCTTCGTCCGGGATATCGAACTCCGTTGTCGTGTATCCCCCGACATGCTTCCCGATGAAGACATCGTTGACAAAAACTTCGCACTCATAGTTGATTCCGAACGCAACCAGACGAAACACGTGCGACTGAAGGAGCGATTCGTCCATCGTGAACTTCCGACGGAAGGTTACTTTTCCTTCAAAGTCGAGCGAGCTCGGGACCTTGAGTTCGCTCCATGTCTCTTTGTCCGTTGAGAATGTCCAGGTTCCGGCGAGGTCGATTTTCTCTCGCAGCGGTGTGTCGGGATAGATGCCGGCGTCCTGGCCCCTGAGCGTCGGCTGGCCATTTTCCAGAATCCGTTGTTGTGCAAAAACCGGGGTAATTAGAAATAATGCGGAGACAAGTGGAAGAAAAAGGCTGAAAATACGGGGGAAAATGTGAGGTTTTCTTGTCAATTCAGTTGAAGCAGGATGTGCGCCAAGAAGCTGTCGGAAAACCCGACAATACGCAGAATGACTCTGAATATAATACAAAAAGGAGGGGAAAGCAACGGAAAAGGGCGGTCTGACGACCGCCCCTTGAATTTAGGAAGCTGTAAAATGAAGAGATTAATGGAACTTGTGGATGCTCGATGTAATCCCGGGCGAGTTTTCTTCAAGCGCTGCAGCTACTCACCTGCTGCCGCCTTAATGATCGAGGCAAATGAGTCGGCCTTAAGGCAAGCGCCGCCTACGAGTGCGCCGTCGATGTCCGGCTGCTTCATAAGGTCTGCGGCATTTTCCGGCTTGACGCTCCCGCCATACTGCAGGACGACTTTCTCTGCAACAATCCAGCCATACACCTGACCCACCTGCTTCCGGATGAATTGATGAACATCCTGTGCCTGCTGCGGCGTCGCGACTTTTCCGGTACCGATTGCCCAGACCGGCTCGTACGCGACGATCAGCCGTTCGACTTCCGGGGAAGCGAGCTCTTTCAGACACCCTCTCACCTGAACAGACACAACTTGTTCCGTGATGTTCCTTTCCCGCTCCTGAAGCGTCTCGCCAACACACACGATGGGGATCAAACCAGCAGCAATCGCCTTCTTCGCCTTCTTGTTGATGAGGTCGTTCGTCTCGCCAAAATACTGACGCCGCTCGGAGTGGCCAAGTATGACGTAGGCGCAGCCGGCTGACTTCAACATCTTTGAAGAAATTTCTCCAGTGAACGCGCCATCGTCTTCAACGTGCATGTTCTGCGCGCCGAGGGCGATCGGACTTCCCTCCAGAACCTTGTGGGCGAGGGAGAGAGACGTAAATGGCGGGCAGACGATCACCCGGGTTCCTTTGAGTGGGAAATTAAGCTTGGTTTTGAGATCATTCAAGAGTGCGGAGGATTCGCCAAGATCCTTGTACATTTTCCAGTTGCCGGCGATGATTTTGGGTCTCATGATGTCTTTGAGAGTCTATGAGTGGATGAGTAGATGAGTAGTGGAGTAGTGAAGAAAGAGATGCTATCTTAGCAACGATTTTTGTAGACCGTACAGCATCGCAATGATCTCATTGAACTGCTTGAGAATATCTTGATAGGTTGCCTCCTGCATGAAATCATTTTCCAGAGCAATATCGAGGCAACCTACGCACTCGAAAGCGGAACGAATTGAGTAATCAAGAAAACGCGCGAATTCTTTTTTTGTCGTGTTTCCCGCACCTTCAGCAATATTCAGAACAATCGAATCCGTAGCCCTTTTGAATTGCGAGGTTAATACGAATAGTTCGTCTTTCGGGAATCTTCTTACTGTCTGCCTTACAACCTTTGTCATCGAAAGCGCTTTTCGATAGACATTTAGATCCTTGAATTTGTTCATGGAATCCCCCTTTTTTGGTTGATTTTACTCAACTACTCCATTACTTCACTACTTCTTCTCCCCCAACTTCCTCCTCAACACCTCATTCACCACCTTGGGATTAGCCTTCCCCTTCATCATCTTCATCGTCTCTCCCACGAAAAAGCCGAACAGATTCATCTTCCCTTCGTTGAATTTCTTCACCTGCTCCTGATTCCTGGAGAGGATTTCATCCACGACTTTTTCGATTGCCGCCGTGTCGCTGACTTGCACAAGGCCAAGCTTCTGCACAATTGCTTTGGGGGATTCGGCCGTGTTGAGCATTTCCTCGAAGACTTCTTTTGCAATCTTGCTGCTAATCGTCCCATCGACGAGGAGGTCGATCATTTCGGAGAGATACTTCGATGCAACCGGGAATTCTACAACTGCAACGCGGCGCTCTTTGACAACTCTCAGCACATCGCCCATCGTCCAGTTGCTGGCCAGCTTGAATGTTTCATCATTTTTCCTGCCCAAATGTTTCACCACACTCTCGAAGTAATCCGCCAGGTCTTTCTCCGCGGTCAAGATATCGGCGTCATACTTCGGAAGCTTGTATTCGCCGACATATCGATCCCTGCGGGCGGAGGGCAGTTCCGGCAGAGTTTTGCCTATTTCTTCTATCCATTCCCGTTCGACCAGGACGGGAACAAGGTCCGGCTCCGGGAAGTACCGGTAGTCGTGCGCCTCTTCTTTGGAACGCATGGAGACAGCAATTCCCTGACCCGCATCCCACAGCAGCGTCTCCTGCTCGATCGTTCCCCCACTCTCGAGCAGATCAATCTGGCGATTGATTTCGAACTCGAGCGCCCGCTCCACAAACCGGAATGAATTCATATTCTTGACTTCTGTCTTCACACCAAAGGTCGTCACTCCCTTCCTTCGGACCGAAACGTTCGCGTCACAGCGGAGACTTCCCTCCTCCATATTGCCATCGCAAATGCCGAGGTACGTCACCATCTGTCTGATTTTCGAAAGCGCATGTGCCGCCTCATGCGGCGACCGTATGTCCGGCTCGGTAACGATTTCGATGAGTGGAACACCGCAGCGATTCAAGTCAACGAGCGTGTCGACGTCAAGGTCGTGAATGGATTTGCCGGCATCTTCCTCCATATGAATGCGCGTGATGCCGATTGTCTTCTTCCTTCCATCCTCCGACTCAATCTCCAAAGAACCGTTGGAGCAAATCGGTTCTTCATACTGGGAGATCTGATAGCCCTTCGGCAGGTCAGGATAGAAGTAATTCTTTCGCGCGAAAATTGATTTGGGCGCTATCGTGCATCCCATGGAGAGTCCCAGCTTGATTGCAAACTCGACAACATTCTTATTGAGGACCGGCAGAACGCCCGGCATGCCGAGGCAAACGGGGCATACGTTGGAGTTCGGGTCGTTGCCAAATTTCGTCGAGCAGCTGCAGAATGCCTTGGAGGCCGTCAGGAGTTGGGCGTGAACTTCGAGGCCGATGACGGGTTCGTATGCGTCGTTCCAGGGCATGAGGAAGTTGTTTGAATTGTTGGATGGTTGGTATCTTGAGAACGTCGGCTCTAGTGTCGGATGAGGTACCGTGCCCTTCCCTCCCGGACACGGAACCCGATTTGCCTGTCCACTTTCGGAGGGGAGCTCATAAGCTGACGAATGGCTTCCACGATAGCGATAATGTCATCATCGTGTCTCTTCACGTGCGATTCAAGAAGCCTCAGTTTGTCAGCAAGCTTTCGGTGCGTGGAAAGAAGCTCTCTCAGTTTCACAAAGGCACGCACGACGTACAGACTCGCTTCGATGGCTCTTCCTGAATTGAGGACGCTCGCGAGCATGATCGCCCCGTGCTCCGTGAAGGCATACGGAGGATATCGTCGCCCGCCACGACCCGTTTTTGAGGTTTCAAATTGAAACCTCAAAGCGGTACGGACAGCAGAGAACTCTCGTGGCGTAAGCCGAAACACCATGTCCGGAGGAAAACGGAGAGGGTTGCGCTTCACAGCGAGATTCAGAGACTTCGTGGGGACACCATACAGCTCAGCCAGATCGCGATCCAGCATGACTTTCTTTCCCCGAAGAACGAGAATTGCTTTCTGAATCCGCTCAACCGGGATGAGCACACGACGAACATTCATTGTTCCCCCCTCTCAACGATTTCTACGCGGCGATTGCCCTCGTAACTTTCTCTGCTGCTTCTTTGAGACTTCCCGCAACATCAAAGCTCAGGCCGGAGTTTTTCAGAATCTCCGCGGCGAGTTCGGCGTTCGTGCCAGCCAGCCTGATGACGATCGGAACGTGGACGTCAACCTTCTTTGCTGCTTCGACAACGCCCGTGGCAACACGGTCGCAGCGGACGATGCCGCCGAAAATGTTAATAAGAATCGCTTTCACGTGCGGATCTTTGAGAATGATCTTGAATCCCGCTTCGACTGTCTGTGCACTCGCGCCTCCACCGACATCGAGAAAATTCGCCGGCATCCCTCCGGCAAGCTTGATGATGTCCATCGTCCCCATCGCCAGACCAGCCCCGTTGACCATGCAGCCGACATTTCCGTCGAGCTTGATGTAGTTCAGATTCGACGCGGACGCCTCGACCTCAAGCGGGTCCTCCTCATCGAGGTCCCGCAGCGACGCATAATCGGGATGACGGTAGAGCGCATTGTCGTCAAAGTTGATTTTGGCATCCAGGGCGATCACATTACCCTCCTTGGTAATGACCAGCGGATTGATTTCCGCCAACGATGCATCCGTTGCTTCGTACGCTTTGTAGAGCGCCAGGAGGAATTTCACGCCGTTCTTGAAGGCATCCCCCGTCAATCCAAGGCCAAAGCAGAGCGACCGCGCCTGGAATTGCTGCATGCCGACTCCCGGTTGCACGTATTCTTTGAGGATCTTTTCCGGAGTCTCAGCTGCCACTTTCTCTATCTCAACGCCACCCTCGGTAGAAGCCATGACCACGTTTTGCGAGCGAGCACGGTCAAGCGTCACGCCGACGTACAGCTCCCTGGCAATGTTCATTCCCTGTTCGATGAGCAGACGCTTGACGATCCTGCCTTCAGGGCCTGTTTGATGCGTCACGAGCCGCATTCCCAAAATTTCCGTCGCGCGCGACCGGACTTCGTCGAGACTGCGCGCCAGTTTCACGCCGCCGCCTTTTCCGCGACCCCCCGCGTGGATCTGGGCTTTCACAACCCAGACTTGTCCTCCGACTTTTTCAGCCGCCTTGACCGCTTCATCGACGGTGAACGCGACTTCACCTTTAGGCACGGGGACGTTGTATTTTTTGAGGATTTCTTTGCCCTGGTATTCGTGGATTTTCATGGAGATTTAAGAGTTTAAAGTTTCTAGTTTAAAGTTTAGGGTTTGAGAGCTGAGGGCTGAGGTTTGGCGAGCACTACTTTAGTTTTGAGTTTGCAGAAAAATTCCAGCGTGCAGGCAGTAGAGAAACCATTACCCATTACTTATTGCTCATAGCTTATTCTCCGTTCTTCATTGTTCATTGCTCATTGTTCATTGCATCATTGTCCATCGCATCGTTGTCCATTGCCTTCTCCCACTCTTCAAACTCTTTCCTGGCAGCGACGTATTCGGGGATCGGAACAAACACCTTGGCCGGTTTGCTCAGGTTGCTGCGGGACTGAGGGGAGTCTCCGCCTCCGTCCCAGACAAATCCGATTGAATTGAAATTCTGCGGCAACACCGTGAATCCCTGCGATCCGAGGAATGAGCGGACGAGTTCTGCATCGTTGATTTCCGTCGATTGGAAGAGCTTTGCCCAATCCTGTTGGACCTCGACTTTGCAATGGCTCAGACAAAACTGACGGCCGCGAACAACCTTCGCACATTCCTTGCAGACAACCTTCCGGCAGATAATGCAAACCCCTGACGAAATATTCTCCGGATGGGTCTCACAGAAGACATCCGTTCCGCCCTCAAAGAGTATTCCGCAGTGGGGACAGAAATCGGAGTCTGCGGTGACTTCTTCAGAGCAGTTGGGACATGCGGTCAGTTGAGACATATAATAGACTCTTGGAGAAGGTGGTAGGTGTGAGGTGGTAGGAAGATATTCCCCTTCCACCTACGACCTATCACCTTCTTCCTATTTTATCTTCTCAGCAATGGACTTCGCTTGAAGGAAGAGCAACAGGTAGTCATGTCCGCCGGCTTTCGAATCCGTTCCCGACATATTGAATCCGCCGAACGGATGAACTCCTACAAGAGCTCCGGTAATTTTGCGATTCACATAAAAATTCCCCACATGAAAGGACTTCTTCGCCTTCTCGATCTTCTTTCGATTCCTTGTCCAAACACCGCCCGTGAGACCGAATTCCGTGTTGTTCGCTATCTCCAACGCCTGGTCGAAGTTCTTCGCTTTGATGACGGCCAGGACTGGTCCGAAAATTTCCTCCTGGGAAATTGTCGCTTTCGCATCAACGTCAGCAATGACGGTCGGCTTGATGAAGTACCCGTCTTCGTTCAGACTCATTCCGCCGGCGATCAGGCGGCCGCCTTCCTGCTGCCCCTTTTCGATATACTGGAGGATTTTCTCCTGGGCGCCTTTGTTGATCACCGGACCGATGTAGTTCGACTGCTTTTCAGAATTTCCGACCACAAGTTTGCTGGTTTTCTCTTTCAGGAGGTCGACGAATTTGTCGTACACCTTTTCGACAACAATCGCCCGTGATGCAGCGGAACACTTTTGACCCTGGAAACCGAAAGCCGACACAACCGTCGCCTGAGCGGCGGCTTCAAGGTCGGTGTCATCGTCGACGACGATGGAGTCCTTTCCTCCCATCTCCACAACGACCCGCTTGAGCCATTTTTGTCCGGGCTGGACCTTTGCTGCAAGCTCGTTGATATGAATTCCAACTTCCTTGGATCCCGTGAATGAAATGAACCGGGTCAGTGGATGGGCGACCATCGTGTCACCGACGGACCCGCCGGGTCCCGTGATAAAATTAATCACTCCTGCGGGCAATCCCACTTCGCGCATCAGGTTGAAGTAGTACCACCCTGTCAGGGGCGAATCGCTGGAGGGCTTGAGAGCAACGGTATTTCCCGTGACAACGGCGGCTGAGGCCATCCCCGTGAGGATGGCGAGTGCGAAGTTCCAGGGAGGAACCACAACACCGGCGCCAAGGGGGATGTACACCAGCTCGTTCTTTTCCTGCGGGTGCTTGACCACGGGCTGGGGTCCGGCAAACCGGAGCATCTCGCGAGCGTAGAACTCCATGAAATCGATCGCCTCAGCGGTATCGGCATCGGCTTCGGGCCACGTTTTGCCGACTTCGTAGACCATGACGGCGCTGAACTCGTGCTTTCTTTTACGCATCAACTTCGCGGCTTTGACGAGATATTCGACCCGCTTTTTCGGGTCGACCAGCTTCCATTGTTCGAATTTCGCCGCAGTAGTTTCCACGGCTCTTTTTGCCAGTGCCTCATCGGCTTTCTGAAACACGCCGACCACTTGTGAGGGTTTGGAAGGATTATAGGAATAGAGCTTATTCTCAGTGCGGATTTCTTCGCCGCCGATAACGATGGGGTATTCTTTACCGAAGTTCGCCTTCACTTTGGCCAGCGCCTTTTCCATTGCACTCCGGTTTGCCGGCTTTGTGAAATCGGTCAACGGTTCATTCTTGAATTTCGGGAGAGCCATTACTTCAGTTCCTTTCTAAAGATTCTCTGATGCTGACGTACTGTTTAATGTAAGAAAATATTCGAAGAGAGAGAAGGGACTCATCCCCCTTCTGATATCTCCCCCTTCTCTAACTCGAGTTAGAGAAGCGGGAATAGAGTCGTTTCCGCGTTAGGGTGTTGAGTCCCGACCCTTATCGCTGACGTTCCCTTCATCTTTCAATGCATGTAGAATCGCATCGTGAATTCTGGGGCGAGCGCGTGCTATTCTGCCGAAGTTGCGACTCGGATAAACACGATTCGTGAGGAGGACAATAATCACGTTCTTTTCCGGGTCCGCGACGACAGAAGTTCCTGTGAATCCCGTATGAAGAAACGTCTTCATCGACGTGAGCGTTCCGGAGAACGATCGCCCGGAAGTCTTCGTATCCCATCCAATTGCCCTGCTGTCCTTTTCCGACTGACGCTCGATGAACCTGGAAATAGTCTCTTTGCTGATGTAGCGCTTTCCTCCGTAGGTGCCGCCGTTGAGAAGCATTTGCATGAAGATCGCAAGGTCCGAGGTTGTCGAAAACAGACCCGCATGGCCCGACACTCCTCCGAGCGTCGCCGCATTCTCGTCATGCACGCGGCCACGCACAGCCACTCCCGTGTGGCGCCAATACGTATCAACCTCCGTCGGGGCGATTCGGTCGATGAGGCGCTGCGGAGGATTGTACGTCGTGCTCCTCATCCCGAGCGGCTTGAAGAACAAAGAGTCCACGTACTTGTCCAGTCCGACGCCGGTGATTCTTTCTATCACCTTTCCTGTCGTAATTAATCCGAGGTCACTATACAAGGTCGAATCACCTGTTTTGTAGATCAGTCCTGTGGCAAAGACCGAGTCGACAACGCACTGGGAATCCTGACAGAAATCGTAGAATCGCCTCCATGCCGGCAGTCCGCTGTTGTGAACCATCAGGTTGTAGAGCGTGATGTTCTCTTTTCCGTTTTGTCCAAACCGCGGGAGATACTGCACAACCCGGTCTTCCAGTCTCAACTTCCCTTCGTCTACAAGCCTCATTACTGCGCTTGTTGTTGCGATGACTTTTGTGACTGACGCGAGGTCGTAGATGGTGTTGACGTCAACACGCTTTGAATAGAGCCCGTACTCGTAGCCGCCGAATGCTTTGTTGTAGACTATGACCCCATTCCTCGCGGCGAGGAGGACACCGCCCGGGAAGGCCGAATCTTGTATCGATGATTCTACGACATCGTCAACCTTTTGAAGTTCGGCTCTGTCGAATCCAACTTCCTCCGGCGCTCCAGTTCTCATCGTTGTTTTTGGATACTCAATGCCGTCGCCGAAATTGTAGACTCCCGGTACGGTGATCGGCAGTTTCCCCACCGCAGGAGATTCTGCAAACAGCACTTCCGCGGCGGCCTGCTCCATGACGTCCGCATCGGAGTACGTGCACACATACGCGTCGACCTGCGGAAACTCCATGACTACGTATGGATTTCCGAACGAGACAGCAACGACAGGTTTTTTCAAAGCGAGGAGATTCTGCATCAACGCCGCCAGCTTGGGATCGACGAACCCGGTCATTTCACCGGAGCGGGTGTAGAGATGAAGCTGACAAAGCAGGATATCGGCGGTCTTTGCTTTCACGAGGAGCGAATCGTACTCCATCCGGTTGCTTCGGGGATCAATCGTCGCACGGCCAACCCTCCCACGCCGGGCCTGAAGAAGCCGATGGAACCCGTCGCCGGCAGAGGGATCCTCCGTGTCGGAAATAATGACGTCGAGGATTTTCGTCGTGTCCGTCTTCGGAAGAGGCAGAATGCCGCTCTTGTTTCCCAGGACCGTCACCGCTTTGCGCGCGATTTCCGTCGCGAGCAACTGATGCGGCCGCGTGCCAACCTGCTCGTAGATTTTGGCAACATCAACGTATCGATTAGCATCCAAACCCATTCGCTGTTTGATCTTCAGCAGTTTCCGGACCGAACCGTTGATCCGCTCTTCAGTTATTTCTCCGTTCTTCACTGCAGCGACGATGGCATCGACGGCGAGGTCGGGGTCTACAGGCATGAGAACCAGGTCGACTCCGGCCTTGATAGCGAGGACCGCCGCCTCGCCCGGCGCATATTTTTTCGCCACACCGGCCATTTGCATGGCATCAGTGACCACAAGTCCGTCGAACTTCAATTCGTCTTTGAGGAGCTTCGTCGTGATGTTCGGCGAGACCGTTGCTGGAACGCCTGGAACTGAATCGTAGACGGGAACTGCGAGATGACCGATCATCACGGAGAGAGCTCCCGCGTTGAATGACTGGACGTATGGGGGAAGGTCACGTTTCTCCAACACGTCTTTGCCAAAGTTCAGAATGGAAAGACCAAGATGAGTGTCAACGTCCGTGTCCCCGTGTCCGGGGAAATGCTTCACGGTGGCGATCATGCCGCCGTCCTGGGTCCCTTTCACGAATGCGGCTCCCATTTCGGAAACCAGTTTCACCTCATCGCCAAACGCCCGAGTGTTGATGACGGGATTCTTCGGGTTGACGTTCACGTCGATATCGGGTGCGTAGTTCTGATGAACTCCGAGCGCTCGTCCCTCGATTGCCGTGACCTTGCCGACTTCGTAGGCATAGCCAGGATTTCTCGTCGCTCCGATCGCCATCGCCCGCGGAAACGTCGTCGAGCCATGGACGCGCATCCCGACACCGTATTCAAAATCTCCTGCAATGAGCAGCGGAACATCGGCGTGTTCCTGGAGCTTGTTGATTTGCACGGCGTATTCGTACACATCTCCGATAGAGAAGATGAATCCTCCGAGTTTCCTCTCCTGAGTGAGGCGTTCAAGCTCTTGCCACCGGTCCGAGTCCTTCGGATAGTATTTCCCGAGCGTCCAGACAAAAACCAGCTGGGAGACTTTTTGTTCAAGCGGAAGACGCTGAAGGGTTGATTCAACCCAGTCGGGACCCACTGAGACGGTGGTTTGTGGGGGTATGGATGTGGAACAGCCGAGTCCAAGGAGGATAACGAAAACGAAAATTGTGAGTGATTTGGTCATGAGATGTGGAGGGCGATAAGTTGAGAGATCAGTGTTCAGTTTACCCGCCGGGTGACTTATCTGGAATTTCTGTCGTCTGCAATCTGTAATCTGTCGTCTGCACTCTGTTCACGCTTTCTTTTTTCCGAATTCCGGGTCGATTTTCACGAGCGCTGCCACGAGGAAGCCGGGGATCGTGGAAGCCATGACCCAGAGGAAGAAATTCTTGTAGCCGATGGCATCCTGGATTGCTCCGCTGAACATTCCGGGGAGCATCATCCCGAGGGCCATGAATCCCGTGCAGATGGCATAGTGCGCGGTTTTATAGCGCCCTTCGGAAACCAGGATCATGAACATCATGTATGCAGTAAATCCGAATCCGTATCCGAATTGCTCCACGGCTACGGCCGCGTTAATAAACAACAGGTTCGTCGGCTGCACATGAGAAAGGTAGACGAACATTGCATCGGGAAGATGTATGGACAGGACCATGATCCAGAGCCAGAACTTGAGCCCCTTCTTCGCGATCACAAAGCCGCCGAGCAATCCGCCGAGCGTCAGAGCAATGATGCCGACCGTGCCGTAGACAATTCCGACTTCGCTTGTGGTGAGGCCGAGCCCGCCTTTGTCCCGTGCGTCGAGGAGAAACGGCGATACGAGTTTGACCAGCTGAGCTTCGGCAAACCGATACAGGAGAAGAAAGGCAAGAATAGTAATGATCTCCTTGCGCTTGAAGAACACAACGAACACTTCGAGGAATTTTGTGACAACTCCTGAGGATCCTTCACCAGGGTTTGAAACGTCGGATACGGGATACGGGAGGAGGAATTTGTGATAGATGAAGAACAGCAGGAAGAGGCCGGCGAGCAATCCGAAGGCAATCGACCAGGCAACCGTAATGCTTCCGCTGGTCGTTTCGATCGATCCCGCGAGAACCACGAGGGCGCCCTGAGCCGTGATCATCGCTATTCGATAGAAAGTGCTGCGTACTCCGACGAACGCCGCCTGCTGATGCTCCGGAAGAGCAAGCATGTAGAAGCCATCTGCAGCGATATCGTGCGTCGCAGAGCTGAACGCCATGAGCCAGAATACCGCAAGCGTGTATTGGAAGAACGACGGCAGTGGAATCGTCAGCGCGACCCCAGCGAGTCCTGCTCCGATGAGTAGCTGCATCGTAATGATCCAGAATCGCTTGGTCTTGAGAATGTCGACCACAGGGCTCCACAGCGGCTTGATGACCCACGGGAGGTAGAGCCAGCTTGTATACAGGGCGATGTCGGTGTTCGAGATCCCCATACGTTTGTACATGATGACGGAAACCGTCATCACAACGACGTACGGAAGGCCCTCGGCAAAGTAAAGAGTCGGGACCCAAGCCCAGGGATTGCGGGATGCGGGAGTAGAGGCCATGAGAGTGATAAGGTTTAATAAGGAGTATTCAGTTCGTTGGATATTGGGTGTTGGTTATTGAGTGTTGGACATTGAAAAAGATTCAATTTCCAATAACGAATGTTTGGGAGTTGGGCATTGAAAAAAGACTCAACATCCAATAGCATCGTCCGATGTCCAATTACCAAGGAGTAAGACCTTGAGAGTTGATCATTGGGAGTTGGAAATTGAAAGCTGAAAGATTCAAATTCCAATACCCAACAATCAACATCCAACGTTCAAGGGAACACACCTTGGACATTGGAAATTGGCTATTGGAGATTGGACATTGAATCTTCAATACAGTTTCTGAAGTTCCGCCCCACGAAAATAGTGTTTCACAATTTCTTCCGCGCCGAATCCTTTGGCAGCCATCACGGCAGCGCCGATCTGGCAAAGTCCGACTCCGTGTCCCCAACCACCGCCGCGGAGCGTGAATTGTGTTGGAGTTCCCTGCGAGTCCTTTTCCGTCTCCACAATGAACGCGGAGCTGTACAGATGACTCTTCGAAAGCCACCGACGGATTTCCAGTTCTTTTCCTACAACAATCGTCTTTTTGGTCCCCTCAATCCTGAGCCGGAAGATTCTGCCCGACGGACCACGCTGCAACGGGACCAGGTTCAGGATGGTTCCAAAGTCAATGCCCGACTTCGACTTGATAAGTTCTTCGAGCGCTTCGCGATTGTAGACCACCGTCCAACGGAAGAAATCCGTGGTTTCCTGGTCAAACGACGGCAGGACCTGTTTCAGAATCTTTCCGTCCGCGGTGTTGCAATACGCGTCGGGGGAAGAATGAAGCCACTCAGCTGCGCGGGATTCAGTGACAACGGGAGCGTAGTGATTTGCTGAATCGGAAACGGAGCTGAGATACGGGATGGACAACTCTTCCCAACAGCTTTCAAACAGCTCCGACAGCCCTCCGCAAGACTTGGAGAATCGCGCATCGCAAACCTGATTATCGTGAATCAGAAACGTGCCCCGGGTTGCTTCCACGGCCTCGGCGGCGGCCTTCGAAATGATTTTCGTGAGGCCTTGGTAGCGCTGGCAATGGTCGTCCGCACAAACGTCGAACAGGGCATGATCCTCGCGGTCATACCAGCGAACAATTTCCTCTGCAGTCTGGCGCGATCTCTGCGAAGGGACGCCGACGTTCTTCTTTTCCCGTTCAAGCATCGCGACGAGCCAGCTTCGGGAGGTGATCGCGTGGGCCTTGAGCAAGTCAATCGGAGCTTCCGCGCTCATTTCCGATGAGATGACACTCTTGAGGTATTCTTCAACACCGACCTCGTTGATGGCTGTAATGGTGCCATCCTCCCTGGCGAGCAGGCGAAGACTGCCGGGAAATGTCTGCGTCTCCCTCCGCTCCCAGTGAAATCCGACTCCAATCGTCACGTTCGCAAGCTTGAACGGCAGACCCTCGAGCGGTTTGCAGAGGAATTCCTTCTGCCGGATAATTTCTTTCCCGGTTTTGTTCTTAAGAACCACTGCACCATGTTCGACGCTCGCGGTAAATTCCCCCTGGACTCCAAACACATTCCCTACAACAAATTTCCCGTCAAACGACCCTTCGACGCGAGGCTCGTGCTCGAACATTCCGACGGTGATAAGGGGCTCTTTGGAAACCATTGGGAGTTTCTAGTTTCTAGTTTCTGGTTTCTGGTTTAGAGTTTAGAGTTTAGAGTTTCTAGTTTCTGCGCCGAGCCGAGGATCGCAGAGTTGCTGAATGCTCATTCAGCCCTTGCGATCTTCTGCATATCGTCGTCCTCGATGGTTACCTCACGAAAGATCGCTTCGACCATCTTTGCGTCCAGACTTCGAAAATCCTTTTCGCGGGGAGTGACGATGAGTCCGCCGATGTCGACAGCAGCCGGACTGATCAGGACCTGCTTATCACCCTTCTTGAAGTACACTTCGGGTCGGTGTTTTCGACGCGGGAATACAATGAGCCGCCACAAACGGCCGGTGCAGGAACAAAGGACATTCATCATTGGCTCTTCAACCGTTCCAAAAGCGTGTTTCCACACCTTCAGAAGATTCAAGAACGAGTTTTCGAGTTCGGATTGGTCCTTCGACTCCAGCACAACGACTTGTCGGCCATAGTTTTGGAGCAAGAACTTCGAAACAGATCCCTTGTTTTTCAACAGAACCCGTCGCTTCGGATCCAGCGCTTCTTTTTCCACCGGTATTGCTCCGGAAGGACTCGCCTGAAAATGCATATGGTCTGGGGCGGAGGCCCCACATCGAGGCCCGTTGTAGAAAACTGTGAAGCCCGGACTCAGGTCTTTCGCCAGGTTCAAAAACGTGTGAACGAACGGCTCGAGCGACTGCGGTATATGCGCGAGATTGGAAATCGTATAGTGTTGCCTGAAGATTGGAGCCGGATTGCAGAGGACGAGAAAATCCTCCCCGTACAATATCCCCTGCTGCTCTTTGGGCAGGTTTTCGACACACAGAAAGCAGGGCCGCGCTTCGATCGACTTCGCATCTACCTTTGCGCCGGTGCTGACAATCCTGCCAGGATTCCATTGGAGCCACGCCGAGAATCCCGTGCACTGAATTTCACGGATCTGGATCTTTTCCAAGGAAGCGTAGCCCGCGGCGAGCGTTTTCCACGATCGCTTCTGTTGCTCGAGCAACTGGAGCGATAGCGAACTCAGACTCGCACCACCACGACGAAATGTTTTGAAGAGCTTATCCACGAAGAAATACCACGAAGGTCACTAAGGACACAAAGGAAAGAAATAATATTGAGAGAGAATCGTTGGACCGATTTCGAATAAAACCCTTAGTGTTCTTCGTGTCCTTCGTGGTTCACTTTCCTTTCTTGACAGACTGAACCGGAACATACCCAATATAGTGGTTGACCTTCGTGGAGCCCATGGTGAAGGGCTCTTCTTCTGCGACCTGGAATCCCATACCCTTATACCAATCCACCGCCGAGCGGTTTTCCACCATCACTCCCAGCCAGATTCTATCCAACCCATGTGAGACAGCTTCGTCGGCAGCCATCACCATGAGTGTTCGCCCGATGCCCTTGCTTTGAAACTCCGGAAGTATATAAAGGGAGGAAACATAATGCCGTTCTTCTTCTTTGTTGAACTTTGTACGTACAAATCCGGCAACGGTGCCTTCGGCTTCTGCCACAAATCCGTTCACCGTCGGGTCCGCGAAGAGTTTCTTCATCGACGCTTCGTCGTAGGTTTTTTCGAGATAAGATGTGAGGTCGGATTCCGGAATGAACGAATACGCATCGAGCCATGTCTTCCGGAGAATTTCGCGGATGGGGGACAGGTCTCGTTCCTGCCATCGGCGGTACGTGATGGTCATCCCTTCTTCCCCGACCGGTTCATCTGCTGGCGGGCAAGCATCTCAATCGTGCGGATCCTGTCCTTGTAGGAATCGTTGCGGTTGGCTTTTTCCACGGAGAGCGCGGCGTCGGTGTTACCCTCCCAGCGCCTGCAAAGATAGATGGGCTCGAAAATTCTGCCGATCTGATATTCGCGTGACAGCCGGAGAGCAACTGCATAATCTTCGCCGTAGCTGACGTTGGGAAGTTTCACTTCTCTCAGCAATGCAGTGTTAAAGGCCCGCGGGGCGCCAAGGCCATTGATCCGAAGCGCATTGTTGCGGCCGTTACCGGGAGTCCATTCTTTGTGGTCGATCAGTCCGGGAGGTATCTCTTCAAGCTTCATGTTCACAAGTTTGTACGAACCAATGACCATGGCGTAGTGACCACCGCGGAAGAGATCGACAACTTTTTGGAGCGTGGTGTCTCCGCTGTAGATATCGTCTGAATCAAGCTGGACTGCATAGCGTCCACAGTATTCCGACTGAACGGCTTCATTCCAGCACCCTCCGATGCCGAGGTCCTGGCGGGAGGGGATAAGATGTTTCACCAACCGGTTTTGACCGGACAGGTCTGATAGTATCCGCGTTGTTCCGTCCGTCGAATGGTTGTCGACCACGATAATGTTGAAAGGAAAATCTGTCTTCTGCTTCATCACGCTGTTCACCGCATCGCCGATGGTCAGCTCCCGGTTGCGAACCGGAATGATCACACTCGCTTCAGTCACGAACGCCGCTGTAGACTTCGGGACTTTCTTGAATTTTGGCTTCAGATACACTTCAACGTTCTTCAGGTGCCGGGTGGCGACATCCTCCAATTCTATCTGCACCTGCCGGTTCTTCGGGTCGACGTAATCGAAGAGTTTCTCTCCAGTCTTCCGGAGATCCGACTCAACAGCCGTGCAGAGATATTCCTGGATGTGAAAGAGGGAATGGTCGATCGAAACTTTCAATCGCAAATCGTAGAGCCCGGCCCGTTCAACGATGCTGATTGCTCCGTAGCGCTTCAGGGCTTTTCTGATCGCTGCCGTTCCAAAGAGCATCAAGGGGCCAAAATCGAAGCCATCGCGGATGCTGCCGAACTGATAGTCATTTACGGGATGCTCCGACCGAATACCGTTCTTCACGTCAAAATAATCCGCATAGACCATTCCCACACCCGGAAGCTCTGCCAAGGCGACCAATCGCTCAAGTGCGGACTGACCCAGCTGAATTTCCTGTGAACGAGTCGCAAAGAGAACGAAGTCAGTCTTTATTTTTGCGATCAGTTCATTGACCGTCTTTCCCGAGGTGAACGCGTCCGAGCGGACTCCTTCGCAGTTTGGGTAGGAGCCGGCAAAATCCCCGCCATGCACGACGAAGATCTTCTGGACGAGAGACGAAGTGAAAAATTGTTTGAGGGTATTCTGAAAATCCAGATTGGGATTGTAAGGCAGAACAACAGAGATCGAACTCATGCGATTGAGGCTTTCATTCAACAGTTGGATAAAACTACGAGACGGCGAATGCTATTCTTTGGAGTGCTTTTGTGAGACAGCCAGAGCTATCAAGGCTGCTCCGTGAACCGGATTTGCCTCAGGTTGCCTGAGAAGAACGCGGGGAAGACGTTTCCTGATCAGGCCTTTGACTTTCCTGGAATACAGATTCTCCCGGGTGATCAGGCTGCCGGCAAAGGAAACTGCGGTCTTTCCACTCTGCCTTCCAGTCGCGTGCAAGCGAATGAGGGCAATCTGGATGACATCTACAAGGTCTTCTGCCGCTTTGGTCAAAATGCCGCCTGCAATCCTATCCCCTTTTTCCGCCGCTTCGACCACCCCCGGAACGACGGACGCAATATCAAATCCCTCTTTATACAGAGCGGTGATAATCGATTCCTGCGTGCCGAATCCTAATCGTTGAGTGAAGATTCTGGCGAGCGTCGTCTTCTTGATGCGCCCATCCAGCATTCTGGCTACTGCCCGAAACGCCTCCGTTCCAATCCAGTAACCGCTCCCTTCATCCCCGATTAATCTCCCCCACCCCCCTGCCCTGTGAATCCTTCCCTTCTCATCCTTACCGAATACGATCGACCCTGTTCCCGCAATGACGATCACACCGGGTGCACCGGAAAACGCACCTTCAAGGGCTATGCGCGCGTCGCTTTCAACGGCGAATCGAGGGATTCCCATGCGTTTCGCAGTCGCCATGCGTTTGAGAGCCACAGCCATCCGTTGTTGGTCGACGGGACGACCAGCGCCCGTCAATCCGGCCACCACCGCCGCAACCGCAGAGGTCCCGCATCCGGCAGTGTCGCAGCATGTCTCAACAAGGTCGAGAATTGTTTTCGCCGCCTGCTCAACACCGATGACCTGAAAGTTCGACGGACCACCCTGTGCTTTTGCGCGAACGGTTCCCTCGAGACTGCACAACTCCGCCGCAGTCTTCGTCCCCCCACCATCGAGACCGATAACAAACGATTTTTTTTCGTTCATACTGTCGAAAGATTATAGCAGGAATTGGGAGGAAAAGCAACGAAAGGGGGCAGGGTAGGTTAGTTGGTTGACTGGTTAATTGGTTATTGGTTGATTGATGGGTTTTTTGCTGGCTACTCACCAACTAACTCCTCACCACTTACCATACCCGTGGTATCTCTTTTCATTTTTTCCTATTATCGAATTGCTTCCAGAATCGGGAAACCTTCAGTCCGTTTTGTTGTTGTACACCCTGAATTCTCTTGTTGAACCTCTTTGAGGAATTGTTGATGAAAAAGGCGTGTGCTGTTTTCATAGGTGCCCTGCTTCTCATGGGAAGTACAGAAGCGTTTCAGGCGAAGAAGAAAGCGCCATCATTCTCCTTGAAGACGTCACAAGGAACGACAGTCGATTTGAAGAAGCTGAAGGGAAAACTCGTTCTCGTAAATTTCTGGGCGACGTGGTGCGGCCCTTGCCGGGCCGAGATTCCGGCCTTTGTCGATCTCTACGAACAATACAAGGATAAAGGTCTGGAGATTGTGGGGATTTCGGTTGACGATAACGGCTGGTCGGAGGTTAAACCGTTTGTCGAAAAGTACAAAATCAATTACCCGGTTGTGATCGATAACGGATCGGCCGTGCGCGCGTACGGTAACTTCAGCGCCATTCCAGTGACCTTCGTCATCGACAAAGAAGGTAATCTCGTCGACCGTCACATCGGCCTCATGAAAAGAGAAATGCTGGAGAGTCTCATAAAATCCAATTTGTGAGACTCACCCCAAAAACGCCCACGCATAGTTGTCTCTCCTCTTGACTGACCCACACTATGTCTAGACTTCTCGCAACCTGTCTGGCCTTCGCACTCGTCCTGCCGGCCCGCGTGTGCTATGCACAGAGCTTAGCCAGTGCGAAACAATTGGGCGTTGTCACCTTCCTTTCCACCGACAAGATCCGGGCGGGAGAAACAACGCGGATCGCCGTTCAGCTGACGATCAACGAAGGCTGGCACGTCAACTCGCATCGTCCCACATTCGATTACCTGATCCGGACCGACCTGACTTTTAATCAGAACGCAGGGTATCTTGTCGCAGATATCCAGTATCCAGCGGGAAAGACCGAGAAGCTCGCGTTTGCTGACGAACCTCTCGATGTCTACCAGGGAACTGTCACCGTTGTCGCATCACTCCGGTTTTCCGACCTGATCGCTGTTGGCCCCGACACCATCCGGGGAGCCGTCCAGGTCCAGGCCTGCAACGACCAGGTGTGCCTCGCACCGTCCGCAATCCCGATTGTAATCCCCGTTGAAGTTGTTTCCGCCAGCGAATCCGTCCATGCGAACCATCCCGAGATTTTCAGTGCTGCCGGAACTGGTGAAGCGAAGCAATCATCCGGCGGGGGGAATGAACTCGCGGCCATGTTTGAAGAGCGGGGATCGTTCGTAACGTTTCTTGCAATTTTCCTGATCGGACTCGCCCTCAACCTCACGCCGTGCGTGTATCCCATGCTGTCTGTGACCGTTTCCCTGTTCGGTACACAAACGGAAGCGCGCATGCTGCGCGTGTTTCTCAAAGCGGTCGTCTACGTGCTCGGCATTGCAACGATGTACAGCGTGCTCGGAGTAACAGCAGCACTTGGCGGTGGACTATTCGGCAGCTGGCTTCAGAGTCCATGGGTGCTCGGCGGAATCGCCGTTCTGCTTTTTGGCCTTGCTCTCAGCTCCTTCGGTCTCTATCAGATTCAGATGCCTTATTGGCTCACGAGCCGCCTCGGCGGAACGACAGGGACCGGGGTTATCGGTTTGTATCTCTCGGGACTCGTCGTCGGCGTCTTTGCAGCTCCGTGTGTCGGTCCGCCCGTCATTGCCCTGCTCACGCTTGTCGGCACAAAGGGAGATCCGTTCTTCGGCTTCTGGTCGTTCTTTACCCTCTCCCTCGGGCTCGGCTTTCCCTATCTGATCCTCGGGACATTTTCGGGGCTTCTCAAGAAAATTCCCCGTTCGGGCGCATGGCTTGTGTGGGTTGAGAGGATCTTTGGCGTTATTCTTACGGGAGCCGCGTTATTCTATCTCGCTCTCGCTGTTGCACCTTCGTACGCATCGTATGTCATTCCGCTCATCCTTATTGTCGGCGGCATCTATCTTGGATTCGTTGACCGGTCCGGCAAGGACAAGAAAGTGCTTCAGCGTATCCAGTGGCTCTTCGGCGTTGCCTGCGTGGTCGTCGGAGTTATTTTTGCAAACGGACTCCGCAAACCGGGAATATCCTGGGAGTCATACTCCGATGAAAAACTTATGGCCGCGAAGGCACAGCAAACGCCGGTGGTGATGGATTTCTATGCCGACTGGTGCATTCCTTGTCTGGAGCTTGACCGGAGCACGTTCACGGATCCTTCCGTCGTCAGTGCCACGAAGAATTTTCGCCGGCTCAAGGTCGACCTGACCCACTTTGATTCTGCGGACGCCGAGGCATTGCGAAAGAAGTTCGGTATTTCCGGAGTCCCGACGGTGATATTTCTGAATGTCGGCGGCGAGGAAGTGACCTCATCGCGCATCATTGGATACGTTACTCCGGAGGTGTTTGTGGAGAAGGTGGGGGGAGCAGGTAAGTAGCGGGGTGGGAGAGTCTGTGAGTCTATGAGTAGATGAGAAGAAGTGGTTTCTGGTTTGAGGTTTCTTGTTTCAGATTGCCGACTTTGGTCTCTTCAATTCTCCTCAATCGCCAGGTGCTCGCAGAAAACTGACCACTGATAGCTGACAGCTCAATCCATGTTTAAGAATCTGAAACTCTCCACAAGAGTCTTTCTCATCCTGACACCATTTCTCATCGTGGCGTTTGGTTCTTCGGTGTATGTGAATTATCGTTTCCAGGAGCAGCAGACGCTGGAGCAGGCAGGGAACGCCGCCAATGCCGAAGCGGTCATCATCAAGCGTTCGCTCGTTCACATGATGGTGAAGAACCTGATCGTCGACGACAAGTATCTCGCCCAGATCAACGAACCGGGCGGAGATATCGAAAACCTTCAGGTTCTGTTTCATGCGGACAGTCTGCATCTGTTGGAGGATTACGCCACCCCGCAACGCATGGCCCGGCTCCGCGAGCGACAGGCATCGCTCTTCAACTTGCGCCCGGCTCAGTATGAGCAGGCATTTTCAACGGGGCGGCCGGTCTGGATCATGGCGTGCGACATCACGAAGCATCCCATCGAACTCCCCAAGCACGACGACTATCCCATTGAATCGTTCTCGTCGGGAATTCCGCTGAAGTTCTGGACATGCGGGAAGCTGAAGGTCATCCTCCCGTTCCGTGCGGAGGGACGATGCCAGACCTGCCACGATGTTCCGGAGGGATACGTCCTGGGCGCAGCATCGATGGACGTCCCCTTTGTCTCAACGTTCAGTGCCATCCGCGCCAACGCTGTACGGTCAGCAGGAATTTTTCTGGTCGTCACCCTGGTGACCATCGGAGTGGGTGCGTTCTTCTTCAGGAGGCTGGTGGGAAAGCCGATTGGACGTCTGGTCAAAGCGACCGAGATGATCGGCGGCGGCGACCTGAACGTCCGGGTCAGCGAAGGGTTTGACAATGACGAACTCGGAAAGCTCGCCGTGTCGTTCCAGCATATGCAGGAGCGGTTACGTCAGGCCCAGGCGGAGCTCGTCAAGAAAGAGCGCCTGTCCACCCTCGGCCAGATGGCAAGCGGCATCATCCACGATTTTCGCAACCCGATTTCCAGCGCCCTCGCTGCCATCCAGTTCCTCGAACGCCACAAGGATGTGAGCGACGATCGCCGGCATGAAATGCTCGAGCTCGTCCGCAGCTCCGTCGATCGCATGCTCCGGATGACGCAGGAACTTCTCGACTTTTCGCGGGGGGAAGTGCGGCTCGAGCTTCGTGAGGAACTCGTCGGGGACCTTCTCGCCGAAATCACAAAAGACGTGAAGTCGAATCTTGAGAAACGGGGTATTACTTTTGCGGTCCGGCAGGAGTTTGAAGGAAAGATGTTCTTTGACAGGGATCGCCTGCTCAGGGCGCTTATTAATATCATCAATAACGCGGAAGACGCCATGCCGAAAGGGGGCTCGATTGACCTGGAGGTCGTTTCCGAAAATGGGACGCTCGTGTTCAGGATTCGAGACACAGCGGGAGGAATCCCCGAGAGAATCCGCGACAAGGTGTTTGAGCCGTTCTTTACCTCCGGAAAGGCGAAAGGTACGGGATTGGGGTTGGCAATTACGAAAAGGATTGTTGAACAACACGGCGGCACGATCCACTTCGAGTGTGAGGACGGCAAAGGGACCACATTCTTTATTAAGATCCCGATTCGGCAGGAGCTTGCAAAAACGGCATAAGATCGGACTGACCACGAAGTTCACAAAGGGCACGAAGGGGAATACGTCATAATCCCTTGGAAATTGGATGTTCGACATTGATTATTGAGTGTTGATCTCTTTAACGGAGAAAAGGGAACGGAACCATGTAGGAACGATGGAACGAGAAACGGCGTGTAGGGGTTTAATGATGATGTCCAACAAAAGAAATTACTTGTGGCAATTCACTAATCACAATATCTATACATCAGGAGGATACCGTATGAAGAAACTCATTCTTGTGTTTCTCGCGTGCGTCGTGGCATCGTCGATGCTCTTCGCACAAGAGAAAATGGAGAAGAAAGAGATGAAGAAGGAAATGTCCGGTTCGCATGTCATGACCGGATGGCTCGTCGACCAGATGTGCGGAAAGAAAATGGGGAACGGCGACGCCGAGAAATCCAATGCCAAAGCAGCAAAACACACCAAGGATTGTGCAGTGGAAGAATCCTGTGCGGAATCCGGCTATGGCCTGGTCAACAACGGCAAGTGGTTTAAGTTCGATGAGAAGGGCGACAAATTGGCCGCCGAGTGGCTGAGCAAGACCGACCTGAAGAAGAACCTGATGGTGAACGTGAAGGGAGCGATGGACGGAGACAATATCAAGGTTGAATCCATCACCACCGCGAGCGAAAAGAAAATGGATATGAAGGACGGAAAGATGATGGAGAAGAAGGCGAAGAGCTGAAGGGAGTTATCAGCAGTCAGCGTTCAGTTGTCAGGAGAGCCGCCGGTGTGAGAACATCGGCGGCTTTCTTTTTCCACGAAGTACTATGAGCTACCACGAAGGACACTAAGAACACGAAGAGAATATTGAGTATGAATCATGAATCCCGGCGGCTTTCTTTTTCCACGAAGCACTATGAACTACCGCGAAGGACACGAAGAGAATATTGAGTGTGTGCCTTGAATCCCTGAAATCACTCAACGACTCACGGACTCATAGACTGTAGACTCATCTACTCCACTACTCACTTCGTTCCCGCCTCAATTATTCATATATTAGTCCACCATGTCAGACAAGATACTCCTCATTGCATTTGGAACACTGTCCACGATCGGGCTGATCATTGGGGCGTTGGGCATCTACTTCGCTATGAAGAGCGCCAAGAAAAAGGACGGCGAAATCAGCATGGCGCTCTGGTCGATGGCAGCCCTCGCAGGATTCACCGTCGCAGGCATGTGCTGGGCGTACTTTCTTATTCCCATCCTTATGAACCACCTCTTCAACTGAGTATCCGCTGTGGCACCGAAACTCTGCCCCAAGATCATCCTCGAAGGCACTCGACTCACGCTGAAAACGGAAATTGCTTTTGCCATGAACGAGCACCCGCGGATTGTCGGACCGAAAAAGTATCGTTACCACTCCCCTCTCATCTCAGCGGAATGGTGCGCGTTCACGAATTTCCCCTGGGGACGCGGACTCATCAATTTTGCGCCCGAGGAAGAAGCGCTTGCCCTTGAAACCTATGGAACGTGGGTGCGCCTCTTTGAACTCCAACGATTCTATTCGTGGATTATCGATCGCTTTCACATTTCCACGCAGGCGTACCAGCTTCAAAGCCGCGGGAAACACTATGACTTCCGGTGGCTGGAAGACCGGATGCTTCCCCTTGGTTTTCGGCTTGTGTTCTGTACGCGGAGTCCCGAGTCGTTCGAGGCCGCCCGGGCGGAGCGATTGAAAGTCTCCGGAAATCCCTCTCAGTACGACGATTTGAACGTGTTCAAATATGAACAAGAGCTGATGAGAAGGCTCGTCGCCGAATCGAAGCTGCCAACGATGGGGCTCGATATCTCCGACGGAAACATCGCCGAGGCAACGCGCAAAATCGCTGATTGGCTCGAAGAGACCGGCGGGCTCTATGCCGGATAAGCCCATCGCGGGTCGGGACCCGTACCAATCCCTCCGCTACCCTGAATTCCGCAATTACCTGCTCGCTTCCTTCCTCCTGACCGTCGCACTTCTAGTTCAGGAAGTGATCATCGGGTATGAGTTGTACAAAGTCACGCATGATCCCCTCGCGCTCGGACTGACGGGACTCGCGGAAGCTCTGCCATTCATCGGACTTTCGCTTTTTGGCGGACACATCGCAGACCGGGTAAGCAAGCGAAAGATTATTCTCTGGAGTGTCGCCAGCGTGTTTGTGTGCTCAGTGATGCTGCATTTGTTTGCCAGAAATGCGCAACGTGTTTCTCCAACGGCTCTCGTGGCAGTCATGTATGCGGTCATCGCCTTCATCGGAGTCTGCCGTGCATTTCAATCCCCTGCCTCGGCCTCTCTCAGGGCATTCCTGACTCCGATTGCGGCCTACGAAAACGCGTCCACCTGGAACAGTTCCTCCTGGCAGGTCGGCTCCATCGTGGGGCCTGCCATTTCAGGATTCGTTTATGCACTGCTGGGATTCTCCAACACGCTCCTTCTTGTGGTCATCCTCGTCGCCGGATCGTTTCTTCTCTACTCCAGAATCGAAGATAAACCGGTGCCCGTACCCAACAAGACGGACAATCTCATGGCGAGTCTCCGGGAGGGAATCGCATTTGTATTCCGGACGAAAATCATTTTCTATGCAATCTCGCTGGACTTGTTTTCCGTTCTGTTTGGCGGAGTTGTCGCAATTCTTCCGATCTTTGCGGAGGATATTCTGCGTGTCGGCCCCGAGGGACTCGGTATCCTCCGCTCCGCCCCGTCGGTCGGTGCCGTGCTGACGCTCGTGATCGTCTCGCGCATATCAGTCATGGAACGTGCCTGGCAGAATCTCCTCATCGCGGTGACGGGATTTGGCATTTCGATTCTGATCTTTGCCCTGTCACCGTGGATGTGGTTATCGACGGCGGCTCTCTTTTTCAGCGGCGCATTTGACAGCGTCAGCGTTGTCATTCGGGGGACGCTGCTTCAGCTGCTCACACCCGATGAAATGCGGGGCCGGGTGATGGGCGTGAACGGAATGTTTGTCAGCTCGTCCAATGAGATCGGCGCATTTGAATCGGGCCTCGCCGCGCGGCTCCTTGGGACAATTCCCTCTGTGGTCTTCGGCGGCGCGATGACCCTCATGATTGTCGCATGGGTGTATGCGCGATCCAAGGAGCTGCTGAAGGGAAATTTGAGGGTGTAGGGGGAGGAAGGTAGATGTGAGATGTGTGATTTGAGTTTCGAGTTTGAAGTTTGGAGTTTGAAGTTCAAGGTTTAAAGGTGTTGCCAGTTTACCAGTCTCCAGTAACCAGTTCACGGTTCACTATTCACGATTCACTATTCACCACTCATTGCTCTAACTGCTATCTTCAACCTCGAATCCGAAATCCTGCGTGAACACTCGAAACGGCAGGCGCTGAGAATTGCCGGCTGGATTGGTGCGGACAAAGGTCGTTTCCGAAAACTCATGGGGCTTTTCCTCCGTGGCGACTACCGGGTAACTCAAAGGTCTGCATGGATCGTCAGCCACTGTGCGGACAGGCATCCTTTCCTGATTGACGCATGGCTCAAACCCATGGTGAAGAGAATGCGCGAACCCGGCGTACACGACGCGGTCAGGCGGAACGGCATGCGGATTCTTCAGAACGTCGAGATCCCACGGCCGTTGATGGGGACAGTCGCTTCTCTTTGCTTTGAATACCTCTCTTCCGTCGATGCTCCTATTGCCGTGAAAGCAAACTCGATGACTGTCCTGGCCAACATTGCGCGGCGCGAGCCGGATCTCCGCCATGAGCTTGAGGCAATCGTACAGCAAATGATGCCCTACGTCGGTGCAGCACTTCGCTCAAGGGGCCGACAAGTTCTGAAGGTTCTCGCCGCGGTGCAGCAAGCCCGATAGAAAAACTTCCCCAATTATTTCTTCGCTCGTCTGTACGAATTCCCAATCCCGGTAGCAACCTTTTTGTTCTTCCCCTCGTCTAATCTCTGTAACCCCCGAAACACTTTTCTCAGGTTTGATGTACGATGGATTTTTCAGGGTTGGGCCGATCTGCTGGCCTTGTTCTCATTTGCTTCCTTCTGTCTCCATTGAGTCGTGCGAACTCAGCCGATGTATGGCGTTGGACCGGCGACAATACATTTGAACCCGGACCGGGTCCGTCCATGCGATTCGACGAAATCCTCGAACGCGCAGCGCTTCTTCCTCCCACCGAACGCCTTCACATGATCGACAGCATCCTGGCCACCCTGAACGGCTTCCCCTACATTGAATCGGACACGGTCGCTACGTTCATTTATCGCGGGGACGCGAAGGAAGTCACCGTTGCGTCGGATGCGAATGGCTGGGATGCGGGATCAGACTACATGATCAGAATTCCAGATACCGATGTCTGGTTCTTCCAGGATAACTTTGAACCGGATGCACGCATCGAGTACAACTTCATCGTGAACGGCAAGCACCCGGTGGTCGACCCAATGGCCTCGAATCAATTCGGTTCGGTCTCCGAGGTCCGCATGCCGAAGTATTCGGCACCCTGGGAAATCGAATACCTGACCGACATTCCGCACGGAACGGTAAAGGATACGGCGATTTCAAGCGAGGTGTTGAAGGAAACACGCCAGGTGCGTGTCTATCTTCCTCCCAACTATTTTGACGCGCAATCCGACAGCTTCGGACTGGCCGTATTTCACGACGGATCAGAGTTTCTTTCCATTGGGCAGGCGAGAAATGTCCTTGATCGTCTGGCCTATGAGCGGATGATGGAGCCGGTCATCGCGGTGTTCGTACCGCCGGAAAACCGCAGAGAAGAGTATATCGGCTCACAGACGGATGATTTCGCCCGATTCCTAGCGAACGAGCTTGTTCCCCAACTGAGCTCCAGATATAAAATAAAAGCCGCCCCAAAATTCCATGCCGTCTCTGGTTTTTCCAACGGCGGAAACTCTGCACTCTGGACTGCACAACGGTTCCCGTCAGTCTATGGCAACGCGGCGTCGTTTTCCGGAAATCTCACAGCAGCAACCATGGACGCATACCGTGACAGTCTCGCTGTGCCACTGCGGCTCTACGTTGAATCTGGAACCTATACAGATTTTCTCCAGGAGGCTCTTCAGTTCTCCTCCGTCGTCAGGACAAAAGGACATAGCCTGCGATTCGACGTTGCCCACGAGGGGCACAGCTGGGCAAACGTGAGAGCCCATCTCCGCCGCGCCTTACAGTTCTTCTTTCCTCCGGGCAATTGATTTTCACCCCCCGAGTCGCTACTTTCCATCCTCAAAGTTCAATCTCCTCCATCTTACCAAAGGAAGTTTCATGAGATTTCTGCCCGCTCTTGTCCTGGTTTGTGTTGCCATCATTTCATTCTCGGGTGCACGCCCGAAACCCTCAAAGTCCGGGGAGTGGGATTCATTCCTGAAGGACTTCATTGAACGCTATTTTGTCCTGCATCCTGACTTTGCAGTCTACTCGGGACGCCATGAGTTCGACGGCAGGTTCCCGGACTGGACTCCTGACGGATTGAAGGCGCAGGCCGCCTGGCTGCACGATCAACGGAAGACGGCAATGTCATACGACGGAAGAGCTCTCGACGATCGGCAGCGATTTGAACGGGACTACCTTGCGGCAATCATCGACAAGGACCTGTTCTGGCTGGAGGAGGCCGAGGCTCCTTTCCGTAACCCGACGTTCTATTCCATCGACCCGAATGTCTATGTGGCAAGGCCCTACGCACCTCTGGAGACAAGAATGCGGGCGTACACCATGTATGCAAAGGGCATTCCTTCCGTGGCAACGCAGATCAGGAAGAATCTCCGTACGCCGCTCCCGCGGACGTTTGTCGATATCGGAAGGATTACGTTCGGCGGGCTGGCTTCATACTACGCGAACGATGTTCCCGCTGTCTTTGCAGGCGTAAAGGATCAAGCCCTCCAGTCGGAGTTTAAAGCGGCAAATGCAGAAGCCATCAAAGCGATGAAAGAGCTTGACGCATGGTTCGCAGGGCAAGCCCCCATGGCGACAAGCAACTTTGCACTCGGCACAAAGGTTTTTGCAGACATGCTGCGTGCGACGGAGCTTGTTGATACTCCGCTGGACGACCTCATGAACATTGGAAAGGCGGACCTCGAACGAAATCTCGTGGCGCTCCGCGATGCATGTGCCGCCTATGCGCCGGGCAAGACTGTGGCAGAGTGCATTCGAATGGTTCAGTCCAGAAAGCCAACAGGTGGTCCTATCGATGGGGCACGCAAACAACTCAGCGACCTCCGGAAGTACGTCGTAGAGAAGAATCTTGTGAGCGTTCCGGGAACAGAAGAAGCGCAGGTTCAAGAAGCTCCTCCTTACCAGCGCTGGAATTTCGCATACATCGATATCCCCGGGCCGTATGAAAAAGGGCTCCCCTCCGTCTATTATATCGCACCACCCGACACTTCGTGGACACCCAAGGAACGCGAAGAGTATATCCCCGGCGAAGCGGACCTTCTTTTTACTTCGGTGCATGAAGTCTGGCCGGGGCATTTTCTTCAATTCCTGCATTCCAACCGATCGCCTTCGAAGTTCGGTCAGATTTTTGTCGGCTACGCGTTTGCCGAGGGCTGGGCACACTACGCAGAGGAGATGATGTGGGAGGCGGGTCTTGGCAGCGGAGATCAGGAGACCCACATCGGCCAGCTGTTGAATGCCCTCCTTCGGAACGTTCGGTTCATCTCTGCGATCGGTTTACACACGGGAACGATGACAGTGGAGGATTCGGAAAAGATGTTCCGGGAGAAAGCGTATCAGGATGCGGGAACGGCGAAGCAACAGGCCGCACGCGGTACCTTCGATCCGGCGTATCTGAATTACACCATGGGCAAACTGATGATCCGGAAGCTGCGGGACGACTGGACTGCATTGCGCGGGGGTCGAACTGCATGGAAGGAATTCCATGACAAGCTTCTCTCCTTCGGCGGCCCTCCGATTCCCCTTGTGCGAAGAGCGTTGATGGGGAAGCCGGGACCATTGTTCTAGCTCCGGTGTTTGAAAAGCAAACCGCAAAGAACCGCAAAGCTCGCCGCCAGTTTTTTGGCGAGGGGGCGCAAAGATCACGTATCATTTTCCTTTGCGCCTTCTCGGCGCTCTTTGAGGTTCAATGTTAGAGGAGTCTCTCGGAATCGCCTTCCAACCATCCGTCTGATCAACGACTGTGGAAATCGGAACCACTCTGTATGTCACAACGCGACGCCAGTGGCGCGCATGGTTACGGGCCAATTGCGCGCGCAAGAAGGAAATCTGGCTGATTTATTACAAGAAGAATTCCGGAAAGCCGAGGATTCCGTATAACGACTCGGTCGAAGAGGCGCTCTGCTACGGTTGGATCGACAGCATTCTCAAACCCATCGACAGCGAAAAATACGCTCAGCGGTTTTCTCCACGCCGAAAGGACAGCAAATTCTTGTCCGAGATGAATCGCGAGCGTGTCAGAAGGTTGATGAAGGAAGGGAAGATGACGTCAGCAGGTCTCACAGCTATCAGGCATCTTCTCGACGGCAAGGGCAGGGATCCGGCGATCCACGACAATCAGCTTGTTCTTCCTGCTGGCTTGAAACGGGCGCTCAAAAAGGATCCTCAGACCTGGAAGAATTTTTCCAAATTCCCCGAATCTTACAAGAAAATACGCATCGGCTGGATCGTGGCAGCGAGACACAGACGGGAGATTTACCGGCAGCGGCTGCGGTACTTCCTGAGAATGACTGCACAGAATAAGAAGTTTGGGATGGTGAAGTAGGGGGATGGGAGAGGTGAGATGTAAGATGTGGGATGTAAGAAGTGAGATGTGAGTTTCGAGTTTTCGGTTCTGAGTTTAGAGTTCAAAGTTCAGGTTACACTCTACCTATCACTTTTCGCTTTTCATTTTTCACTGTTCACTGTTTGCTTTTCACCTTTCACTTTTCGCTTTTCACTGTTTACAGTTCACCATCCGCGAGCATCCGTGAGTAGCCGCTTCCGACATATCGCTCTCCTTCTCAGCTTCCTCGCAATTTTCATCTGGTCCGTGATCTATCCCAAGGATCTTTTCACCTGGTTTCTCGAAGTTTTCCCGGCAATCATCGGACTCTGGGTCCTTCTTGCCACGTATAAACGATTCCCGTTGTCGGATCTGGTGTACGGATTAATCTGGATTCACGCAATCATTCTTGTTATCGGCGGACACTACACGTATGCCGAGATGCCGTTGTTCAGCTGGATCAGAGACACGTTTCATCAGTCGCGAAATTACTATGACAGAGTGGGGCACTTCGCGCAGGGGTTTATCCCGGCGATGATTGCGCGCGAGGTGCTCTTACGAACAACCTCTCTGAAACGCAGCAAAATGCTGACGTTCATTATTGTCTCAATTTGTCTCGCAATCAGCGCCGTTTATGAACTGATCGAATGGGGAGTTGCGGAGGCGACCGGTTCAGCTGCCGACGCTTTTTTGGGAAGTCAGGGAGATGTGTGGGACACGCAGTGGGATATGTTTACGGCGTTGTGTGGGGCGATGATTTCCGTTGGGACACTCTCCCGGGCGCATGATCGCTCGATGTCGAGGTTGCCTTCCGAATGATCCTGCTTCATATTTCTTTATCAGATCCTTCCTTGAATTGCCGTCCTCTTCTGTCGGCCTAAAAGGCCGACCTACCGGGGATGGAAATGATCCTATTCGTGTTCTTCGTGTCCTTCGTGGTACAAAAAAAAGCGTGGGAAGAAAAATCTCTTCCCACGCCCGGAGGATACAAGAAGACAGCCTGGCGGCTATTTAATCAGGACCATCTTCCTGGTTGAAACGAAGTCACCTGCCTGCAAGCGGTAGACATACACGCCGCTGCTGACTGCCTGGCCCGCATTGTTCGTGCCATGCCAGGTCACTCCATGGTTGCCCGCGGACATCGTGGTATTCACGAGTGTCGTTACGAGTTCACCGGAGACGGAGTAAATCGAAAGCTTCACAAAGGATTCGGTCGGAAGAGCAAACCGGATCTGTGTGCTTGGGTTGAACGGGTTGGGATAATTCTGACCCAGCGCATACACGGTGGGAATCCCGTTCTCATCTTCGACGTTGGTCGTCTTGAGACCGACTTCGATCGAGAAAGCACCCATGTTGCCGGCGTTGTCCATGCCCACAACCTTGTAGTAGTACATCGTTCCCGGCAGCACGTTGACATCGCGACCCTGAACGGCCTTGTCAACCGTCAACACAGGCGTCAAGCCGGTCGGGTCAAAGTTCTGGCTGGTGCTGCGATACACGAGATACTGCACGACGTCGTTGTCGCGAGTCGTCGGAGCGTCCCACTTCAGGTCGACGCCCTGCGGGGTTGCATTCACCGTCACGCCCGTCGGGGCAAGCGGCGTGAGGTTATTCAACGAGTAACCGCTGTCAATCGGAGAGCTGTAAACCACAGTTGGGTCGTCCGTGTACCCGCAAACGAAGAAGGCCGTGTACTTCATGCCTGCTACTTTTGTGGAATCAAAGATTGTCGGTGCGACGGTGGAGTACTGGGTGAAGTTCATCGGATAGACATCCCCGACAAACGTCCACACAGATCCGCCCAGCGCATACTGACTGCCGACCACGGAAGACTTCAGCATTTCCGTAAACGAACCCGCCTTCTTGTACGCAATGCCTGCTGACGGGAGAATCGGATCCTGTCTCCAGATCCCGTATGCTGTCAACCGGTTCACGCTGTAGGACTCCGCGGGGAACTTGTTCCATACAATCTGAACAGTCTTCCCGTTGTCGCCCGGGACATCCTTGATCTGGACAATGCTTGCCGCAGCCGCACCGAGCTGAAGCTGCTCGATGGAGGACGTCAGAAGACCCTTGGCATACAGATAATTGTGCACGCCAAAGCTTCCGTCGTTGTTCACGAACTGATAGTTGTACGCCGCAGCCTTTTCCGGAACCGTGAGCTTGCGCTTGCTTCCGGCGGGTGCATTCTTCCAGTTTTGATACACGATCGTGTCGCTTGGCAGAATTACTGCGCCGACTGAATCGCGTTTGGGGAGGGCGTTGAGCAGTGTGGCAAGGAGCGCCTTTGTCTTGGCTTGCGTAAAGTCGACAAATTCAATGCTCGTTCCTTCGCCATGGCATTCGGCACATCCCGTCGGATTGAGAACCGGGACGGAGTCGCCGGGTGCAGTGTAGGCAACCCGGAAGGTGTGACCACCAAGCTTATTCAACATCGTGTCTGGCTTGCTGAAGTTCGCAGCTTGGGAAGCCAGGAACGACGGCGAGTCGGCCATATGGCACGTCACGCATTTCTCGGCAATGTCGCTGTGCGAGGAATTCTCATACTTGTAGCCCGGCAACTCCCAGCCGCTCCATTTTCCAAGCGCTGCGGTAATCAGGTTGGGGTTCGCCATGTAGTTCTTCAACACATCGAGCGAGAACGCCGGAGCTTTTGTTCCATCGAGCATCGGACCCTGATGGGCCGCATGCAATCCACGGCTGCTGATGCGCGTCTCGTGGCAACCGACACAGACTTCTGCAATCGAGGCTGCACGGAGCTGGGCGGCATTCTTGTTGCTGTGCGGATCGTGGCACGTCGTGCAACCGACGGGCTCGGGATCCGGATAAACTTTGTTTCCACTCGCGACGACCGGCTCGGGTTCGCCGTTGATCGTCTGTCCGATGTATCCTTGTGCCGTATGACACTTGGCGCAAATTGGACGGTCGGTGTATTCCACCTGTGCGCCTTCCGCCATAGAAACGGCGTGCAAGGAGCCTGACCAGGCGTAGCCTTTGCCATGACGGTCACTGGAGAAGTGACATGGTGCGCAAACGTCGGAAGACAGAGAGCGATCCAACTTCGTGTTGTCGGGAGTCGGGAAACCTGAAGACGTGTGCTGCGATGCAGGACCGTGGCAGTTTTCGCACTGAATGCTCGTGAGTCCCATCATGGTCCTCAACCCAATATTTGAACCTGCTGCCGTCACCAATGAATCAAAGACCCCGGGGTGCTGGGGAGTAACGACTTTGAAACTCAACGACGTTGCATATTCGGTGTAGCCATCGTTGGGCGCTCCGGTGACTGTGGATTTATATGCACCAGCGGAGTGACAGGACATGCAGTTGTTCGAGAAATGTCCGCCGGCCGGTTCGGGCTGGTCAAGGTCGGTCAGTGCATCGAACCGTCGCTTGACGGCCTTTGCGTGCTTCGTCTTCTGCCAGTCGGTGAACTTGCCCGGACTCGTGAAGTGACATGCGCACCCGGAGGGCACAGTGTTGGCAGCCAGACTGATGCCGGCGCCGACAAACTTTGAAGCAATAACTTTGATGGAAACGGAAGGCGTCGTTCCTGACGCAGTCGTCGCCGTCATGCCGACGGTGTACTCACCGGCAACATCCGGAATAAAATATACGATGGTTCCGTTGAGACCCGTCGCGGTGTCCTGGATCGTTGCAGTGGTTCCACCAGGCCCGGTCAGCGTCCATGCTGCGCTGGTAACCGACAGGAGTGTTTCGTTATATTTTGTGGCGGTACCAGAATACACCTTTGGTGCCAGCACAACGCGGTTGCCAATGCCCACAGTTTTGAGACCGTAGGTTGATTCGTTCTTGTTGGCCGCTTTGAACCGGTCGGGAACGCCCACAACCATGATCTTGCCTGTTTGGGCGAACGCTCCGACTGGGAGCGCTATGGAAAGCGCAAGGACAACAATGGAACAGATGAGTAAGAATCTCCTCATAAATCCTCCTTCGCGGAATAATTTGAGAGATCGTTCAATGGAGTTTGGGGACATGAAAGACGATTTGTTGGTAGGTTGGTGATCGATCCCCAGGATGTCTTCAACAGAAATTTTCGTTGCGTCTGTTACAATTCCCCGGGAATCACCACTATCCGTCAACTTTTATACCACTGTTCTTTCAAAGTAAGAGGATGTAGAGCCCTCAAAAGCGGAACAAAATCGACGACCGTACAGGTGATCATCTTCTCAATTATTAGAATTGCGGAAATCAACAAATCCAACTTCTCTATTCTCATAAACGAGTCTTAAGAATCGTTATTCCATTGTCGGCTGTCTGAATGAGGAGCGGAACGTTGAAAGCAAGCAATGCGTTGTGGGAACCAACCAAAGGAACGTACGATGCGGTTGTGGAGTCTCCATCCGTCCTATCTCGACGCCAAAGGCCTGGTCGCCGTCTGGCGTGAGGCGCTTCTTGCGAGAGCAGTGTTGCGCGGGGCGACGAAAGGGTACAAGCACCATGCACAACTCGAGCGGTTCAGGAAATGCCGACGACCTCTTGCCGCAATCAACAGCTATCTTAGCGGAATTAATGACGAGGCACTTCGAAGAGGATACAAATTTGACAGCAGGAAGCTTGGACCCCCGTCACGAGGCCCAGTGCTTACGGTGACACGAGGACAGCTTCGGTATGAGCTGGAACATCTGAAGAAAAAACTTCGAACGAGAGACACGCAGCGGTACAACAAGTTGGCAACCCTGAAGAGAGTTCATCCACATCCCCTCTTTCGGGTCATTGCGGGAACAGTTGAATCCTGGGAAAGACTTTGACGGAACTACGAGGCTGACGCTGAAGCGGCTTTGAGAGTATTCTTCATCAGGAGGGCGATGGTCATCGGACCAACCCCGCCGGGGACCGGGGTTATCGCCTTGGCAATTTTTTCCGCGGAAGCGAAATGAACATCTCCCACAATACGGTATCCGTTCTTTGCTGAGGCATCCTCAACGCGGTTGATTCCGACATCGATCACGACAACTCCTTCCTTCAACATCTCACCGCGTATAAACTCTGCTTTGCCGATGGCTGCGATAAGAATATCGGCCGCCTTCGTGTAGGGCGTCAAGTCCTTTGCCCCGGTGTGGGCAATAGTGACAATCGCATTTGCCGCTGCTTGTTTCTGCATGAGCATATTCGCGACCGGCTTGCCGACAATATTGCTCCTTCCAACGACAACCACATGCTTCCCGGAAGGATCGTTGCCGCTGCGAATCAGGAGCTCCTGAATCCCTGCGGGCGTGCAAGGCTTGAACGTCTCTTCGCCAAGCACAAGCTTGCCAATATTCTGCGGATGGAATCCGTCAACATCCTTCGTGGGGCTGACGCTTTCAATGACCCGCTGTTCGCTGATGTGTTTCGGAAGGGGCAGCTGGACGAGAATTCCGTGAATTCTGGTGTCCACATTGAACTGGCGAATTTTTTCAAGAAGAATTTGCTCCGAAGTATCTGCCGACATCCGCTCCGTCACCGAGTAGAATCCCATTTCCTCGCATGCCTTCCCTTTCATCCGCACATAGATCTGGGATGAGGAATTCTCTCCCACCAGTATAAAGGCGAGGCCGGGGGTAATTCCTTTCGCGTTCTTCAGGCGAAGGGTTTCGCCTTTGACCTCCTGCCGGATGTCTTCGGAGATCTTTTTGCCGTCGATGATTTGGGCCAAGGGAGTTGAGGAGTAGTGAGTAGACGAGTGGAGGAGTCTATGAGTCGATGAGTCTATGAGTCGATGAGTAGATGAGCCTCTAAGTAGGAATCAAGAGCTGCCGAATGCGGGGAAGATCAGCTGTTCGATCTTGGTCGCCTTTCCGGTCTCGGTATCAACCTGGATATACACCGCACACATACGGACGTCGTGTTCGGCCATTTCGAACTTGTAGGGAGTCTGGTGCTGAAAGCGCTTGATCGCTATCTCTTTTTTCATGCCGATGACAGAATCGTAGGGGCCTGTCATGCCGACGTCGGTAATGTACGCAGTGCCGTTGGGAAGAATCCTTGCGTCTGCGGTCGGAATGTGGGTGTGTGTGCCCACGACAGCGCTGACGCGTCCGTCAAGATGCCATGCGAGCGCCATTTTTTCCGCCGTGGCCTCCGCGTGCATGTCTATAAAGATAACCTTCGTATCGTTGGCGATCTTGCTGACAGCCCAATCTGCGGAACGGAACGGGTCGTCAATCGTCTGCATGTAGGTTCGTCCCTGCAGATTGATGACGCCCACTCTGCCCTTCTCTTTCAGGTCGTAGACGATGAATCCAAAGCCCGGATTTTCTTTCGGATAGTTGAGCGGCCGGAGAAGGTTTCGCTCTTTTGCAAGAAGTGGCTTAATCTGCCAACGGTCCCAAATGTGGTTTCCAGACGTGATGACATGAACGCCGAGACCAAACAGGACCTTCGTTTCCTCTTCGGAAATGCTTTTCCCCTCATTGACGTTCTCGCCGTTCGCGATGCAGAAGTCGATTTCGTACTTCTGGAGGTATTGCTTGAGCATCATCGAAACGAGATTCATCCCGGGTTTCCCGTTGATGTCGCCAACAAACAGAATATTGAGGAGTTTGGACAATTGTTCTCCGATTTGAAAGGATTTTCGGCAGTTAACGATGAACAGCTGGCGCCGTTCAATATAGAGGAAAAAGGAGTGAAAGAAAAGGAGATGCTACTCTACTGCGATTCCAACGCCTTCCGGTAAGCGTCTCTGAGTTTTATTGCGGCGTTCTTCCACGAAAACTCGTTCTTGAATTTCTCCCGGAGTCCGGTCCCTCGGTCTTTTTCCAGAGCCCGGACGATTCCGCCGCGAATGTCCTCGACGTAATTCGGATCCACGTATTCTGCATCTGAGCCAAAGTAATCCCGCGTTCCGCCGTTGGGCGTAATCACAATGTTGGCCCCGGCAAGTCCCGCCTCGAGTGCGGCGATACCGGGAGTTTCAAAGATGGAGGGAAGCGCAAACACTTTGGCCGCAGCGTATGCCGAAGCGAGAAGCGGTGAATCATGAGGAATGCTTTCGAGAACCGTCAGACGGGGATTTCGCTTTGCCTGTTCCATGCATGCACGGCCTGCCTCCGATTGCTCAATTCTGCCTATGATGACGGCGGGAATTTCTACAGACTCCAGCGCTCGCAGGAGTCGGAAGACATTTTTGCGTGCAGGACCCACATGTCCGACATTCAGAACAAAATTCTCGGTCCCGTACTTCTTCTTAAAAAGACCGGGCTTTGCACTGTAGAATCTTTTCTCTATACCAACCGGCACAACGGTGAGGGATTCCTTTGAAACTCCGAAGCCGTTGGAAAACAGCGTCGCCTCTGCCTGCGTCGTGGGGAACACCGCCTTCGCCCATTGACATATCTCTGCCATGATGCCATAGTCGGTCCAGAAACCTGGAAGGAACTTTCTCAACGACCTGTCTCCCGCAATCGCCATCCGTACGAAAGCGCCCGAATGGCGCGTGTAGAAGATCGGGGTCACAACGGTGGGAACGCCGTTGAGCTTCAGCATGCGAGCCAGGTGGTATGTCCCGATGCCAGCACTAAAGATGTGCACAAGGTCAAATTCGCCCTTCTTAAATTCCTGCCAGGAATCAAACAAGGCGACCTTCACGCCGAGATTCTCCAGCTCCACTTTTGTCTGGAGGATCTGAGTGCGGGGGCCTCCCTTCAGCATCATGATAGATTGATAAGAGGCGAGGCAGATGTTCATGGGGAGGTAGCGGTTAGCAGGTGAATCATGAGTGAAAAGTGAAAGGTGAATAGTTAGAGCGTATATCGCACTTTGAACATTGAACTTTAAACTCGAAACTTCAAACTCTAAACTCCAAACTATCTCCCACCTTACCCTCGCCCCAACCGCCTCCTCCCCAATCTCATCATTCCCGAAACGGCATCCACCGTTTTCGTCAACGGTATCCGGTAGTTGAACTTCCGGATTCGAGCGTAGTCGTCGGGGAACTGGACCGTCATCGGGTCTTTTTTCCAAAACAGTGAATCGAGGTGAATTTCCTTTCGCATCGGCGAAAATGCTTCCGTACCGTCCGCTTTGGAGATGCGCAGCCAAACAGACTCCTTCGGCGGATCGCCTCCCGGAATGAGGATGGACCCTTTCAACGTCATTGTTGATCCGATGCTGCTCCGCTCCTTCCACCATGAAGCGTACGTGTGCATTGGGACAAGCGAAATACGCGCCTGTTTTATTGCGGCGAACAGATGTTCCAGAACTGCCGGATGTCCGTCTTTTGGATGATGATAGAAAATCATCGGGTCCCGCATGGCAAGCTTTTGCGCAACCACAAAGTCAAAATAGCTCTTCATCTGTTCTTCAAAGTATCCCTGTCGCCGCAGGCTTCCGATGCAGATTGGGTGGACCGGAACCTGAAGGGACTTTGACCATTCACCGTGAAGAAGCGGGAAAGAAGGGAAATTGTCATGATCGTACGAGAACTCCGAAGAATACTCAAAGCCCGCCATGAGAATCGCCCTGCCGAGGTCGTTGTTCCAGACTCCGAGTGGCGCAGCAAATCCCTTCGCCGTCAACCCTTCGCGCTCAAATATCTTCATTGCCTGCCGGATGTTCTTCTCGTTCCCCCCGTAATCGTCAAACACCTTGTGCTCGAAGCAATGAATGCCGATTTCCTGCGACTCCATGCGCTTAAACATCGAAAGGAACAGCTGCTGACTCCCGACGTCGACAAACCAGGTGGCCGGAATGCCGTGCTTTGTGGTAAGCTGAAAGAGCTCATCGATTTCCGAGGGGCTCCCGTAATCGGTGTCGATGCGGAATGCGAACACCGACCGCGCTTCGCCCGGGAAATACCAGCGGTGGGCATATGGCAATCCCCTCCGGTGATGAAGAACCTCCAGCGAACGCGAAACCAGCCTTCGCAGACTTCCTTTCGAGACATTCGAAACACGTTCGAACGGCAGGCGGGGCTCAGGCGAGTAGAACGATTTCGTTGCAGCGGCGGTGTCCATCACCAGCCGGGCTGGGTCGAACGGCAGCGCCATGATGGTGCCGGGCTCGTGGGCGCCGATGTGACCCGAATAATCTCCGCTGTCGGTGCGAAGCTCGTTGGCGTTCCAGGCAAGCTGACACCGCTCACGAACATCGATGAGTCCTATTCCTGAAAACAATGATTCACGGTCGGGTAGAATGTAATGAATGTATTCGCGTTCGTACGTCGATTGCCGGATTCGCGCGTACACTTTCGATGAACACAAAACAGCGCCGCCGAGCGCCAGGAACTGGCGCAGCATTTCCGATTCCCGGTCGTCGACATCATCGCCCGCGACAAGAACGCTGTAGTTCTCCGCAGTCAGCGCCTCCTTGACGCGGTCGTACGGAACTCCCTCCTGTTGCAGCAGGAGTTCCCAGCCGCGGGGATCGCCGAGTATACCAACGCGAATATTCATGCCATCCGCCTTCCGAGTGCGAGGATTTCTTCCCTGGTTACCGCGCGGATCCCATAGACAGCTGCACCGTAGAACGCTGCCCCTCCCACCACCGCAATTGCAGCATGGAGGTTCGGAAATACGAGGAGAAGGGCCGCCATGGCTGCAGACGCGAACATGATCCGCACAACGGAATTTGGAGAAACAAGGGGCAGATAGTCAAGAAGTTTCTTTCTCATCAGCACGACTGTCACACCTTCCGAGAGAACAACCCCGAGTGCAGCGCCCGGAGCCCCGAACCAGCGAGTCAGGACAACGCACAACACCGTATAGACCGCCGCGCTGACCGCCATGACTTTTCCGAACTCCTTTTCCTTGCGGAGCGCAAGCAATCCCGTCATATACACCGAATGCAGCATTGTCAGGAAGAAATACCAGACCATGACGCGAAAGACGAGAGCCGAGTCGGCGAACGCGCCTCCGAAGATGATCTCAAAGAGCTTCGACGCGAGCACCATGCCGCCGAGAGAGAGCGGAAGTCCCAGGAGTATGATCCACTTCATGGCCGTGGTCAGCGTCGATGAGAGCGCCTCCACGGATTCTGTGCGAAGTCTTACCGACGCCGGGAGCAGCAGCGTCGCAACGATCCGGTCGATCATCAGAAGAAAGAAGACGAGCTTGCTTGCTGCGCTGAAGATGCCGACTTCAGATGCCGTAAAAAGAATTCCAAGAATGATGGGGGGAAGATTGATGCTGACGTGCGCAAGAACAAATCCGCTTCCCATCGGGAATGCCTGCTTCATCAGCGAGACCCATCGTGCAGGAGTCAACGATATCCGCAGCGGACCCTGCCGTCGTTCGTATGCCTTCCACATCAGAACCGCGGCAAGCATGTCGCCGACCGGTCCCGCAACCGCCGCCAGCATCAGATCGTTCACCGAACGGACAAATACGACCAGCACCAGGAGATAGAGGAGGGCCGAGGCGGTTCTCGCCCGTGAAAAAACAACCATTTCCTCCTTGCCTTGAAAATACCATTCCAGAAAGAGGGATTGAAAGAATGCAGCCGAACACGTAATAAGGATCAACCGTGCAACGACATCGTCCCGGAGAACAAAATAGCAGACCGCAAACAGAATTGCGAAGGCAGCCAGCGAATTGACGAGCCGAACGCCGAGGATTTCACCGACGAGAGTCGGGGAATCCATCCGGGCAATTTCGCGCGTTCCGAGGACGTGCAATCCCCCACTGCTCACCATGATGACATACGAAAGAACCGTCAACGCGAGACTGAGCGCTCCAAAACCGTACAACCCGATCGTGCGGGCCAGATACGCCACCGCGAGGAACCCCAGTAAGCGGCGGGCAACGTCGCTCAACAACAGCGACAGAAAATTCTTGGAGAGTCGCTTCATGCGGAGAGCTCGGTGATCAGTCGATGCAATCCTGATTCACGCAGCTTCTTTGCAAAGAGCTTCGCGGCCCGCGCACGAGCTCTGGAGCCGCGGGTTTTTGGCATCCGCAATGCCTTCTGGATTGCGGCTGCGAGCGAGGATGCGTCAGTCGAAGTGAGAATGCCGGTGTTTCCCACGGCATGGGAATTCCCTCCGACATCTGTCGCCACGGGGATGCACCCGCACAGCATCGCTTCACAGAGCGTGTTTGGCAACCCTTCACGACGGGACGGCTGGCAATAGACCTTTGCCCGCCGATACAAAGGGAGAAGATATGACCTGCGCAGTGGATCGAGGATGGTGACGTTGGGGGGAGCATCGAGATTCCGCGCAGCTTTCTTCCCCACGCCGACGACAAGAAACTGCGTTGAGCGGAGCTGACGGGCAGCCTGCATCAGGAGGTCGATTCCCTTCAGCCGCACACGCCGTTCGTCGTGCACGACCGCAACCGTCAGCACGAATGATTCCTTGCGGCCTTTCGGTTTCCAGAAGTCCGAGTCGTAGCCGGTCGGAAGAAAGCGGATATTGCGACCATCGTAGGCGGCAAGAGTTGTCGCGTCGTTGCGGAGGCTCTCATCGACCACGAGGACGCGATCGGCGTTCCGGAGAGCATAGCGAACGAGCGGAGCCTTCCACGGGCTGAGCCAGATTCCATAACCAAGTTCGGGCTCTTTTGCAACGTCCACGCCACCCACAACGATGACAGATTTCTTTCCGGAAATCCTGGCACACAGCACACCGACAAATGCATAGACAGACGCAAACCAGCAAAAGACGACATCGGATTGCGGGACACTCATCGCGATTCTGATGGCCTGAAGAATCCCATGACCGATGAGAGGTTTGACGGAATACCCGGCCGACAATGTGTCGATATCGTCCTGGATGAACGGTGTGTGGAACGCTGAGAGAAAGAGAATGCGGGTGGAGGATTTCAGGCGTGTGCGGGAGTTTGGCGTCAAGGGCGGTTCTGGTCCTGATCGGGATTATTCATCGACATTGACTTCAAACCTGACAACTTCAAACCCCTTGAGTGTATCGAGCACGCCAAAGACGACGCCGAAAAACATCGTCACCATGCCTGTCAGGAACGAAGCGATGATGAAGTACCGGATGGGGAGCACGTTCACAAAGAAGTCGAGGCCGATTAACAACGAAGTGACTACAAAGAGACCGACGGCAAGAAAATAGCAGAACAAGGAGTTCCGCACAAGCCGTGCCCGGGAGAGGAGGCGTCCGATCTGCTTCGTGATACTTTCCAAACGCTGATTGTCGGCCGTTTGCAGCTCCTGTTTTCCGGCCTGATGGAGCAGCTTTCGTTTCTCTTCGTTGAGGATCCGAATCCGGTTGAGGATGGTGGAAAACTTGCTGCTGATGCCGAGGAGGAGAAGTCCGCACGCGCTGATCATGACTGCAGGAGCCAGAATCAGCTGGATAACCTGAATGACGGTGATATGATCGCTCAGTGATTGATTCACGAATGTGTCAAATTAGGGAACACGAATGAACCGAATGCAACGAATCACACGAACGAGATATTAGTTTGTGAGTTTGTATGATTCGTGTCATTCGCACGATTCGTGCAATTCGTGTTCCACGTATGGAACGAATGCCACAAATTAGACGAATAAGAAATTGGTTTGTGAGATTCGTGTTTCATCCTTCAATCCCTCTAATCCAACCAATCCTGGTTATGCTTTTTTCACCCTCCCCATCACAACCGGATTCTCTTTTTTCTTCTTCTTCAGCGCTGCGACGATCCGATCGACATCACCGGGAGCAACGATGAGGATCAAACCGATACCAAGATTCAGTGTTCGTCTGAGGTCATCTTCAGGCACGCTGCCGGCGTGTTGAATGAACTTGAAGATTGCGGGGCGCTCCCAGGCATCCCAATCTATATCAAGTGCATATCCCTTGGGGACAACCCGCATGGTGTTTCCTTCAATTCCCCCGCCCGTAATATGGGACATGGCCTTAATCTTAAACTTCGAGAGGAGCGGATACACCATAGGGAAGTACGATCGGTGGATGGCGAGCAGAGCTTCGCCGAGTGTCATGCCCAGCTCTTTGACGCGATAGTCGAGGGGATACTTTTCAACCAGGACATGCCGTGCGAGGGAATAGCCGTTGGTATGCAGCCCGGAGGACGGCAACCCGATGAGCACATCCCCTTCTTTTACGTTCTTACCGTTGATGATCTTTCTTTCGTCCACAACACCAACGATCGTTCCTGCGAGATCGTACTCCTCTCCCGAATACATCCCAGGCATTTCCGCGGTTTCACCGCCGACGAGAGCGCACCCGTTTTCCCTGCAGGCTTTGACAAAGCCCTTGACAACCTGTTCGGCAACATCGGGCGAGAGCTTTCCGGTGGCAAAATAATCCATGAAGTAGAGCGGCCTCGCGCCGCACACGAGGATGTCGTTCACGCAATGGTTCACAAGGTCCTGTCCCACCGTGTCGTGGCGGTTCAACGAGAAGGCGACTTTGAGCTTCGTACCCACGCCATCAACACTGCTAACGAGCACCGGCTTCCGGATTCCGTCGAACTGTGCCCGATAGAAAGAACCAAAAAGTCCTATATCGGAAAGAACGTTTTTGTTGAACGTCGAACGGATTGGTTTCTTGATGCGCCGCACAAGCTCCTCGCCTGCATCGATATCAACGCCGGAGGATTTGTAGGTGGTCATGGGAGGCTAAGTAGGTCGAGGTTGGTAAAGAGTAAAGTGTGAAGAGTAAAGAGTAAATGGTGAATAGTAAACAGGAAACCGTGAAGAGCGAACAGTAACTCGTGAACTGACCGCTGAAGGCTGATCATGACCGCTAAAGTACTTTTTTTTCACTCGTTGAACAAGGGGAATAACAATCAATTCACTCTCCTTTCCCCAATGATTCTTTCTCTCGCAATGAATGTTGTTCCAACGCAAGGACTTGTCTTGCCATTCTTGCCCTCCTTCTCTATATTGATAGACCACATTTTTTCGAATTCCTCATGCCCACTGTCAAACTCCAAAATTCACAGGAACAGATTCCCGTCGGCAAAATCCTTTGCATTGGACAGAACTATGCGCAGCATGCGAAGGAAATGAAATCCGACGTCCCAACCTCACCCATATTCTTTCTTAAGCCACCGACGGCGATTGTTCGCAACGGGGGAACCGTTGTCCTTCCCTCCATTTCCAACGACGTTCACCACGAAGTCGAGTTGACGGTGCTGATCGGTGAAGGAGGAAAGGATATTCCGAAGGAATCCGCTCTGCGTCACGTCGCGGGATATGGCGTCGGACTCGACATGACCATGCGGGACATCCAGGATCAGGCAAAGAAAAAAGGAATGCCTTGGACGCTTGCCAAGGGCTTCGATACTTCGGCGCCCCTATCGGAGTTCGCTCCCGCCTCGTCAATCAGAAACCCCAACGCTCTTGATATCCAACTCACCGTGAACGGAACAGTCCGGCAATCCTCCAATACAACGAACCTCATTTTCTCCGTCGAGACGCTTATTGCCTACATTTCCCGCTTCTTTACTCTAGAGCGGGGAGACGTCATTTTTACCGGGACCCCTGAAGGGGTTTCGCGTGTAAGCAAAGGGGATTTGCTCGAGGCCGTGCTGAAGGATGGCCGCGTTCTGGCTTCACTCTCCGTTAAGGTCGAATGAACTTTTCCAGTATTCTGCAGAAAATTCGGCAGTTTTTTTTCAACTACGAATATGCCCTTGTTGCCTGGCTTATCATCGGTCTCCTAGTTGCCGTTGGCATTTATTTGGGCATAGACAAGCATATTATCGGTGCCGTTGTCGTTCTCGTAGGGGTTCTCGGACAGGCGTTTGCCGCGCTGGTCGCCTGGATCGGTTTTGTGCCCTTTGTGGGTCCGATCATTGCAAAAGTCCTCTCTCTTCCGTTTATTTGGTTGTTGAATGGCATCGGTTACCTCGCCTCTCTCATCGCCATCAAACGCGGTTATTCCAAGGATGTTGTCAACTATAGAGTCATCACAGTGACTTTACTGGTGGGAATAACTATCGGCTATGTGGTTGGGAAGGTGATTTAGGAAGAAGAGGTTTCGAGTTTGGAGTTTAAAGTTTCAAGTTCAAGGTTCAAAGATCAAGGTTTAAGGTGGTTCCCAGTTGCCAGATAACCGTTCACTGTTCACTTATCGCTTTTCACTTTTCGCTTCTCACTATTCACTCTTCACTATTTACTTCTTCCTTATAGCTCTCCATGGGAAAGATCATCACCATAGCAATTCCTAAAGGCGGCGTCGGAAAAACGACGACGGCGGTAAACCTTGCCGCGAGCCTCGCCGTGTACGAGAAGCGGACGCTTCTCATCGATGCCGACCCCTTCGGCGCCTGCAGCATGTCGCTCGGCTTCACGCCAGAGAAGACGACCGCCGGACTCTTTGAGGTCTTCAACTTCATCCATTCAATGAGTCAGGTCATCCACCGCACCGAGCTCGCCTTCATGGATTTTGTTCCTGCGAATGTGCGCTCGACACAGGCCGAAGAGCGGTTGATGCGGCTTGCCGAGAACCGGACGATGTTGAGGAACGTACTGCGCGCGGTGATTCCCCATTACGATTACATCATTATCGACACTCCCCCGTTCCTTCGCGGTTTGACGACCAATGCACTCGCGTGCTCCGATTCAATCCTGATTCCCATGAAGTCGGGACATTTTTCGCTCGAAGGTCTCGATAAGCTTTTCAAGTACATCGAGTGGATCCGCGAGGCGGCAAACAAGGATCTGCAGATCGAGGGTATACTGCAAACGATGTATGAACCACACCTGAAGGTCACAGAGATTACCGACCGGGAGCTGCAGGTCCGGTTCCGGAAATATCTCATGAAGACCACCATCCCCAAGAATACGCACCTGACGGAAGCGCTCTTCTACGGAAGACCCTCCATCCTCTTCAACGCCACGTCGAAAGGAACGCTTGCGTACATGGAGCTGGCCCGCGAACTCGTCGCACGTGAAGCCGAAGTAGCTCCAGCTCCCGCTATTGCCCAGGAACAATCGGCATAGCCGGGAATGGCCTACCGGATCTCACTGATTCTGATTGTTGCCTCCGGCTTCTTCGGGTTATCCTCGACCCCGTACCTCAAGCCTTCATCGAAGCCACATTCTTCGGAATCCACTGAGCAAATCTACGCACCCTTCGATACGCTTCGCACGGACCTCCGGGACTACCACTGGCCAACCGTTCCATACCTTAGAATCACCTCGGCGTTTGCCGACGTCCGGTCATTCCATTTCCATGCAGGGATCGACATTTCGACAAACCGGAGGAAGGGTTACGAGGTTTTTGCTTCCCGGAGCGGCTACGTCTCCAGAATCTGGATTTCACCCTACGGCTACGGCAAGATCATCTTCATCCGTCACCCCGACGGATTCACCACGACCTATGCGCACCTGCAGCATTTCAAGAAGGAGATTGATGATTTTGTCCGACTGGAGCAATACAAGAACGAAAAGTACTCACTCGATCTGACGTTGACGCCTGATCAATTTCCGGTTCAGCAGGGCGATGTCATCGCGTACACCGGCGACACGGGTGTTGGTTTGCCTCACCTGCATTTTGAGATCCGCGACGAATCGTTGAATCCCGTCGACCCGCTCCTGTTTCCCGGCATCGCATCGTATTGTCCTGACCGCATTGCTCCGGCGTTCAGGGAAATTTCCTTCTCTCCCCTGACTTCCAGCACTCTCATTCAAGGCGACACGCGTTCGTGGACTGCGGATATCCGGAAGATCAGCGGATCGGAATTCCAGCTTCCCGGCATTCTTCATCTTTCAGGAAATATCGGCATCAGCATCAAGGCCGTGGATTGGATCGGCACGTCGTACTATCCGAACCGCGCCAACCAGTACGAGGTGTACGTCGACGATTCGCTGCTGTTCAGCTCCAGCATCGTTCGGTTTCCCGCGCGCGATATGAAACAAATTGCCGTCCATTACGACTGGACATTGAACCGCGAGGGAAAGGGATATTTCCAGAAGCTCTTCGTGGAACCCGGAAATCACCTTCCGTTCTACGCCCGGCAACCCGAGGGCGCCGGAGTTCTTGAAACGGAACACTATGCGGAAGGATTCCATGCTCTCAAAATCGTCACGAAGGATGTATCCGGCAACAAGTCTCAGCTTCGGGCAACCCTCGCATTCAGCCATCCGCCTTCGATCGACGTCAGCATGACGGAAGGGAAGCTGCTTGTTTCGAGGCTGGATTCTGGAAACCTCCAGGTGCTTTCGGTCGGCAGCAGCCAGGGTTCGTCGAAAAGCATGCGCAGGGTCGACCCATCCCGTCTTGTTTCAAACGACGGGCGATACGAAATTCCCCACAAGTATCTCACCAGGAACATTGTCAAGGTCGTTGCAGAAAATCGATTTGGGACGCCCTCCCGGCCACACTTTGTGCTCCTTGATCCGCCCCGGAGCAGCAATACCTCTTTGAGGATCGACAAGGAATTCATGCGCGATTTCGTTTACATCACCGTGAAATCGCATCTCCCGTTTACCCTTCGTCCTTCCGTTTGGGTCTCTCTGGGGAACCGTCGTGAGCTCCTCGACATTTCGGCGCTCGAGGCGAACAAGTATGCGGGAACATTTCCCTTGCGACCGGAGGACTCCGGTCCACTCCGGATTCAGGCCACTGCAGACATCAACGGGGCATCGCTTGTGGAGGCGTTCGATGAATCGGCCGTGTCCCCGATAACTCCCGAAGAGGGCGGAACAATTGAGTCGGGAGATTTTCGGATTACCTTCCCCGTCGACGGAGTTTTCCAGACTTTGTACTGCAGAGTTGAAAAATCCTCGGGCTGCTACGAAGTGTATCCATCCGATGTCGTGCTCAACGAGGGCGCGATAGTTGAATGCAGGATTCCGCCGTTAGAAACCGGAACCAGAGTCGGACTGTTCCATGACAACGGCGAGGGATGGGAGCTCATTGACCGGACTGCGGTCGGACAGAAGGAAGTTCTCTCGGGCCGCGTGGACAGGTTGCTCGGAGAATTTGCAGTGCTGGAGGATAACACTCCGCCAACGATTTCGGGAATTCGGATATCACCAATGAGCAAGAAGCTACGGGTTACTTTCCGCCTTTGGGATAATCTGGCCGGCACCGCCCCGGACAGTATCCACATCCGCGTTGACGGTCAATTGCTCATCGGAGAATACGACCCTTACAATCGTCTCGTGACATTCGATGATGTGCGTGAGCTTCCTCCCGGAAGTCACGAGCTGAGCATTGAAGCGCAGGACCGGCTTGGAAACAAATCCTTCGCGTTGCGGTCGTTTCATACCAAGTAATCTTCGAGTTCTTCCCGACTCAACCCATTCTACTAAGCAAGACTCCCGGAATACTTCTCAGCGAGATTCCGGGAGTCTTTCTTGTCTCTTTTTCCCGGTTATACTCTTCGTGCACTTCGTGTCCTTCGTGGTTTGATTACCTCCAAGATTTTTCGTTAATTATCCTCGTGGGACGGGTAGCTTTAGGGCTACCTTTTTAGTTTCAGTTGGGAGTTGGATATTGGGTGTTGGGCGTTGAAGAGAGATTCAATTTCCAATGGTCAATTACCAATTTCCAATATCCAATGTTGAAGAAAAAGATCTCGTAGAATGAACTAACCACGAACTCGATGCAGGAACTTTCAAAAACATACAACCCCAAAGAAGTCGAAGACCGGTGGTATCAGTACTGGGAGTCGAACCGGCTTTTCCATGCAACAGTGAATCCGGCGAAGAAACCGTACACCGTCGTCATTCCTCCTCCCAATGTTACCGGGATTCTCCATATCGGACACATCCTCAACAACACCATCCAGGACATCCTGGTGCGGTGGAAGCGGATGCAGGGATTTGAGGCGTGTTGGATTCCAGGGACCGACCACGCAGGCATCGCGACGCAGAATTCCGTCGAGAAAGCCCTTGCAAAGGAAGGGATCGACCGCCACAAGCTCGGACGCGAGAAGTTTGTCGAGCGGGTCTGGAAATGGAAGGAACAGTACGGCGGGACCATTATCCGGCAATTGCGGAAGATCGGGGCTTCCTGCGACTGGGAGCGCGAACGCTTCACTCTGGATGAGGGCCTTTCAAAGGCCGTGAACGAAGTGTTTGTCCGGTTGTACGAAAAGGGATTGATTTATCGCGGCAAGTATATCGTCAACTGGTGCCCATTCCACCAGACTGCGCTGAGCGACGATGAGGTAGAAAACAAACCGACGACCGGCAATCTCTATTTCATCAAATACGCAATCGAAGGATCAACCGAGGTTGCGGTGGTTGCCACGACGAGGCCGGAGACGATTCTCGGAGACACGGCAGTATGCGTCAATCCGAAAGACGAGCGCTACAAACACCTCGTCGGGAAGACCGCTATCCTTCCCATCGTCGGCCGCAAACTCCCGATCATCGCCGACGATTACATCGATTCTTCGTTTGCGACCGGCATGATGAAGGTGACACCCGCCCATGACCCGAACGACTTTTTCCTCGGGCAGCGTCATAATCTTCCCCAGCTGAACATCTTCGATGAAACGGCGCACCTCAATGAATCAGTACCGAAGCAGTATGAAGGGATGGACAGGTTCAAGTGCCGGAAGCAGATTGTTCAAGACCTCGAAGCGTCCGGAAATATCGTGAAGATCGATCGTTACGACCACAACATCGGGCACTGCTACCGGTGCGAGACGGTCATCGAACCGTACTTGTCCGACCAGTGGTTTGTGAAAATGAAACCGCTTGCCGGAGCTGCCTTGCGCGTGGTTCATGGCGGAAAGATCCGGTTTCATCCGAAGCGATGGGAAAAGGTGTATGAAAACTGGATGATGAACATCCGCGACTGGTGCATTTCGCGGCAGATTTGGTGGGGGCATCGAATTCCCGTTTGGTATTGTCTTGGCGAGGCTCGGAAGCCCGAGTGCACAAACCCGATCGTCGCGAGGGCGCTGCCGGATCGATGCCCGCATTGCGGCTCCACGAAGCTGCGGCAGGATGAAGACGTGCTCGACACATGGTTCTCATCGTGGCTCTGGCCGTTCTCCACGCTCGGCTGGCCGGAGAACACACCGGACCTCCGCTATTTCAACCCTACGGATACGCTGGTCACTGCACCGGAGATTATTTTCTTCTGGGTTGCGCGCATGGTCATGGCCAACATGGAATTCATGAAAGGCCTCCCCGGCCGCGACGGGAAACCGCGGAAGAACGACGACGACCTCGTGCCGTTCACCGACGTGTATTTCACGAGCATCATCCGAGATCTCCAGGGGCGCAAGATGAGCAAGTCTTTGGGGAACTCACCCGATCCCCTGGATGTGATCGATGAGTACGGCGCCGACGCGCTTCGCTTCACGGTGGCTTACCTGGCTCCACTTGGCCAGGATGTTCTTTTCGCCACGGAGAAATGCGAAATCGGCAGGAACTTCGCCAATAAGATCTGGAATGCCGGCAGATTCCTTCTGATGAACAAGGCCGAGATCTGCGGAGCGGGCGATGTGAATCTCGATTCATTGCCGACGGGGAATCTGGATCTCGCCGACAAGTGGATCCTTTCCCGACTGAACCATGCGATCCGGGATTTCAATGAGTCGCTGACTGAATTCCGTATCAACGAGACCAGCAAAATTCTTTACGACTTCATCTGGCACGATTTCTGCGACTGGTATATAGAGCTTGCCAAAACCCGGTTTTATGGAGACGAATCTGCGGATATTAAGGAGGAAGTAATCACGCGTGCGCTTTGGATCTTCGACCAGGCTCTTCGGATGCTGCATCCCGTGATGCCGTTTGTGACCGAGGAATTATGGCAACACCTAACCGGACGGAACGGCGCCAGCCTTGTGCGGGCCGCGTTTCCGACTCACCAGGATACGCTGATCGATGAGAAGACCGAACGGGAGATGAATTTTGTGCAGGCAGTCATTGACTCCATTCGGAACATCCGCGGAGAGAACAGTATCCCGCCTTCAAAGGGAATCAACCTGCAAATACGGCTCTCCGACGGTCAGAAATCGACCGTGTTTCAAACATACGAGAGTTATCTGAAAAAATTGGCACGGGTGGAAGCAATTCAGTTCCTCCAGGGAAGCGCAAAACCAAAGCTCGCTTCAAGCGCTGTTGTCGAAGGCGCCGAAATCTTTGTCCCGCTTGAAGGACTGATCGATATCGAAGCTGAGCGCAAGCGACTGGAGAAGGAGATTGCACGGCTTCAGCAGTTGGTAGATGGAATTGAGAAGAAGCTTGCGAACGCTCAGTTTGTAGAGCGTGCGCCGAAAGAAGTGGTGGAAAAGGAGAGGGAGAAACAGCTCAATATGAAATCGAATATTGAGAAATTGAAGAAGAATCTGGAGCTTATTTCCTAAGATTCCTTAGAGAGACTCCCGGAATCTCTCCCGGTCCAAACAAGGCAAGATTCCGGGAGTCTTTCCAGGATTTCCGGGAGTCTTTTGCGGAGGCGAACATGAAAAAACTCGTCATCGTTCTTGCGCTCGCAGCCGGCATCTTTGCAGGCTACGTCGACCTGCATTCGGTCGAAGTGTATCTGCCGGTCATCCTTGTCCTTGGCTTCGCATTCATCTTCGCCTACCTCCTTCCTTCCATTGTGTGGAGAGTGGCCCTGCTCGTAGGTATCGGCATTCCCCTGATGGTTGTCGCCGCGTACTATCTCGGTTACGAGCCGGCGTGGGTCGAGGAAATGCGCAGCCAGATTCCGGATTTCGATTATGATATCTCCAACGCACTGCAGTCAGTACTCGCCTTCATCCCTTCGTTCATTGGAGCGTACGGTGGAGCGCTGGTGAGAAAGGTTATCACATCAATGCTGACGAAGAAGAGTCCAGGAGATTTAGGCGGTTGACTGGTTACTTGGTTAATTGGTTGATTGGTAGCTCGTCAATTGGTGACTGGAAAATTGGTTAATTGATAGGTTTGTTAGTGACCACTTACCGATTAACAACTCACCTCTCACCAATTAACCCCACCAAAAGTTGAAGCACGGCGCCTGCCTGCCGGTAGGCAGGGGCAAGCATTCAGGATTTCCATCATTCATCTTCCCTCTCCATCACCTCATACACATTTCGCATTACTCATTGCACATTGCTCATTACTCATTGTCCATTGAATCCCCATGGTCCCTCAATCCACACTCTACCTCGGCGAGCTCCGCTGCAAGGCCACACACGGGCCGAGCAAAGTTGAGCTCACTACTGACGCTCCCACGGACAATCACGGACGGGGGCAGAGTTTTTCCCCGACCGATCTGGTTGTAACCGCTCTTTCCACGTGCATGATCACGACTGCAGCAATCACGGCCCAGCGCGACGGCGTGAAGCTCGACGGAACAAAGATCTACGCCGAAAAGCACATGAGCACCGACGCGCCGAGACGCATCGCCAAGATTGTCACGCATTTGTACGTGGCTCCCGGCATTCCCGTCGACTACAGGCCAAAGTTCGAAACGCTTGTGCAGACGTGCCCGGTGGCGAAGAGCATCCATCCGGATATCGCCCTCGACCTGAAATTTACTTATCCTGATTAGAAGCAGTTCACAGAGGTCTCAGAGAAGAACAAAGCACACAGAGGAAAGACTGGAGTGTGAAGCATCTTGTTTAGAAGCGTTCACAGAGGTCTCAGAGAAGAACAGAGCACACAAAGGAAGATTAGGAGAAGAAAGGATTGAGCCCAATGGCGAGCTCAGATACCAATTCCCTGAGAATTGACGAAGCAACGGAGCGGGATATTCCCGTCATCCTGCAATTCATTAAAGGGTTGGCGGAATACGAACGCCTCGTTCATTCTGTAGTGGCGACAGAAGAAATCCTGCGCGAAACTCTCTTCGGAAAGCGCCGATATGCTGAGGTGCTCATTGCGCGGCACAACGGCGAGCCCGCAGGGTTTGCGCTGTTCTTCCACAATTATTCGACCTTCCTTGCGCGACCGGGTATTTATCTTGAGGATCTTTTTGTGCTTCCGGCGATGAGGGGAAAAGGAATCGGAAAAGCACTTCTTGTTTCTCTTGCGAAACTTGCTGTCGATAGGAAGTGCGGAAGATTGGAATGGGCTGTGCTGGATTGGAATGAATCTGCAATTGGCTTCTACAAAAAACTGGGGGCGGTTCCGTTGGATGACTGGACGGTGTTTCGCCTTACCGGCAGTTCTCTCGAAAATCTTGCCAAGCAGTAGTTGAATCTCCCCGATTCTCTCTCCGCTCTTCTGCCAGATTCGGCAACTCTATTCTCACTTCTTAGAACTCAAGAGAGTTGCATCACTGCCGTTGCCCTTTCATTTCGCTAGTTTTGCGGCAAACCTTTAACCCGGCTTGTCCCAAGCCCATTGGCAGGCTTGTTGTTTCTTCAGGTGTGCAATGGCAGTACAATACAATGCCCAGCCAGCACTGGC
>JBARRO010000140.1:0-4452 GCA_049644265.1 Bacteroidota bacterium
CCCCAAGACCTCTTCCTCCGCTTCCTTCAAAAAGTCAATTGGCCTGGCATGAAGCGGAACTGAACGCTTTCGTACATTTTTCAATTAATACGTTCACTGGTAAGGAGTGGGGAGATGGAAGTGAGGATCCATCGCTGTTTAACCCGACAGAGCTCAATCCCGAACAATGGGTCATTGTGTTTAAAGAAGTGGGATTCAAAGGTGTCATCCTCACCTGCAAACACCACGACGGCTTCTGTCTCTGGCCAAGTGAGTTGACGGATCATTCTGTCAAGAAAAGTCCCTACAAGCAGGGGGGAGGAGATGTTGTGCGGGATTTGAGCGAGGCGTGTAAACGAGGGGGGTTGAAGTTTGGTGTGTATCTTTCTCCGTGGGACAGGAACAACGCTTCCTATGGAGGGGCCGCGTATATCCAGTTCTATCGGGATCAACTCCGCGAGCTGTTCTCCCAGTACGAACCAATATTTGAAATGTGGTTCGACGGAGCAAACGGAGGAAGCGGATATTATGGTGGGGCACGAGAGACTCGTCGAGTTCCGATCGAGACGTACTATGATTGGCCGAAAACTCTGGACCTTGTCCGGACATGGAAACCCGATGTTCTCTTTTTCAGCGATGCAGGCCCGGGGGTTCGTTGGTGCGGAAATGAAACGGGAGCCGCAGGAGAAACAAACTGGTGCACGTTCAACAACGACACGATCTATGCGGGAAAGGCTGGAATCGAGGACGTGTTGAACATCGGAATGGAGAATGGTGACAAGTGGATTCCGGCGGAAGTGGATGTTTCCATCCGGCCAGGTTGGTTCTATCACCCTGAAGAAGACTCACTCGTAAAGACTCCGCAAGAGTTGTTTGAAATCTATCTCACCTCAGTCGGTCGCGGCTCCACACTTCTTCTGAATGTGCCGCCGGACCGGCGCGGGCTCATCCATGAGCATGACATTAGGTCACTGAAAGGAATGAAAGCGCTCATCGGCCAGCAGTTCAAGTCGAATCTTGCTTTGCACGCCTCAGTCATCGCAAGCTCACACCGTGAAAGCTCAGCTCTGTTTGCGCCGTCGAATCTCACAGATGGGAACAAAGAGACTTACTGGGCGACGGACGATTCGGTCCAGTCAGGAAGTGTGGAGATTTCGTGGGGAAAACCGCAGACAGTTCGGTATGTGGTGCTCCAGGAATACATTCAGCTGGGCCAACGAGTTCGAGGATTCAGTGTGGAGGTTCAGATGAATAATACGTGGAAGCAAGTTGCACGGGGAACAACGATTGGATATAAACGGATTCTGAGGTTTAATGCAGTTGAGACGGAGAAAGTGCGGATCACAATTAGCGATGCAAAGGCGGGGCCGGTGCTTTCGAACGTTGAAATCTATTAGGTTCGTGGTTAAAGACAACCGCAAAGCACGCAAAGAAGGCGCAAAGGACGCAGAGACAAGAAAAGGGGAATAAAATCCAGAAAGGACGTTTATCGTATGAAGAAGTCTATTGCAGTTGTTCTGGCCATCCTGATTGCGCATTCCATAGTTGTAGGTCAGCCAACGAAAACAATTCGCGAAAAATTACTGATGGATTTCGCGTGGCGTTTTCAGCTGGGCGATGCGGCATCCGTTGAGGGCGATTTTGGATACGGAAAGGGCGCTCTCTTTGCGAAAGCGGGACAGCCGACGGGTCCGCTTGAGCCATCGTTCAACGACTCGCTCTGGCGGCCGGTCGACCTTCCGCACGATTGGGTGGCCGAGTTGGATTTTGTGAACAGTAATGATGAAGACGTCAAGTACCACGGGTTCAAGCCTGTGGGAAGGATGTTTCCGAGGAACTCGATTGGCTGGTACCGACGGAGCTTCTTGCTTCCAAAATCGGATGAAAACCGGAGAATCGTCCTGCAATTCGACGGTGTATTTCGCGATTGTGCTGTTTGGCTGAATGGCCATCTGCTCGGTCGAAATCTGAGCGGATATTCCGGATTCTCTTTTGATGCAACGGACTATCTCCGTTTCGGGGAAAAAAATGTCCTTGCTGTCAGAGTCGATGCGACTCAGTACGAAGGATGGTTCTATGAAGGGGCCGGCATCTACCGGCACGTCTGGTTGATCAAATATGGCGCGATCCACATTCCAGAAGGCGGCGTGTTTGTCTATTCCACGATCTCGGAAAAAAATGCCACGGTCACAGTCGAGACGGAAGTTGCGAATCAGGGAGACAAAGAAGAAGCTGTCCAGGTAGAATCCGTTCTTCTCGACCGTTCAGGAAAGCAACAGTGGAGAGTCTCGAGCCGAGCGTTAAAGACCGGCAGCTGGAAAAACTCGAACGTCAAACAAACATTCAATCTCGCCAATCCTCATCTCTGGGATCTTGAAGATCCTTATTGCTACACCGTGATATCGAAGGTGCGGGTTGGGAACAAGATTGTCGACAGCACCGCGACAACACTTGGAATCCGGGATGTTCGCTTCGACCTTAAGAAAGGATTTCTGCTGAACGGGCGGGTTGTGAAGATCCAAGGAGTCTGCTGTCATCAGGATCATGCAGGTGTCGGCTCGGCGCTGCCCGACCGTCTTCAGTATTTTCGGATTGAAAAGCTCAAAGAAATGGGATGTAATGCGTATCGCTCAAGCCACAATCCTCCCACGCCCGAGCTCCTCGAGGCCTGCGACCGTCTTGGAATGCTCGTCCTCGATGAAAACCGGCTTCTTGGCAGCTCGCCGGAATTCATGAGTCAGTTCGAGCACCTGGTCCGGCGGGATCGGAATCATCCTTCAGTGTTTCTCTGGTCTCTTGGGAACGAAGAGTGGGGGATTCAGAACAGCGAAACGGGAAAGCGGATCGCGATCTCGCTTCTTCGCAAGCTGAAGGAACTCGACCCGACACGGCTCGCGACGTATGCGGCGAACAACGGAAATCATTTTGAGGGGATCAACAGCGTCATTCCGGTCCGGGGTTTCAATTACATGAACATCATGGACATCGACAAATACCGCAAAGACCATCCGTCGCAGTTCGTCATCGGCTCTGAAGAAGCGAGCACGGTCTGCACCCGGGGGATCTACGCGAACGATACGATACGCGGTTATGTCAGCGACTACGACGTGAATAAACCTTCCTGGGGGTCGATCGCCGAGCAGTGGTGGAAATTCTACGCCGGGCGTGAATGGCTGCCCGGAGCATTTGTGTGGACGGGATTCGACTACCGCGGCGAGTCGACGCCGTACGGATGGCCATGCATCAATTCGCATTTTGGAATCATGGACGTGTGCGGATTTCCCAAGAACAACTATTACTATTACCAGTCATGGTGGACAGACAAGACGGTTCTTCATCTTGTTCCGCCCTGGAATTGGAAAGGATATGAGGGATCTCCGCTCGCGGTTTGGTGTCAGAGCAATTGTGACAAGGTTGAATTGTTTTTGAATGGAAAGAGTTTGGGAGAGAAGAAGATGGAGAGAAACTCGCATCTGGAATGGAGCGTGCCGTACGAGGCGGGTGTGTTGGAAGCCCATGGTTGGAGGAATGGAAAAGAAATCGTGAACAGGATTGAGACGACCGGCGAGCCGCGAACGTTACAGCTGGTTGCTGATCGAGCAACAATCAATGGGGATGGTGAAGATGTCAGTGTTGTGACAGTGTCGTGCAAGGACACTCAGGGAAGGGATGTTCCCGATGCAATGAACCTGGTTCGGTTTGAGCTCAGCGGCCCCGGGAAGATCATTGGTGTAGGAAACGGTGATCCGAGCAGTCACGAACGGGATAAAGACGTAAACGGACTCTATCGGCGGTCGATGTTCAACGGCCTTGCTCAGGTCCTGGTTCAGGCCACAAAGCAGAGCGGGACACTGACGCTTCGGGGGTTTGCGGACGGATTGGAGGCGGGGACTGTGATCATTAAGATTTCTTCGGTAGAACCGAGGCCGGCGATAGAGTAAAGCAAACCGCAAAGAGCGCAGAGGAGGCGCAAAGGAAAACATTAACATTAATCTTTCTCTGCGCCCTTGGCGCTTCTTTGCGTTCTTTGCGGTTAAATAATTGCGGCCAGTCAGACTCAACTTCGCAATCCAACAATCACCTTCCCTGTCGAAAGATCCTCGAGGAAATTCAGCATGAACTTCATCCAGGTATCATTCTGGAACGCCGAATCGGGAGAGGACTCCAGCAGATAAATGATTTCTTTGAGGATGTTTGGGAGGGTTCCGGAAAACCGCGGACTTTTTGACTGGATCAGCCGATAATGGTCGTTCAGGTCGTAAAAGAAAAGGAGAAGTTCATCGGCTTTTTGGGAGTTCTCTGCAGCCGATTGCTGCTGCATAGCTTTAAGAATCGTTGCTGCTTTGCGGGCGATTGCGAGGGATGAAGATTGAGAGTCGATGCTCTTGTTCATTACTCAGGATTCAGAATTCAGCTGGTGGGCGGTTCACCATGGTTCGCCTACGCCTGCCTACCGCAGGCAGGCTCACCATG
>JBARRO010000141.1:0-4206 GCA_049644265.1 Bacteroidota bacterium
TCGATTTGATGTTCGATATGGGAGAAGCGCACTACTTCAACGCCGAGACCGAAGAAGTCGTCTAGCAGCTTGACGTATCACCCCGTTATTGTCTGCCCACGGAACATACGGAAAGACACGGAAGTGAGTATGGTTCATTCGTGCCGAAACGATTGCCCGAAGGACGATAAACCTGAATCACTTCGGCCTGCCCGACGAACTCGAATCTCAGAGGCAGGCGTCCAGGCACGCGGAAAGACACGAAGTGAAAGAGGGATCATTTGTTCCGTGACATTGTCTCCTCTTTCAGTGGCATGCCACCCTTTGACCAGCAAACGAAGGAAAGTTTACCCCCCAAAGCCCTGTAGATCCCTGGATTCCCATAACTGAACAAAATTAACTTGACATGAGGCTAAAAAAGCTCTAGTATTAAACCGCTTCGATAGATCCCGCCTTTGTTCTTCATATATTGGTCTCTTGTTTCGAAAAGAAAGGTGTTTTGCATAAAAACGCTTTGATAAAAATGTCGAAACGCAGGCCCACCATAGAAGACGTCGCAAAGAAATCTGGTCTTTCTGTATCAACAGTATCTCTTGTACTCAACAACAAGTCCAATGTACGCGATCAAACCCGCCGTAGGGTCTTGTCGGTCATTGCAGACCTCAACTTTCATCCCTATCGAAGTGCGCGAGGCCTGGCCAGTCGAGCAAGCGGCAATATTGGATTCATCCTCACCGAAGATCACTTTTCACAATCAGAACCATTCTACACAAAAGTATTTCTGGGCACAGAGTTCGAGGCCAGGAACCATAATTACTACGTCCTTCTCACAACGGTCGGACCATCGGCAAAAGAGGAAAAACGGATTCCCCGTTTCCTGCTTGAATACAATGTGGACGGCGTGATCATCGCGGGAAAGATCGGTACGTCGTGGCTCGATGAAATCAAGGCGCGTGACCTTCCTGTTGTTCTTGTCGATTACGAATCCTACCGCCATGACGTATCAACTGTCACAATGGATAACCATGCAGGCGCCCGACTGGCTGTCGAACATCTTCGCAAGGGGGGACACACGAAGATAGGTTTCATCGCCGGCGACATCAGACACCCGAGCATTGCTGCGCGCTTTGAAGGATTTCGGGAGGAATGCGCGCTTCAGAATCTCGAGGTGCGAAAGGAATGGATCATCTCCGACCAGCCAGGAACTGGCATCGAGAACGGAATCGCTGCGGCGGCGAGGCTGTTTAAGAACCCTGACCAAATCCCAACGGCGGTGTTCGCTGCAAATGATGCAATGGCGATCGGGTGCATGCAGTTCCTCAAAGGGAAGAAGATGAAGGTCCCGGGAGATGTTGCCGTGGTTGGCTTTGACAACATCGAGGCGGGTCTCCATGTAGACCCTCGCCTGACAACTCTCAATGTTCACAAAGAGGAGATGGGAGCCATTGCCGTCCGACGGCTTGTTGAGATGATGAGAAGCGAAACGCCGGCCATGACACAAACCGTCACACCGGTGGAAATAATTGTTCGCGAGTCCTGTGGTGTTCAAAATGGCGTGTATCACGTGGAGTTACCCCGTTCAATTGCTCATTGACGGGAGGAGGAACGTTCAATGGAAGATGCGTTTGTCGTAAAGGAATTAACAATTCATTCACTAACACAATCAGGAGGTGCGGTATGAAATGGCTTACACATTTTTGGCGGGCGGGGATTCTGTTGGTCGGCTTTGCGGTAGTCGCCGCGGCGCAGACCACGAACCTGCTACCGAACGGCGGTTTTGAGAGTGGGAAGCCTTCGTTGTTCACAGCCCAGGCGGGAGCGAGCGGTGCGACGCTGACATGGGCGTCGGACCAGGTGCACAACGGGACACGGTCGTTGAAGATCGTGAAGGCGGGAACGGCTGATAGCGCGCGATGGGTGTCTGCGAACAACTGTCGGTATTGGGTGGTGAATGTACCGAAGACCGTGGATATCAAACTGGGAGCGTGGGTGAAGACGAGTGGTGTGAACACGAGCCCTGTGACGGCTGCCGACAAATGGCAGGTGAAGTTCACGTTCTACGATACGCTGGGAGTAATCATCGGAGCGCCGGTGGCGCTGGATGTGGACCAGAGTATTGGGACGAAAGACTGGTATGCCGACACGAACGCGGTGGGGTCGGTGATATTGCCGAAGGATGCGTACAAGCTGATCATCTCGGCGGTTGCAGGCAAGAACGCAACGGGGACGGTCTGGTTTGACGACTTCATTTTTACAGGCCGTGCGGGCGCATGGGCAGGACAGAACTGGAACGGGTTCGTGGATGCGGACTCGGGCTGGCAGTACTGGATAGCGCCAAACGGCGGGAACGACGGATTGACATATTTTCCGGCTTCCGGCGTGACGACGGCCCAGGCACACAGCGGAACATCGTCGTTGAAGATTGCAGGAACATCGGGACGGGGAGACGGAGAGTTGGTGTGGTTTACGGAGACCGTGCCGGTGACAGCGGGCAAGCAGTATGTGTTGAGTGCGTGGGTGATGACCAGCGGGATCAAGAAGGACTCGGTGTTCAACGCGGAGTCACAGCTGGGGTTCACGTGGACCTACCATTCGCAGATGTTTACGGATAACGGCGACTGGAAAGAAGTTGCCGGTGGTGATTACCGGTTTACTCTGAAAGACACATCGACCAACTGGACACAGTATCAGGTGATTCTGACGGTGCCCAACGGTGCCAGCGCGGTATCGGTACGGGCACGCTCGTGGCATCTCTGGTATGGTACCAGCTACTGGGATGACTTCGCACTGCAACAGATCACTGCGGTCGGTACCGGTGTTGAGGAGAGCGGTCCGCACACAGTTGCGGGCGGAGTTCCGACAGAATATATCCTGTCGCAGAACTTCCCAAATCCCTTCAACCCATCGACGATGATTCAATACTCAATTCCTCAAGCAGGCAATGTGCGTCTCGAGGTCTTCAACATCCTTGGACAGCAGGTGGCTATGCTGGTGAATGAGGCGCAGTCCGCAGGCAAATGGACTGTTCGGTGGAACGGCGTTGACAATACGGGTGCAAAGGTCGCAACCGGTCTCTATCTATACCGGCTCACGACTCCATCCACCGTTCTGAGCCGAAAGATGTTGCTCCTCAAGTAATGTTCTTTTCTCATCCGGCTCCGGTCGCCGCAAGAGGCGGCCGGAGCCACGGTGAGATCAGTGCATGAGTCTTTTGTCGAACACGTCGAGATCCGGGCCCTGCTGAATCCCCGGGTGAGATCGGTCGGTTTACCTCCACAACAAATGAAACCATTCTTCGTGGCATTGCTCCTGCTGGCTTGCCCGATGAGCACGGCATATCCCGGCTCAACAGGGAAGATTGCAGGCAAAGTCGTCGATGCAAAGACGAAAGAGGCCCTCATTGGCGTCAACGTGACTCTCGTTGGCACAAGACAGGGTGCATCCACCGACCTCGAAGGTCAGTACAACATTCTCAATATCCCGCCAGGCATCTACACTCTCCGCGCATCTGCTGTCGGCTTCCACGAAGCAACGGTCCAGGAAGTGAGAGTCTCCGTCGATCTGACAACACGGATCGACTTCGATCTCACCGAAGCGACTATTCAATTGAATGAGGAAGTCGTCGTCATTGCAGAACGTCCCATCGTTCAAAAAGACCTTACGTCGAGCTCTTCCAAAGTGAGTGCCGACCAGATCAGGGCGTTCCCCGTCGAAGACATTGGCGGCCTCATCAATTTGCAGGCGGGCGTTGTCGAGGGCCATTTTCGCGGTGGACGATCAGGAGAGGTCCTCTACCTGATCGATGGCCTCCCTGTCACGGATTCATACTCCGGCGGCGCGGGTGTGACAGCGGAAAACAACTCGATTCAGGAACTCGAGGTTATCAGCGGTACGTTCAACGCAGAGTACGGTCAGGCGATGTCAGGCGTCGTCAACCAGGTAACCAAGGACGGCGGTGAACGGTATGCTGGCAGCCTTTCGTTCTATACGGGGGACTACATTAGTTCTCACAAAAATTTGTTCATGAATATTGACCGTGTCCGTCCGAGTGATCTGTACAACATTCAGGGAACGCTCAGCGGACCGCTCGAAGGCTCGGGCGGAATGACCTTCTTCGTCTCCGGCCGGTTCTATTCCAACGACGGGTATCTCTACGGAAAACGCGTGTTTGAGCCGTCCGACTCTTCAAACTTCAGCTCAGACGACCCCACGCGATGGTATGTTGGC
>JBARRO010000142.1:0-23154 GCA_049644265.1 Bacteroidota bacterium
ATACAGGGGCCCGGAAGAGCTTCTCGAAAATCACCATCAGTCTCGCTTCACCGGACATGATCCTTGCTCGATCGCATGGCGAAGTGACGAAGCCGGAGACGATCAACTATCGGTCCTTCCGGCCCGAGAAGGATGGATTGTTTTGCGAAAAGATTTTCGGTCCCGTGCGCGATTGGGAGTGTCATTGCGGGAAATACAAGCGCATTCGCTACAAGGGGATTACCTGCGACCGATGCGGCGTTGAAGTGACGCAGAAGTCCGTGCGCCGTGAGCGGCAGGGTCACATTGCGCTGGCCGTTCCGGTTGTGCACATCTGGTATTTCCGTTCGATGCCCAGCAAGATCGGCACGGTTCTTGGGCTGGGTTCGAAAGAACTTGAAAAGATCATTTACTACGAATCGTATGTGGTCGTAAGCCCCGGGACCACCGGTCTTGCAAAGCTGGACCTGATCTCGGAAGACCAATACCTCGAAATCCTCGCGTCCTTGCCGGAGTCGAATCAGGAGCTGGAAGACATCGACCCGAAGAAGTTCATCGCGAAGATGGGTGGAGACGCAATCAAGGATTTGCTTAAGCGCGTCAAAATTGAAGAGCTCGCCGGCGAGCTGCGCACGCAAGTGAAAACGGAAACGTCGGTCCAGAAGAAGCAGGAAGCCCTGAAGCGTCTGAGGGTGGTGGAAGCGCTCCGCAAAAGCGACGAGAGCGTGCAGAACAAACCCGAATGGATGGTGTTGGATGTTATTCCGGTCATTCCCCCCGAGCTTCGCCCGTTGGTGCCTCTCGAAGGCGGCCGGTTTGCCACGTCGGATCTCAACGATCTGTACCGGAGAGTGATCATCCGCAATAACCGGTTGAAGCGGCTGATCGAAATCAAGGCTCCTGAGGTTATCCTCCGAAACGAAAAGAGAATGCTCCAGGAAGCGGTCGATTCGCTCTTCGATAATTCACGGCGTGTGAACGCAGTACGGAGCGATAACAATCGTGCTTTGAAATCGCTCTCCGACATGCTCAAAGGCAAGCAGGGTCGATTCCGTCAAAACCTTCTTGGAAAACGCGTTGATTATTCGGGCCGTTCTGTCATCGTTGTCGGTCCGGAGTTGAAACTCCACGAATGCGGCCTTCCCAAGGACATGGCCGTGGAGTTGTTCAAGCCTCAGATCATTCGCAAGCTCATCGAACGAGGTCTTGTCAAAACCGTCAAGAGCGCAAAGAAGATGGTGGATAAGAAAGGTCCCGAAGTGTGGGACATCCTGGACTACATCATTGATGGACATCCGGTGCTGCTGAACCGTGCTCCGACTCTCCATCGTCTCGGAATTCAGGCATTCCAACCGGTGCTCGTGGAGGGAAAAGCCATCAGAATCCATCCGATGGTTTGCACAGCGTTCAACGCCGACTTCGACGGAGACCAGATGGCGGTACACGTTCCGCTCTCCTACGAAGCACAACTGGAAGCCCGTATCCTGATGCTTTCGAGTCATAACATTCTTTCCCCAGCAAGCGGAGCGCCCATTGTCACGCCGACCCAGGATCAGGTTCTTGGGTCGTACTATCTGACCAAATCTCGGGCTGGTGAGTTGGGAGAGGGGAAACTCTTCTCGTCGCCGGGAGAGGTGATTATTGCATACGACCAGGGGAAGGTCGGCCTTCATGCCCGCATGAAAGTGCGCGTCAACGGTGCAATGCTGGAAACGACGACGGGTCGGGTGATCTTCAATCAGATTGTTCCGGAGGAAATCCCTTTTATCAATGAACTGTTGAATAAGAAACGTCTTGTCCAGATCATTGCCACGGTGTTCCGCCGTTGCGGAAATCTCATCACTGCTCAGTTCCTCGACAAGCTCAAGAATCTTGGATTCACCTATGCGACCAAGGGAGGGCTTTCCGTGTCGGTTGGTGATGTCATTATCCCCAAAGAAAAGCAGGAGCTGGTTCAAAAGGCGCAGAAAGATGTCGATAGCGTCGAGACGCAGTACTACCGTGGATTCATCACAAACGGCGAGCGCTACAACAAAGTGATCGATATCTGGACGCGGGCGACGAGTCGCATCGCGGACCGGTTGTTCGATGCCCTTCAGCATGACAAGGAAGGATTCAACTCGCTTTACATGATGGTCGATTCCGGCGCACGCGGTTCGAAAGAGCAAGTCCGCCAGCTTGCCGGTATGCGCGGGCTGATGGCCAAACCGCAGAAAAGTCTTTCTGGCGCGACGGGAGAGCTGATTGAGAACCCCATTATCGCAAACTTTCGCGAAGGACTCTCCATCCTCGAATACTTCATTTCGACGCACGGTGCTCGAAAGGGTCTTGCGGATACTGCTCTCAAGACTGCCGACGCAGGATATCTTACGCGCCGTCTGATTGACGTCGCTCAGGATGCGATCATCCAGGAGAATGACTGCGGAACCATTCAGGGATCCCTCACGAGCGCACTCAAAGAGGGCGAAGACGTGAAAGAACCTCTCGCGGAAAGAATTCTCGGGCGAGTCTCTTCGCAGGATATTGTCGACCCTCTGACGAACAATGTCATTGTCAAGGCGGGTGACCTCATCGACGAGGACAAGGCCCAGGCGATTTCCGAGACATCGATCGAATCCGTTCTGATTCGCTCGGTGCTGACATGCGACTCGCGCAGAGGTGTGTGCGCGAAATGCTATGGTCGCGACCTTACGACGGGAGACCTGGTCGAGCCTGGTATGGCTGTAGGCGTTATTGCAGCACAGTCGATCGGCGAACCGGGTACTCAGCTGACGCTTCGAACCTTCCACACGGGAGGGACGGCGAGTTTGATCGCTGCACAGTCGCAGATTGTCTCGAAATTTGACGGCAAGGTGAAATACGACGGCGTCAAATACATTGAATTTGAAGACAACGAGGAGAACCGGCCAATCGTCTCGGGGCGCAGCGGCGTTATCAACATTCTGGACAGCGACAATCGTGTGCTGACGAAGTACGACGTGCCGTACGGTGCGGCTCTCATGGTGAAAGATGGGGCCAAGATTGCGAGAGGCGAGCTCATTTATGAATGGGATCCATACAACGCCGTCATTGTCTCGGAGCACGGAGGCACGGTCAAATACGTCGATCTGCGTGACAACGTCACCTACCGCGAAGAGCCGGATGAACAAACTGGACATATTCAGAAGGTTGTCATCGACAGCCGCGAGAAGAGTCTGATCCCTGCCATTACCGTGGTCAACAAGAAGGGGCAGAAGTTGGCGAACTATCCGATGCCGACTCGTGCGCACCTCATCGTTGACGACGGCGAGGAAATTCAGGCCGGATCCATCCTGGTAAAAATTCCGCGCGACATCGGTAAGACGAGGGATATCACCGGTGGTCTTCCGCGAGTCACCGAGTTGTTCGAGGCTCGTCATCCGGGTGACCCCGCCATCGTGAGCGAGATCGACGGCATTGTCTCGATTGGACAGCCGAAGAGAGGATCCCGCGAAGTCTTTGTCCAGAGTCATGACGGAAAAGACAAGCGAACCTATTTGATCCCGCTCGGCAAGCATCTGTTGACGCAGGAAGGGGATGTGATTCGTGCCGGCGAGCGGCTTTCCGCCGGGGCAATCGATCCCCATGATATTCTGCGGATCAAGGGAACGACTGCGGTGCAGGAGTACCTGGTGAATGAAATCCAGGAAGTGTATCGGATGCAGGGTGTGAAGATCAACGACAAGCACATTGAGGTGATCGTGCGCCAGATGATGCAGAAAGTCCGCATCGTCGACGCAGGGGACACGAAATACCTCGAGGGTGATCACGTGGACAAGTCAAAGCTGAACGAGGAAAACCTCAGCCTCGACGGAAAAGTTGTCGTGACCTCCAAGGGTGATTCGAAGCTTAAAAACACTCAGAGCGCCACGAAGAAGATGGTGCGGGAAATCAACACCGACCTCAAGAAGAAGACGAAAAAGGTGGCGGAATTCCGCGACGCCGAGCCGGCAACATCCGAACCGATTCTCCTTGGAATCACGCAGGCATCCCTCACAACTGACAGCTTCATCTCGGCGGCATCATTCCAGGAAACGACAAAAGTCCTGACGGATGCGGCCGTAGAGGCGAAAATCGACCTGCTGTTGGGATTGAAGGAAAACGTCATCATGGGTCATTTGATTCCGGCCGGGACAGGGCAGAAAATCTTCCGGGATGTCATCATTACGACCGAGGAGTTTGCCAAGCCGGAGGCAGAGGTTGCGGAGGTTGTTCCGAGCGGCGAGGAAGAGCCCAAGAAGACGAAGAGAAAGAAGGTTGTCGCATAGGGCGGCCCCAATACCGTTGACATCAAAGTGAAAAAAGCTTATATTAAAAAGCTTTGCTTTCATAATTACGAAAACCGTGTCGAATTTCGGAGTGACCTTCATTGCCAACCATTAATCAACTAGTTCGCCACAGCCGGGAACAGGCAGTTTGGAAGAGCAAGTCTCCCGCGCTAGCCGGCAGCCCGCAGAAACGGGGCGTGTGCACAAGAGTCTACACGACGACGCCGAAAAAACCGAACTCGGCGTTGCGCAAAGTTGCGCGTGTGCGTCTTACGAATGGTATTGAAGTGACGGCATACATTCCGGGAGAGGGACACAATCTTCAGGAACATTCAATCGTGTTGATCCGGGGTGGAAGGGTGAAAGACCTCCCGGGAGTTCGTTATCATATCATTCGCGGGACGCTCGACACCCAGGGTGTTCAGGATCGGAAGCAGGGACGCTCCAAGTACGGAGCCAAAAAACCCAAGTAGGAAGAGTCATCGGGAATGAGAAAAAAAAGGTCATCAAAAAGAATCATCGCGCCGGATCCAAAGTTCAATGATATGCTGGTTTCCCGTTTCATTAACAGTCTGCTGAAACAGGGAAAGAAGCATACGGCCCGGGGTATTCTCTACCAGGCCATGGAACAAATTGGCAAGAAGAGCGAGAAGAATCCGTTGGAGGTTTTCAAGAAAGCCGTTGATAATGTGTCTCCGATGATCGAGGTGAGAGCCCGAAGAGTCGGTGGTGCCACCTATCAAGTGCCTACAGAAGTTCGTCCCGAGCGGCGAACCGCTCTTGCAATCCGATGGCTGATCAGCAACGCCAAAGAACGCTCGGAAAAGTCCATGTCGCAAAAGCTTGCCTCTGAGTTGCTCGCCGCCTCAACAGGAGAGGGTGGAGCAATAAAGAAGAAGGACGATGTACATAGGATGGCAGAGGCGAACAAGGCGTTTGCGCATTTTCGCTGGTAAGTAGTAGTTTTTTCGTTTTTCCAAATCAACAGTATTGATTCATCTCATCGAAGCGGCCAGTTGGTCGCATGGTCGAAGCGGACGATATCGTATGCCCCGAGAGTATTCATTAGATAGAACGAGAAATATCGGCATCATGGCTCACATTGACGCCGGGAAGACAACAACGACGGAACGGATCCTGTTCTACACAGGAAAGCTCCACCGTATCGGTGAAGTCCATGATGGGGCGGCGACCATGGATTGGATGGAACAGGAGAAAGAGCGTGGGATTACCATTACCAGCGCCGCAACAACCTGTTTCTGGAACAATCACCGTATTAATATTATTGACACTCCAGGTCACGTGGACTTTACCATTGAAGTTGAGCGGTCCTTGCGTGTGCTGGATGGAGCCGTCGCGCTCTTTTGTTCGGTCGGCGGCGTCGAACCTCAGTCTGAAACCGTGTGGCGCCAGGCGGACAAGTATGGCGTTCCCCGGATTGCGTTTGTCAACAAAATGGATCGTGCAGGAGCGGATTTTCTTGGCGTTGTTGATATGATGAAGTCGCGTCTCGCAGCGAACGCCGTTCCGGTTCAGCTGCCGGTCGGCGAAGGCGATATGTTTGCCGGCATCATCGACCTCATTACGATGAAGGCCCGGATGTATCACGAAGCCACGCAGGGGATGACGTGGGATGATATCGAAATCCCGCAAAAACTAAAAACCAAGGCAAGCGAGTATCGCATCAAGATGCTCGAAGCCGTTGCCGACGAGGATGACTCACTCCTCAAGAAATATCTTGACGGAACGGAAATTTCCCCGGAAGAAGTCAGGCGGGTGCTGAGACAGGCAACGCTTAAGGTCAGTATCATTCCCGTGCTCTGCGGTTCTTCATTCAAGAACAAGGGCGTGCAGAACCTTCTCGACGCTGTCGTCGACTTTCTTCCTTCACCCCTCGACATTAACAGCGGCGAATTGCATGGACATCATCCGCATCGGCATGACGATGTGGTCCGACAAATCTCTGACACCGAAAAATTCACGGCTCTTGCCTTCAAGATCATGAGCGATCCCTTTGTGGGACGCCTGACCTATTTCAGAGTCTACGCCGGCACGCTTCATTCCGGATCATACGTGTACAATGTGACGTCCGACCGAAAGGAACGCGTTGCACGTCTGCTTCGCATGCATGCGAACCACAGGGAGGAAGTGCAGGAAGCATATGCTGGCGACATCGTCGCAGCTATCGGCTTGAAAAACACCCGGACGGGTGACACGTTAACGAACGAAGATGATCCGATTCTTCTGGAGAAAATGGTGTTTCCCGAGCCGGTCATCGACGTTGCGATTGAGCCGAAGACGAAGGTCGACCAGGAAAAAATGGGTGAAGCCCTGCAGCGCCTTGCGGAAGAAGATCCGACATTCAGGGTCTCAACGAACGAGGAGACCGGACAAACCATCATCAGCGGAATGGGTGAGCTTCATCTTGAGATCATCATTGACCGCATGAAACGGGAGTTCAAGGTCGAAGCGAACGTCGGCAAGCCGCAAGTCGCGTACAAGGAAACGATCACGAAGAAAGTCACTGCAGAAGGGAAGTTCGTCCGCCAATCGGGCGGTCGCGGCCAATACGGTCACGTGGTGCTCGAAATCGAACCGAACGAAAAAGGGAAGGGATTCGAGTTCGAGAATGCGATCGTTGGCGGTGTCGTCCCACGGGAATATATCAAACCGACCGAAGCGGGAATCGTCGAGGCGATGAAGAACGGCGTCCTCGCCGGATATCCCATCGAAGATGTGAAGGTCAAGCTGATCGACGGATCATTCCACGCCGTCGATTCTTCCGAGATGGCGTTCAAAATTGCGGGCTCCATAGGCTTTAAGGAAGGTGCCAAGAAGGCAGGACCGGTGCTCCTCGAGCCGATTATGGCCGTCGAGGTTGTAACGCCCGAAGAATACCTTGGGGATGTGATGGGTGATCTCAACTCCCGCCGCGGAAAAATCGAAGGCATGACTTCGCGGAAGGATGCGCAGGTTGTGAAAGCGTTCGTCCCGCTCTCGGAAATGTTCGGCTATGCGACAGCATTGCGATCAATGACGCAGGGCCGGTCGTTGTATACCATGCAGTTCGCTCACTATGAGCAGGTTCCACGGAGTATCGCGGACCAGATCATCGAGAAAGTGCGGGGGAAAGAGGCGGTCACCGCTTAAGAGTTCCAGTATCTGATTACAGTTCATTATAAGGAGATCTCCAAATGGCAAAGGCAAAATTTGACCGCAGCAAGCCGCACGTAAATGTCGGCACGATCGGTCACGTCGACCACGGTAAGACAACCCTGACCGCAGCCATCACCATGGTTCTTGCCAAAAAGGGATTGTCGGAAATCCGGACATTTGATTCGATTGACAATGCGCCGGAAGAGAAAGCGCGTGGAATCACCATTGCAACGGCCCACGTGGAGTACTCGACAGAGAAGCGTCACTATGCACACGTCGACTGCCCCGGACACGCCGATTATGTCAAAAACATGATCACGGGCGCGGCCCAGATGGACGGCGCAATTCTTGTTGTGGCTGCGACGGATGGACCCATGCCGCAAACCCGTGAACACATTCTTCTTGCCCGCCAGGTTGGTGTGCCAAGAATTGTGGTGTTCATGAACAAGGTTGATGCGGTCGACGATCCCGAGTTGCTGGACCTTGTCGAACTTGAGCTTCGGGACCTTCTGAAGAAATATGAATTTCCCGGAGATGAAATCCCGATTATTCGTGGCTCTGCCTTGAAAGCCATGGAAGCCGCGCTCCGTCCCGGCGTTACGCCCGATGACCCGGCATTCAAATGCATCACCGAGCTCATGAACGCCGTCGATAGCTATATCCCACTGCCGAAACGGGATATCGACAAAGCCTTCCTGATGCCGGTAGAGGACGTATTCTCCATCACCGGACGCGGAACGGTCGGAACCGGACGTGTTGAACGCGGAAAGTGCAAGGTCGGGGACGAAGTCGAACTTATCGGACTGAACGCCCATAAGAAGACCGTCGTGACGGGTGCAGAAATGTTCCGGAAGGAACTTGACGAGGTCATGGCCGGAGATAATGCGGGTCTTCTGCTGCGTGGCATTGAGAAGGACGAACTGGAACGTGGAATGGTCATCGCGAAGCCCGGATCGATCACACCCCACAAGAAGTTCACGGCCCAGGTCTACGTGCTGAAGAAGGAAGAAGGCGGACGCCACACGCCGTTTCTCACGGGCTATCGTCCGCAATTCTATTTCCGCACGACAGACGTAACGGGTGTTGTGACTCTTCCCTCCGGCGTTGAGATGGTCATGCCGGGAGATAACCTCGACGCGGTGAACATCGAGCTCATCTCGACAATTGCCATGGAGGAGGGACTGCGATTCGCCATTCGTGAAGGCGGACGGACAGTCGGAGCTGGTGTTGTGACAAAAATTCTCGAATAAAAGGAGTTATCCTTGGCTGGTCAAAAAATACGGATCAAGCTCAAATCGTTCGACCACAGCCTGATTGACAAGTCGGCCGAAAAGATCATCAAGACGGTGAAGTCGACGGGTGCCGTCGTTTCCGGCCCGATTCCCTTGCCGACAAAGCGGAGCCTCTACACGGTCAATCGTTCTCCGCACGTGGACAAGAAATCGAGAGAGCAGTTTGAAACCCGTTCCCATAAGCGTCTGATCGATATCCTGAACTCCACCAGCAAGACAGTCGACTCGTTGATGAAACTGGAATTGCCCGCGGGAGTGGACGTCGAGATCAAGGCGACGGGAAACTAACTGATCGTGGTTTGAGATTTGCCTGGGGATTGCGGTCGATGCCGCAATCCTCGGTGGGATAACAAGGAGCAAAATTGTGAGTGGCATTTTAGGTAAGAAAGTCGGGATGACGAGCTTGTTTGACGAGAACGGCGAAGCGGTTCCCTGTACCGTCATCGAAGCCGGACCGTGTTACGTTACCCAGGTGAAAACAAAAGACAAAGACGGGTATGATGCCGTGCAGCTCGGGTTTGACGAAAAGAAAGAGCGCCTGGTGAACAAACCCGCCAAGGGGCATTTTGCCAAGTCGGGAACGAAGTTCCTCCGCTTGACGAAGGAATTCCGGAATTCCAACGGAGCTTCCCCGAATGTCGGCTCGGAGATCAAGGTCGATATCTTTGCCCAGGGTGATATCGTTGACGTGACGGGAAAATCGAAAGGGCGGGGCTTCCAGGGCGTGGTGAAGCGTCACCATTTCGGTGGAGTCGGCATGACAACGCACGGCCAGTCCGACCGCGTTCGCGCACCGGGATCCATCGGATCGAGTTCCTATCCTTCCCGGGTCTTCAAGGGTATGAGGATGGGTGGACGCATGGGATTTGAAAATGTGACGGTGAAAAACCTCAAAGTGGTGAAAGTGATTCCCGAATCCAACATCCTGATCGTCAAAGGATCTGTCCCCGGCGCAATCAACGGATATCTCGAGATCGTCAAACATGTCTGACAGCTCGCAGACAAGAGGAACTATGGAAGTCGAAGTATTGAAAATAGATGGAACTGCAAGCGGGGAGAAAGTCGCGCTCGACCCTGCTATCTTTGGAATTGAACCGAATGACCATGCGATCTATCAGGCAATCCGCAGCATTCAGGCAAATCAGCGCCATGGTACGCACAAGGTAAAGCCCAGGAATGAAGTACGAGGAGGCGGAAAGAAGCCGTTCAAACAGAAAAAGACAGGCCGCGCGCGCGCGGGAACAACCCGGTCTCCGCTGTGGATTGGCGGCGGCTCCATCTTCGGACCTCATCCGCATGACTATGTCGTAAAGCTTCCTGCAAAACTGCGTAAGCTTGCCCGGAAATCCGCGTTGAGTTACAAGGCGAAGGACAATTCGGTGCTGGTTGTGGAAGATTTCAACGTGGCGGCTCCCCGGACGAAGCAGGTCTTTTCCATTCTCAGAGCCCTCTCCCTCGACAAGAAGAAAACGTTGCTGCTCACGGCGAAATCGGACGCAACCTTGTTCAAGTCGGGGCGGAACATTCCAAAGCTCGACGTTCGCGAGGCAGACAAAGCCTCGACGTTTGAGATTCTGAAGAACCAGGTGCTTCTGATCCAAAAGAGCGCTGTCGAGGTGCTTCAAAAATCCTTAAAGAATTAGGACGCGGCAATGGTAGGAATATTGATTCGCCCAATCATTACGGAAAAGATCACGAGCCTTCAGGAGACGAGGCAGTACGCATTTGAAGTCCCCCTGGATGCCAACAAGATTGAAATCGAGAAAGCCGTTCATGATAAGTTTAAGGTTACCGTGGAAAGCGTTCGAACCCTTGTCGTCAAAGGAAAGCACAAGACGCAGTTGACGCGCAAAGGACGATTTGAAGGGCGGACGAAAAAGTGGAAGAAGGCGCTTGTCACGCTTAAGGAAGGCGACAAGATCGACTTTTTCGGAACTGCTTGATCAGGAAAGTCTGAGTAACGTATGGCCATTCGAAAACTACGACCGATGACTCCCGCGACGAGATTCTATTCAATCTCGACGTTTGAGGAAATCACAAAAACACAGCCGACAAAATCCCTGCTTGCGCCGATCAAGAAATCCGGCGGACGCAATAGTATGGGCCGTATTACCTCACGCCATCGCGGAGGCGGTCACAAGAGGATGTATCGGATTGTCGATTTCAAACGCGACAAGATTGGGATTGAGGGAAAAGTTGCAGCGATCGAGTATGATCCGAACCGCTCCTGCCGGATTGCGCTCATATATTATCCGGACGGAGAGAAGCGGTACATCCTTGCTCCGGAAGGAATCAAAGTTGGTTCCAAAGTAGCTTCCGGCCCGGGAGTTGAGGTTCAGACGGGAAACAGCATGCCGCTTGCGAACATTCCTGCCGGGACGTTTGTCCATAACGTTGAGCTGAAACCGGGGAAAGGCGGACAGTTGGGGCGGAGCGCGGGAAACTCCCTGCAGTTGATGGCAAAAGAGGGAGACTTCGTCACGGTCAAGCTGCCTTCGGGAGAAGTCAGGAAAATCGCCGGCACTTGTTCCGCAACAATCGGAATCGTCGGCAACGTGGATCATGAAAACATCAGCGTTGGCAAGGCCGGCCGTTCTCGCTGGCTCGGCATACGCCCCCAGACGCGCGGTATGGCGATGAATCCGGTTGACCACCCCATGGGCGGCGGCGAAGGCAAATCGAAAAGCGGCGGTGGCTGGCAGCATCCGGTTTCTCCCTGGGGAAAATATGCCAAGGGACTGAAAACACGAAAACGAAAGAATCAGTCGAACAAGTACATTGTCAAACGTCGGAAGTAAAACGCACTCTCACGGAAGTGATTAAAAATCTATGAGCCGTTCACTTAAAAAGGGTCCTTACGTTGACCCGAAGCTGCAGAAAAAAGTTGAAGCGCTGAACAAATCGAATCAGAAGCGCGTCATTAAGACGTGGGCGAGGTCCAGCACGATCACACCGGATTTCGTCGGGCACACGTTTGCAGTGCATAACGGCAATAAGTTCATTCCCGTCTATGTCCACGAGGCCATGGTAGGCCATAAGCTCGGCGAGTTCGCGCCGACAAGGATCTTCCGGGCTCATCCGGGCATCAAGAGCGAAACGACAACGACCCCGGCGTAAAGAGAATACTCATGGAAGCAAAAGCAATCAATCGTTTTATCGGAACCTCGCCGCGCAAGATGCGGCTCGTCATCGATCTTATCCGCGGCCGGGCTGTGGAAGATGCGCTCAGCATCCTCCACTTTGCTCCAAAGCATGCGGCCCGGACTGCGGAAAAAGTTTTGCGCTCGGCCATTTCAAACTTCCAGAACAAGGATGAATCCGGGCGGGTGGACACTGCGACACTGTTCGTCAAAGAGGTGTTTGTAAACGGTGGTCCCACGGCAAAACGAGTCCTTCCCGCTCCCATGGGACGCGCGTTCCGGGTCCGGAAGCGTTCGAACCATGTCACAGTCATCATCGGACAGAGGGTGGCAACAACTGTTGCACCACGTCTGTCGACGGGAAAGCCGGGAACAAAATCGAAAGAAGTGAAGCCGAAAGAGCCGAAGACCAAAGTGGCCAAGGCAACAGAGAAATCAACTGCGGCAGTAAGTTAAACCGGAGGATCGTTTGGGACAAAAAACCAATCCAAATGGGTTTCGTTTAGGGGTAGTTCGTGCATGGGATGCGAACTGGTACGATGACAAGAGCTTCGCAAGCAAGCTGCAGGAAGACATTGTCGTCCGCAACTATGTGCGCAATAGATTGAAGAAAGCGGGGATTTCAAGGATTCAGATCGATCGCACACCGAAACGCGCCGTGATTACGATTCACACATCCAGACCCGGTGTGGTTATTGGGAAAAGCGGCAAGGAAATCGCCCAGTTGGAAGAGGAACTGAAGAAGGTTACGTCGAAGGACGTGAAGATTCTGATTCATGAGATCAAAAGACCCGAGCTTGACTCGTACCTGGTTGCCGAGGCAATTGCCGGACAGCTGGAAGGAAGGATCTCTTTCCGGAGGGCGATGAAGCAGGCGATCACGGCATCCATGCGGATGGGAGCAGAGGGGATTCGCGTGAAGTGCGGAGGAAGGCTGGGGGGAGCCGAAATTGCCAGAACCGAGCAGTACAAAGAGGGTCGGATTCCACTGCAGACGTTACGGGCGGATATCGACTACGCGGCGGCAACGGCTCATACCATTTACGGAGCCATTGGTGTAAAGGTGTGGATCTGCAAAGGCGAGATCCTCGGCGGAGTCACACGATCATAAGGAATGACCCATGTTAATGCCGAAGCGAGTCAAATTCAGAAAATCACAGCGCGGACGCATGCGCGGAAAAGCCACGCGCGGATCGAGCGTTGCGTTCGGGGATTTTGGCCTGAAGGCAATGGAGCCGGGCTGGATTACCCAGCGCCAGATTGAAGCATCACGCGTCGCACTGACGAGAATGATGAAGCGGGAAGGAAAAGTCTGGATTCGGATATTCCCCGATAAACCTGTTACCAAGAAGCCGGCAGAGACACGCATGGGAAGCGGTAAGGGAATTCCTGAATTTTGGGTGGCGGTGGTAAAACCGGGAAGAATCCTCTTCGAGCTTGGCGGCATCAACAGAACGCTCGCCGCGGAGGCAATGCAGCTTGCCAAGCACAAACTTCCCATCAAGACGAAGTTCGTTACCCGAATCGATTACGAAGGGGCCTGAGGTCAATCATGAAAGCATTTGAGTTTCGAAAATTGTCGGATACCGAACTGCAGAAGAGGATCCAGGAAGAACAGGAAAACCTCTCGAACCTGCAGTTTCAAAAGGTCATCGGACAACTCGAGAATCCCATGAAGCTCGGCCATATCCGAAAGGATATCGCTCGAATGAAAACAATCCTTCAGGAACGGAAGACGGCTCCGGTCGCTCCGCAACCTGAGACAGAACAGCCGAAAGCGTGACTATGACAGACGCAACAGCCGCAACCCCCGGACGATCGCAGCGGAAGGTTCGAATTGGGAAAGTCCTCAGCAACAAGATGCAAAAGAGTATCGTCGTTGCTCTCGAACGAAAAGTGCCGCATCCTTTGTACAAGAAGTACTATCGTCTGACTTCCACGCTCATGGCGCACGACGAGAAGCGGGAAGCGGGAATAGGCGACGTTGTAAAAATCATGGAAACCCGCCCGCTGAGCAAAAACAAACGGTGGCGGCTCGTCGAGATCATCGAAAAAGCGAAGTAACGCAGACCCAAAGGGATAGCAATGATTCAGGAAGAAACTAACTTAGTCGTCGCGGACAATTCGGGTGCGAAGAAAATCCGTTGCATTCGAGTCCTGGGCGGTCACGACAGGCGTTATGCAAGCGTCGGAGACCTCATCGTCGTAGCCGTCAAGAGTGCGATTCCCGGAGCACCGGTAAAAAAGGGAGAGGTTTCGCGCGCGGTGGTAGTCCGGACCAAGAAGGAGATCCGGCGAAAAGATGGCTCGTTCATTCGGTTCGATGAGAACGCCGCCGTCCTGCTGAATCAGCAGGGCGAGCCGAGAGGCACCCGCATCTTTGGACCTGTTGCACGGGAGTTGCGTGAGAGACAATTCATGAAAATCATTTCACTTGCACCGGAAGTTCTCTAACCACTATGGCACAAAGTCTGCACGTTCATAAGAATGACACGGTCGTAGTAATATCCGGCAACTCCGTCGGGAAACAGGGAAAAGTGCTGAAGGTATTCCCCGACCACAATCGGGTCATTATCGAAAGTGTCAATATTGTCAAGCGGGCCACTCGGCCCTCACAGAAAAACCCGCAGGGCGGAGTTGTGCAAAAAGAAGGCTCCATATCCGCCTCGAATGTGATGGTCGTGTGTCCAAAGTGCGGCAAACCGACACGGCTCGGCCGCGCGCACGTCACCGACCCGACGAGCAACAAGAAGAAAACGATGCGCGTCTGTAAACAATGTAGCGAGATGTTTTAAGGATCGATCCATGGCAGAAGAAAAACCTCCACAAAAAGAAAAAGAAAAGGCTCCCAAAAAGGAGAAAGGGGCAAAACCCGGAGCTCCGGCTGCAGCAAAAGAAACTGCTGTCCAGGAAAAGGGCGTACCGGCGCGATTGTTTGACCGGTATAAGAAGGATGCGATCCCTGCGCTGATGAAGCGCTTTCAGTACGGGAGCATTATGCAGGTTCCGAGACTGGAAAAGATTGCCATCAACATCGGTGTAGGCCAGGCAACGCAGGACCCGAAACTGCTCGATGCAGCTGTCCGGGAACTCGAAGCCATCACGGGCCAGAAGGTCTCTATCACGCGGTCGAAGAAAGCCATCTCGAACTTCAAACTGCGGGAGAATCTGCCGATCGGTTGCCGGGTGACGCTTCGCCGGGCGAGGATGTACGAATTTCTTGACCGGTTTATCAGCGTCGCATTGCCTCGTGTCCGGGATTTTCGCGGTGTGTCGGATAAGTCATTCGACGGCCACGGCAATTATACCGTCGGAGTCAAGGAACAGATCATTTTTCCGGAAATCGACGTTGACAAGGTTTCCAGAATTACCGGCATGGACATTACGTTCGTGACGACGGCAGAAACGGACGTCGAAGCCTACGAGTTGTTGAAGGAACTTGGGATGCCGTTCTTGAAGCGGCAGGAAGTTGTTCAAACCGCAACCCCGATCAACACATAATCGCACAAAGGAGCAAGCGTGGCACGTCTGGCAATGATCGTCAAGGCGAAGAGAACGCCGAAATACAAGGTGCGTCAGCATAACCGGTGCGGTATCTGCGGTCGACCGAGAGCCTATTATCGGAAATTTGGTATCTGTCGCATTTGTTTAAGAAAGCTGGCTCTCGACGGGAAAATCCCGGGAGTCCGTAAAGCAAGTTGGTGAATCTATAAGAAAGAACTCTGCCGATGTCAATAACCGATCCCATCTCTGATTTTCTTACAAGAATTCGCAATGCCGGGAAGGCTAAGCACCGCCGCGTGGATATTCCGGCGTCGGGTGTCAAAAAGGCCATGGCGAAAATTCTGCTCGACCAAAAGTATATTGCCAACTTCACGGTCCTTGAAGACAAGAAGCAGGGTGTCATTCGGATTAATCTGAAATACAAGGATGGGAAACCGGTGATCAATGGCCTTCGCAGAGTGAGCCGGCCCGGAATTCGCCGTTATCGCAACTCCGATGAAATGCCACGGGTCCTTGGCGGCCTTGGCATTGCTATCATCTCGACTTCCAAGGGAGTCATGACGGAATCCCAGGCGCGCAAGCAGAACGTCGGGGGCGAGATTCTCGCCTATATCTGGTAAGCAACGAGGAGAATGCATCGTGTCACGTATTGGAAGAAAACCTGTTCAAATTCCGAAGGGCGTCACGGTGTCGGTGAAGGATGGCGCGGTTGCCGTGAAAGGTCCGAAAGGTGAGCTCACGGCCGAGGTCCATCATGATATTGGGATGGAAGTGAAAGACGGTCATGTTCTCGTGACGAGAAAATTGGAGGATAAGGACCATAAGGCGCTTCACGGTCTTTGGAGGGCTCTGGTCCAGAACATGGTTGTGGGTGTGACAGAAGGATATTTCAAGAAGCTGGAAATCGTCGGCGTCGGTTATCGTGCTGAGATGAAAGGAAAGAAACTTCAACTCCTGATCGGCTATAGTCATCCGATCCTGTTTGGTCCTCCCGAGGGAATCAAGCTGGAAGCTCCGACACAGACAAACATCACGATCAGCGGAATTGACAAGCAACTGGTGGGTTTGGTTGCTTCGAAAATCCGTTCCTTCCGTCCCCCCGAGCCCTACAAAGGGAAGGGAATCAAGTATGAAGGGGAATACATCCGTCGGAAAGCCGGGAAAGCTGCAGCAACCGCCGCAACAAAATAAGCAGACGGAACAGTCGCAGGTCTCAAGGATTTCATTATGATCAAGAAGAATACTCAGGAACGACTTCTCAAGAAGAAGAACAGGATCCGCAAGAAAATTACCGGGACGCCCCAGCGTCCGCGGCTCGCGGTGTTTGGGAGCTTGAAGCATATCTATGCCCAGATCATCGACGATACGACGGGCAAGACCCTCGTGGCGGCCTCTTCATTAGCGAAAGATCTGCGGGAAGAAATCAAGAAAGCGCCCTCGAGGAAACAGGTGTACAAGATGGTGGGAATAGCCGCGGCTAAGAAAGCCCTCGAAAAGAACATCAAAGAAGTGGTGTTTGACAGAAACGGAATGTTGTACCACGGCAAAGTGAAAGCGCTCGCAGAAGGTGCGCGAGAAGGCGGTCTAAAATTCTAAATCGAACGGTTCAGGAAAAGAAAAAAACAATGGGAAAATTCAAAGCTGGCGAGCTGGAACTGAAAGAGCGATTGGTGCACGTCAATCGTGTCGCCAAGGTGGTGAAGGGTGGACGTCGGTTCAGCTTCAATGCGATCGTTGTGGTGGGAGATGGAAAAGGCCATATCGGCGTTGGACTCGGCAAAGCCAACGAAGTCGCTGACGCCATCGCAAAGGGTGTGGACGACGCAAAGAAAGTGTTGTTCAAGGTCCACGTCATCAACGGAACCATACCCCATGAAGTGATCGGCAAATTCGGCGCAGGGAAAGTTCTGTTGAAACCCGCCTCACCAGGTACCGGAATGATCGCAGGAGGAGGCGTTCGCGCCGTTCTTGAGTCCGCCGGTATCAAGGACATTCTGACAAAGCAAATGGGTTCCGCAAATCCCCACAACGTGGTGAAAGCCACTGTGAAAGCACTCCTGAGTCTGTCGGACGCAAAATCCGTGGCCGAGCGTCGTGGAATGTCCCTCCAGGAATTGTTCCAACAAAACTGAGTAACGCTGCATTATGGCCGACAAAAAAATAAAAATTACGCAAACGGGCAGTGTGATCGACGAGCTCGAGAATGCGAAGCGCACGATCGAAGCCCTTGGCCTCGGACGGCCGAACTATACGGTGGTCAAGAAGGACACACCCCAGATTCGGGGGATGATCAACGCCGTCAGGCATCTTGTGAAAGTTGAAGAGGTCCGCTAATGGGAAAAGACATCCTCAGCAACCTGACTCCTGCAAAAGGATCAAGGAGAAAGACAAAGCGCATCGGGCGTGGCCAGGGATCCGGTCACGGCGGAACCGCGACAAAGGGGCACAAGGGGGCGCGCTCGCGGTCTGGGCACAAGTTCAAGATGTGGTTTGAAGGCGGGCAGATGCCGCTGACGCGTCGGGTTCCGAAGTTCGGATTTACGAGCCGTAATCGCGAAGAGATGCAGGTCGTCAATGTTGAAACCCTTGCCGTGCTGGTTGAGAACAAGAAAATTGCAGGCAGTGTTGTGGACCCGGAGATTCTGTACAAGATCGGAGCCATCACCAAGAAACATGGTTCGGTCAAAATTCTGGGGAACGGAGAGTTGAAATCGAAACTGGAAGTGAGCGCGCACGCATTCAGCAAGTCGGCAATTACAAAGATTGAGGCTGCCGGAGGGAAAGCCAACGTCCTATCACAAACGCACAAGACTGCTGAACCAGCGAAGTAATGAGCAAACTCACCGAGACGTTTACCAACATTTTTAAGATCCAGGAGCTGAGGGAGCGCCTGTTTTTCACGGCTGCCCTCCTCATTATTGTTCGTATCGGTTCCCACATTACGCTTCCGGGAGTCGATGCGTCGCTGCTGGCGGATACCATCCGAAAATCTTCCGAAAACACCCTGTTCGGTCTCTACGATCTGTTTGTCGGGGGGGCGTTCAGTAACGCGGCAGTCTTTGCGCTGGGCATCATGCCCTATATCAGCAGCTCGATCGTCATCCAGCTGCTGGGTGCTGTGATCCCGTACTTCCAGAAACTGCAAAAGGAAGGCGAGGATGGCCGGAAAAAAATTACCCAGTACACGCGTTATGGCACGGTGTTGATTTCCATGCTCCAGGCCAGCGGCGTGGTCGTCAAGCTGGTCCACACGACGACTCCTTCGGGCCCGATCGTCCCTGTCGACGTACAAGGATTCGGTTTTACGCTCAGTTCAATGATCATCCTGACCGCGGGCACGATCTTCATGATGTGGCTTGGCGAGCAGATTACGGAGCGGGGTATCGGGAACGGAATTTCTCTCATCATCTTCATCGGAATCATTGCCCGGTTTCCGCATTCGATACTGGATGAATATCAGCTCATTCGCGCGGGAACGCGAAACGTGATCATCGAGCTCATTATTTTCGCACTCATGGGGGTTATCGTTGCCGGCGTTGTTCTCGTGACTCAGGGCACCCGTCGGATCCCTGTTCAGTACGCAAAACGTGTCGTCGGACGAAAAGTATATGGGGGAGTCACACAATATATCCCGTTGCGCGTCAATACCGCCGGCGTCATGCCGATTATCTTCGCGCAGGCGATCATGTTCATCCCCCAAATTATTTTTTCGTTCTTTCCAGAAAGTGATTTTGTCTCTGAGTTATCGAACACATGGTTCAGTTATACGTCCTGGACCTATTCGTTTGTGTACGGGTTGATGATCGTCTTCTTCACCTATTTCTACACGGCGATCGCGTTCAATCCGAAGGATGTGGCTGACAACATGAAGAAGCAGGGGGGATTTATACCGGGAATTCGACCGGGCACGCACACTGCAGATTTTGTCGATAACATCCTGACGAAGATTACGCTCCCCGGGTCGGTGTTCCTTGCAATTGTGGCAATCTTGCCGACCATGATGATCAAAATGGGAGTGACGGCTGGATTTGCATCGTTCTTTGGCGGAACCAGCCTCCTCATTGTGGTGGGAGTCGCTCTCGACACGCTTCAGCAGGTGGAATCACACCTTCTGATGAGACACTACGACGGCTTCATGAAGAGCGGCAAATTGCGGGGAAGACGTTGAACGTCGCGTTGTTCCATGGTTCGAATTAAGACGAAACGTGAAATTGATCTTATCCGGGAAAGCTCGCGGATTGTTGCGGAAGTTTTGAAGCTGATCGGGGCACGGATTCGGCCCGGCGTGACCACGATAGAGCTTGATCGGTTGGCCGAAGACTACATCAGGTCGTGCGGCGGTCTTCCGGCGTTCAAAGGATACGGAAGCTCAAAGCAGAATTTGTTTCCCGCTACCTTGTGCACGTCGATCGATTCTGAAGTGGTCCATGGGATTCCGGCGAAACGCGTACTGCGGGAAGGCGAAATCATCTCGATCGATGTTGGAGTAAAGAAAGACGGCTATTTTGGCGACGGGGCCTGGTCGTATCCGGTCGGTGAAATCTCGCCGGAAAAACGGCGACTCCTTCAGGTGACAGAAGAATCACTCCTGAAGGGCATTGAACAGGCCGTGGCCGGGAACAAAGTGCACGACATTTCGGCTGCTGTTCAATCTCATGTGGAAGCCAATGGATATTCTGTCGTGCGGGATCTCGTCGGACACGGTGTGGGGAAGGATTTGCACGAGGAACCTTCCGTACCGAATTATGGGAAGGCGGGAACAGGTCTTCCGCTCCGCGAAGGGATGACGCTGGCAATCGAACCGATGGTGAATGAGGGGAGCTGGGAAGTAACGATGGCCGAAGATGGCTGGACGATCTTCACGACGGATGGAAAACCCTCGGCGCATTTCGAGCACACGGTCGCGATCGTGAACGGAAACCCAGTCATACTTACTCAGTCTTGACCACCCGATGGCAAAACAGGGACCGATTAAAGTGGATGGAGTCATTACGGATACCTTGCCGAATGCTACGTTCAGGGTCAAGCTGGATAACGGAGTCGAGATTCTTGCACACATCTCCGGGAAAATGCGGATGCACTACATCAAAATTCTCGTGGGAGATCGTGTGACTGTGGAAATGTCTCCGTACGACCTGACGAAGGGTCGCATTACGTATCGCTACAAATAAGACAAGAAATGAGGCAAGCATGAAAGTCCGGTCATCTGTCAAGAAAATATGTGAGAACTGCAAGATCATCCGCCGCAAGGGGGTTGTCCGGGTGATCTGCAAGAACCCCAAGCACCGACAACGGCAAGGATAAGGAGTATCCAGTGGCTCGAATTGCAGGAGTTGATTTACCAAAAAACAAACGTGCCGAGATCGGCCTGACCTACATCTATGGAATTGGCCGTTCGACGTCACAGAAAATCCTCACGAAGGCCAAGATTGACTGGAACAAGCGGGTCTCGGACCTGAACGACGACGAGGTCGCAGCGATCCGGGCGATTATTCAGGCCGATGTCAAGGTCGAAGGCGCTCTCCGGAGCGAGACCCAGCTCAACGTCAAGCGCTTGATGGATATCGGATGTTATCGGGGTCTTCGTCATCGCAAAGGGCTGCCCGCCAGGGGCCAGCGTACGAGAACCAACGCCAGGACGCGCAAAGGAAAGAGGAAGACGGTCGCCGGCAGAAAGAAAGCAATCGAGAAGAAGTAATCCACTTCAACTCTCGTCTACGAAAGGAAGAACACCTTGGGAAAACAAGCAGCAGCGGCACCGGTTACAAAGAAGAAGAAAAAAGTCCATGTCGACGCCAGCGGAAAAGCCTTTATCAAGGCGACGTTCAACAACACGATTGTGACGTTGACGGACACGTACGGCAACACAATCGCATGGTCGACTTCGGGTAAGAACGGGTTCAAGGGCTCGCGGAAAAGCACTCCGTTTGCAGCACAGGTTGCGGCGGAAGCAGCGGCCAAAGAAGCGCACGACCTGGGGTTGCGCCGTGTGGAAGTCTTTATCAAGGGTCCGGGCGGCGGCCGGGAAGCGGCGGTTCGGTCTCTCCAAACAGCGGGAATCGAAGTGACCATGATCCGCGACGTTACGCCGATTCCTCATAACGGATGCCGGCCACCGAAGCGGCGACGCGTTTAACACTCTTCATCAAGGAGAACTATGGCAAGATACATTGATGCCAACTGCAAACTGTGCCGGAGGGAAAAACAGAAGCTTTTCCTGAAGGGAACAAAATGCTACACCGAAAAATGTCCGATCGAACGGCGCAACTACGCCCCGGGTCAACATGGCCAGTCCCGCCGGTCGAGAATTTCTGAATACGGCATTCAGTTGCGCGAGAAGCAGAAGGTTCGGAGAATCTACGGACTCCTCGAGGTCCAGTTCAGAAATTATTTTGAACGCGCCCTGAAACAAACAGGCCGCACGGGCGACGCGCTTGTGAAGATGCTGGAACGACGCCTCGACAATGTCATCTACCGGATGGGGCTTGCTCCCTCGCGGAAATCCGCACGCCAGTTGGTGATCCACCGCCATTTCATGGTCAATAACAAGGTCGTTGATATCCCGTCTTACCTCCTGAACCCGGGCGACGTCGTCCAGGTGTGCGAAAAGAGCAGGAAGCTTGAGCTGATTCACTCCGCGATGAAGCGGGTGAAGGATACTTCCATGTCTTCGTGGCTCAGCCTCGACAAGGCTACATTGGCGGGGACATTCCTCAGCGTTCCTGAGCGGAATGACATTCCGTTGAATGCCAACGAACAACTGATTGTTGAATTGTATTCCAAGTAGCGTTGAACCGATTTTCCCTACTCATCAGGTTTTGAAATTATCCGCCTCGACGTAATTCGAGGGAAAAGAATGCCATGAGCACCACCCTGGTCCAAATGCCCGAAAAAATCGAACTAGAGCAATCCTCGTACACCGGCACCTTTGGCCGGTTTACGCTCCAGCCGCTGGAGAAGGGATTCGGTGTCACCATCGGAAACTCCCTTCGCCGGGTCCTGCTGTCGTCCCTTCCCGGAACCGCCGTTACGGCAATCCGCGTCGAGGGAATCCAGCACGAGTTCTCGACGATCAAAGGCGTCGTCGAAGATGTCTCGGATTTTATCCTCAATCTCAAACAGGTTCGCATCAAACCGATTAACAAGAAAGTGACTAAAGTTGTCGTACCCGTCAAGGGTCCGGGCCGTCTGGTTGCCGGAGACATCCAGAAGGCATCAGCCGAAATCGAGGTCCTCAATCCGGAAGCCCCATTGGCATCCCTCAATAAGGATGCGGATTTTGAGCTGGAGCTGAGACTGGGACGGGGAAAGGGCTACGTTCACTCAGACGAGAACAAAGCTGCCGACCAGCCGCTGGGGACGATCGCAATCGATTCGATCTTCACTCCCATTAGAAATGTCCGGTTTACGGTCGAGCCGACGCGTGTTGGCGGTCAGACGGACTTCGAAAAACTCGTCATCGAAGTAGAGACGGACGGTTCTATCACACCCGAGGATGCTGTCACACATGCGGGCAAGATCCTGCGCGACCATGTGCAGCTCTTTATCAATTTTGGTGCGGAGCCGGAAACCGAAAAGGCGGAAAGTGAGCAGGAAGCGGAGGTAGGGAGGGTGCGGAAGATCCTTCGCATGTCCGTCGACGAATTGGAGCTCTCAGTTCGCTCCCACAACTGTCTGCGTTCTGCCAACATCAAGACCATGGCTGATCTTGTGCGGCGGAGCGAGTCGGAACTCCTGAAGTTCCGGAATTTCGGCCGAAAATCCCTCGCAGAGCTCTCCGAAATCGTCGAGCAGCAC
>JBARRO010000143.1:0-5129 GCA_049644265.1 Bacteroidota bacterium
TCGATTTGATGTTCGATATGGGAGAAGCGCACTACTTCAACGCCGAGACCGAAGAAGTCGTCTAGCAGCTTGACGTATCACCCCGTTATTGTCTGCCCACGGAACATACGGAAAGACACGGAAGTGAAAGAGGGATCATTTGTTCTGCGTAGTCTGCGTGATCGACTCCATCATTGAGAACCCCTTGAGACCTCTTCTGTTCGTCCTTCCGTTTCCATTCTTCATTTTCTCCTGTACTTACAACCGAAACCTCGACGCCCCCATCACCCTCGATGAGTTGACCATTGAGGTTCACGGTCCCTCGCGGGAAATCGCCTACACGAACAAGGAGGCCGGCACCTATTACACTGAAACCAATGGTGGTCATCGGACCGCGTGGCAGGGATGGTATATCATGACCAACGAAATGATGGAGGATTACGCCATCGCCGTCGACGGCCGGGAACTTCCGAAATCTACCGCCAGCCTTGCGTTCGTTTCGCCTCTCCAGATCCATCGTGCATATCCTTTGGGCGTCCAGGAGACCGTGACACTCCTAGATTCCGTTGACGCTCTCGTCATTCAGCTTGACAAGGTCCGCGGAAGCCGTGTCTCCCTCCGTCCCACCTTCAGTGATTCCCGCGCAATCGGAGACTATGTCGTTCGATATCGTGAAGGCGTTCTGTTGATCGCCCGACAACGGCATCTTCAAAGAAATTCGCGCGAGAACTATCCAGTATGGATTGGGATGACATTTTCCGATTCCCGGAACCTTGTCACGATCGCGACCGGAAAATCCATTGATCGGGGGTTCAGTCCCGCTGGAATGACTTCCAGCACAGGATCGTCCGCGGTGGTCATTCTGGTAGCGGGAGATACAGAAGATGCCACGATCCGGATGGCTCAGCGTGTTGCAAGGGAGTACGAAGCCCTCATTGCCAAGAGAAAACACAGGATGGAAAAGCTTCTGAATGGCGCGTTCGTCCGGACTGACAACGAGCGCTTCGACAAAGCAGTGCATTGGGCGATACTTTCGATGGATGCGCTCGTCATGAACCAGACGAAGCGCGGCATCTTTGCGGGACTTCCGTGGTTCAACAACTACTGGGGCAGAGACTCGTTCATCGCTCTTCCCGGAGCGACGTTGGTAACGGGAAGGTTCTCCGAAGCAAAGGAAATTCTCCGCTCGTTTGCCGAATGGCAGGAGACAAACACGAAAAGTCCGAATTACGGCCGGATACCGAACCTCGTCACGACGACGTCAATTGCGTATAACACTGCTGACGGAACTCCACGGTTTATCATCGCGCTGGAGGAGTATCTGAACTACTCCGGAGACACTGCATTTGTGCACGAGTTGTATCCTGTCGTTCAGCATGCAATCGAAGGCACAATCAAGTACCACACGGACAGTAGTTTCTTCCTGACGCATGGCGATGCGGAGACCTGGATGGATGCCGTCGGACCTGAAGGACCGTGGAGTCCAAGAGGGAACAGGGCAAATGATATTCAGGCGTTGTGGATCCATCAACTGCAGTCTTCGCGGCGGATCGCGAAGACATTGAAACGTGAAAACGATGAGCAGCAGTGGGGGCAGCTTGAATCGACGGTGACCACGAACTTCAAACGCGCGTTTGTGGATACCGGACTCTTCATGGTTTACGACCACCTCAAATCGGACGGGTCGCATGATGCTCAAGTGAGGCCAAACCAACTCTTTACGCTCAGCCTTCTCGACGATTCGCTCGCGTCGAAGTGTTTCAAAAAGGCAACGGAGGCTCTCGTTTATCGTCACGGTGTCGCGTCGCTGTGGCAGGACGACGCAAACTTTCATCCCTACCATCATTATGAACCCTTCTACGTCCAGGATGCGGCCTACCATAACGGGATTGTCTGGACCTGGCTAAGCGGATCGTGGGTGGACTTCGCGGTAAAGTCAGGATTCCAGGAAATTGCATTTGAGCTTACCGATAACATGGTTCACCAGATTCTGGAACGCGGGGCGGTGGGGACACTCTCGGAGCTTGTTGACGCGGCTCCAAGACTGGGCGAAGCCGAGCCGCGTCTTTCGGGGGCGTTTTCACAGGCCTGGAGTCTTGCAGAGTTCATCAGGAACGTTTATCAGTCGTATTTCGGAGTCGAGGTCAGGCAGGATACTCTTTTGATTCATCCCAGGCTCCCCGGCGGCATTCGTGAGGCAAAGTTCAACGTGTGGTACCATGATTCTGTCGTTCAGATTAAGCTCAAATCTTCGGCGGATAATTCGAAAGTAGAGATCGAACGCGCAGGGGTTGTGACGTCGGAATCGGCCAACATCCGAAAAGTCGGTGATATCAAATTCGCCGATCCATTTGTCCGCCCCGACCTGCCGGCCCTCAATGGTCCGTCACACAGACTGTTGTCAAACAGTGAGATCAATGCGCGCAATCCTCAGGCCAAGGTACTGTCTGACATTTCCGACCCTGCCGGTGATGATAACGGGAACGGCCGTTATGTTTATCCCGGGACTCCCAATCTGATGCCCGGGAGTCTCGATATCCGGCGCTTCACGGTCTCCGAAGATGACAGGAATTTCCTTTTCAAGCTTCAGTTTGAGAACCTCTCCAACCCGGGATGGCATCCGGAGTACGGCTTTCAGCTTACCTATATCGCCATCGCAATCGATGAAGACCGCAAGAAAGACTCAGGGCAGCGACAGGTGGGAATGAACAGCAACTATTTCCTCGATCAATACCGTGGATTCGAACGAATGATTCATGTGGGAGGGGGGTTCCGCATCGTCGATGACAATCGACAGACACTTGCCGAATATCTTCCCGCGTCGGGAGACGAGATGCATCCGCTTGGTAATGTGGAGTCTAAATCCATAGAATTTTCAGTGCCGAAGGAGTTACTTGGCGCGTCACCAGCCAATTGGCGTTACACAGTTTTGGTCGGAGCACAGGACGATCACGGAGGTGCGGGGATTGGAGACTTCAGGGATGTGCGTTCGACTGTCGGAGAGTGGTGGGGAGGGGGGAAGAAGAAGGCGAGCGACTCGAATGTGTATGATGAAGTAAGTAGTCAGTAATCGGTATTCAGTAGTCAGTTCCTATTGAGGATCGGGGGAAAGGTGGAAGCGTGTTGGTGTAGGGTAAGATGGTTTCAAGGATGTGCACTGACAAAAGGAGTCGTCATCCCCGCGGTGACGGACGCGCGGGAATCGACTGCAACGGTCAAACAAGGGATGTACAAGGAATTCAACCTCATGGCGAGGTTGGCTGAACTCAGGGGTTAAAACAAAACCAGGCATCGATATCCGATGCCCGGTATGAACGACGAAGCGTTCCGGGGAACTGATGCGGCGACTTCGGTCCTATTTGAGAAGCACCATCTTTTGCACTGAGTGGAATGTCGGAGTCTGGATTCTGAAGTAGTAAATGCCGCTTGCCAAGCCGGAAGCGTTCCATTGAGTGTGGTATCTCCCCGCGCGAAGGAAACCGTCGACAAGTGTCACTACTTCCTGCCCAAGTGCGTTGTAGATCCGCAGGGTGACCTGACCATCAGCAGCGATGCCATAATTGATCGTTGTCGTGGGGTTGAAAGGATTAGGGTAGTTCTGCGAGAGTGAAAACTTCTCCGGTATGTCAAACCCCCATGTAATTGCCTCCTGTCCCGCCCCCTTGTAAAGAACGCCGCCCGATCCAACAATTCCGGCTGCAATGATCTCCTCGTTGTTCACCTTTTCCGCAACGGTTTTCGCGAGATCAAGCTGGCTGTTCGTTGCACTGGGGTTATTTACGATCACTGAAGCAAACGTCAGGACATCCCCCGCCGTCTTCCCATCCGCCGTCACGACGAAGTATTGACCCACCTTCAGCGAGGCAAAATTCATCACAAGCGCTGCGAGGTGTTGCTTCGCCTTTTCCCGTTTGTCCCCCTTGTTGGGGCCGCTCAGCACGTCAAGCCAATCGTCAAAGGTTGACAACGAACTAAAGGTCGGGAAATGGGGAGTGTAGTATTGTTGGACAGCGGCCATGTAGGAAGTCAGTTGGGCCTGTGTTTCCTGGGCTTTGCCCTTGCCAGACGCATACGTCTTAAACTGATGCATCCAGTAGCCGAGTCCGGCAGCGGTGTTTATTCCGACTGCCTTGGTTAACGCAAAGTCAACGACACTCTGCGTTGCGGGCTGTACTGTGACTGGTTTCGGGTTCTCGTCCACACTGTATCCGAGCGGCTCGACGATCACCACCTGATACTGTTGATTCGAAGGAACATTCAAGAATGAGTAGGTGCCCAAAGCGTCGGTGGTGACTGACGGGAAGCTTGGCAGTGAATGTCCGCCCTGATCGAGCAACGTTACAAGAACCCCCGGAAGTCCGCTTGCACCGACACGCACTGCTCCGGAAATACTCCCCGGGAGGGCTGAAAATGTGGCCGCGATAGTATGATTTGCATCGATGGGTCCGAACACATAGGTCGAAACAGCGCCGACCGACATGTTGTCAATCAGTACGTCCGCAATTTGATAACCTGTCGAGGGCGCAATGGTGAACGTGAGAGTGCTCCCATAACTTGCAGCGATCGAACCAGACGGATTGATCGAACCGCCCGCCCCTGCCGATGCGGTAATCGTGTACGTGTTGATTGCAAATGTTGCGGCGATTGAGTGGTTTGAAGTAACGTTGGCGAAGCTGTAACTCACGACGGCCCCGACAGACACGTTGTCAACCAACACGTCGGCAACATGATATCCTGCGTTGGCAGTTATCGTGAATGATTGGCTCCCGTCATAGTTGACTGTAACCGAACCGGATGGCGAAATGGACCCGCCCGCCCCCGCCGATGCCGTAATCGTGTACGTGTTGATTGCAAAAGTTGCGGCGATTGAGTGGTTCGAAGTAACATTGGCGAAGCTGTAACTCGCGACGGCCCCGACAGACACGTTGTCAACCAACACATCGGCAACATGATATCCTGCGTTGGCCGTTATCGTGAACGATTGACTCCCATCATAGTTAACCGTAACCGAGCCGGATGGCGAAATGGACCCGTTCGCCCCCGCCGATACTGTAATGGTGTATGTATTGAGTGCGAACGTGGCAGCGATCGTGTGGTTTGCCGAGACCCCGGTAAAGGTATAAGTGGAAACCGCGCCAACTGATACATTG
>JBARRO010000144.1:0-13553 GCA_049644265.1 Bacteroidota bacterium
CAACAAGGCAGCCTCATAGCATACTATCCATTGAACTCAAACCCAAATGATGCCACTGGGCATTTCGGTCCAATGGAGCTAAGGAAAACTCCCTTTCAAAGTGGCGGATCTATTGCAATGGTATCTACGCCAATGACACAAATTGGCGTCGAGCTGAAACCCCCTCGCTCCCTAGTTCGATGTTCCAATCATTCAGTGTAAGTGCAAATTTTAAAGTGGACAGCGTGGACTATGACAGACCTGTGGTCACAGGTGGCGTTTATCGGCGATGGATTGGTATTATGCTACTACGGGACAGCACGGTAGCGCTCACATATAACAATTCGAAGCGCCAGGCCAGCACTCTCCGCTATTCAATCGGAACTTGGCAGGAATTTACAATTACTTACGATAGCATAAACACACTTGCCGACCTTTACCTAAATGGCATCTTGGCATGCTCTGCTCACTTTGCTGTTGAACACGGATATGACGGATTCGACCGGACTTTCACCATACAAAACAACGCCTTTTTTTCCACCTTCAGGGGGACCCTAAAAGACCTCAGAATCTATTCCACAGCGAGCGTTCCAACAACTGTCCAAGACGTCTCAAGTTTGTTGCCCGAGAATATCCAATTAGCACAGAACTATCCAAACCCTTTTAACCCGTCAACTACAATTCGATACAAGTTGCAGAGCCCAAGCGCAGTGAGGATTGTAATAACAAACGCGCTCGGTCAAGAAGTCGCCATGTTAACGGACGGAGAAAAGGAAGCTGGCTACCATGAACTTGAATGGCGCGCGACTGTTGCTTCGGGTGTTTATTTCTATCGCATCGACGCGGTCAGCTCGACCGATCCCAACAATCGAATCGTGCGAATGAAGAAGATGCTGTTGTTGAAGTGACCCATAATTCACACACGCTCCAATCAAAAGGGGTTTCCATGGAGAACGATCGATTAGCCGGAGGAAACTCATTCCATTCTTTCGTTGATCTGGGGTTCAGCGCAATAGTTGGTTGCATCGTTTTTGGCCTGCAAGCAAACGCGCAATTTGCGCAGCAAGGAACAAAACTCGTCGGCACAGGCGCTGTTGGTTATGCATTGCAGGGCCAATCTGTTTCCCTTTCTTCCGACGGTAATACAGCCATCAGCGGTGGAGATTTCGACAACACCGGTATAGGGGCAGCTTGGGTGTGGACACGTTCAGGTGGAGTATGGACGCAACAAGGAGGCAAACTCGTCGGCACTGGCGGTGTTTACGAATCACATCAAGGATGGTCCGTTTCTCTTTCCTCCGACGGTAATACAGCCATCGTCGGTGGATACGTTGACAATAGCTATGCAGGAGCAGCTTGGGTATGGACACGTTCGGGCGGAGTGTGGACACAACAAGGCGGCAAACTCGTTGGCACTGGCGCCGTGGGTGCTGCGCAACAAGGTTGGTCTGTTTCCATTTCCCCTGACGGTAATACAGCCATCATTGGTGGATATACCGACAACAGCAATGCAGGGGCAGCTTGGGTGTGGACACGTTCGGGTGGAGTATGGACACAGCAAGGGAGCAAACTTGTCGGCACTGGTGCCGTTGGTGGTGCATCACATCAAGGCACAGGTGTCTCCATTTCCTCGGACGGCAATACGGCAATCGTTGGTGGAAACAATGACAACAGTGGCGTAGGGGCAGCTTGGGTGTGGACACGTTCAGGTGGAGTTTGGACACAGCAAGGGAACAAACTTGTCGGCACTGGCGGTGTCGAGGGTGTAATATCGCAAGGCTGGTCTGTTTCACTATCCTCCGACGGTAACACAGCCATCGTGGGTGCTTATGGTGACAACAATGCTGTAGGGGCAGCTTGGGTGTGGACACGTTCCGGTGGAGTATGGACACAGCAGGGAAGTAAACTCGTTGGCACTGATGGTGTCAGTTTTCCAATATACCAAGGATATTCTGTCTCCATTTCCTCCCATGGCGATACAGCCTTAGTTGGTGGATTCAATGACAATCATGGCATAGGGGCGGCTTGGGTGTGGACACGTTCGGGTGGAGCATGGGCACAGCAAGGTAGCAAACTCCTCGGCACGGGTGCTGTAGGTAATGCATGGCAAGGCTGGTCTGTCGCCCTTTCCTCCGACGGCAAGACAGCAATCGTCGGTGGAGATTATGATGACAGCTATCAAGGGGCCGCGTGGATTTACGCGACTCCAAACTCGCCCCTGGCCGTTGAACTAACTTCATTTTCCGCGACAAGCCATCGCTTGGATGTCGAACTGCATTGGAAAACGGCAACCGAGACAGGCAATAGCGGATTTGAGGTGGACAGAATGACCGTTGACAATACGCCATGGACAATTGTTAAGTGGAAACCGGTTGGCTTCATCAAAGGCTTTGGGACGAATGCTTCTTCAAGAGAATACTTGTACTCCGACAAGCAACTCATTGCAGGACGGTACGCTTATCGCATCAGGCAGGTCAATCAGGATGGAACTTCCAAATATTCGACTGTTGTGGAAGTTGATGTTGGATCGGCGCCGATGATTTTCTCATTGAATCAGAACTATCCCAATCCATTCAATCCAACAACAACTATTGAGTTTACTTTACCAGAAGATGGGAAAACAGAATTGAAGGTGTATGACATTCTTGGAAGAGAAGTGGCAACATTGGCAGATGGAGAGATGAAAGCAGGCCACATCCAACAGGTCATGTTCAATGCTTCGAGAATGCCAGGCGGAGTCTATTTCTTGCAGCTACAGTTTGGCAATCGAATTGCGGTGAGGCGATTGACGTTGCTGAAATAATCTTCTTTAGACTAAATATCGGTCCCCCTATATTAACCTGCACCGGCTCAGTTCAGTAGAACCGAACGGACTGAAATCAACCTTTCGCGTTTCCAAGACATTAATACAGTTAGCATTCTTTCAACCTGTCTAGTTTCTTCCATTTGTTGAGTCAATTTAACGTCACGGTGTGAACGGCCTTCCGCGATTCCCACCGAGAGAACTATCACTATTCGCACGACATTCAAGGACTTGCTCCTTCTGAGAGCTGAGAAGTCCATTGCAGGCACGAAACAGTGGTGACTCAAGGAGAGCGCGAGTCTGCACTCTTTTTTATCATTCTCAGTTATCGGAACGAACGGATTGACATTCATTAATCGAGTGTTTAGTTTTCTATGTGAGTCAGGTGACATCCGGTCGATTGTGCCCGATCCCACCGGAATTGCATTTGTCGATGAGGCAATTGCTTGCTCCGTCAATTGATGAGACCTATGATTGAGCAGGACGCAATGAAGAAACAGATCGTTGTACTCTATCTGTTCACGTCGTTTCTAACGCCGGAGACAACATGAAATTACACGAAATCGTCAAGATTGTCATGGTTGTAGCCGTCCTTGCTGCTTTATGGGGATGCAAGAAGGACAATAACCCCGTAGCAAACAATACACCTTCTTACATCATTCCGCTGGCGGTGGGGAATCAGTGGGATTATGTTGACTCTTTGTTTAATTCGACTGGTGGGTTCTTAAGGGTCGATTCATCCTCTCTTCGTATCGTTGGCAAAACAACCGTTCAATATCAATCTCAATCTCAGGATGTTTATTATTGGAATTGGCTAAACAACCTCACAAAGCAACCAAGTGCCAGCTCCTGGTTAACAGCGAATGAATCCGATGGCAACTATGGTATCGGAGGGATTTCAAGTAAAGGAACATTCGTTCTCGCAAGGACACTGTGGGCAAAATATCCTTCAAATGTTGGAGACAGTTGGCAACGTGCGAATATTAGTCTCAATGGGGACAGTACATTTTCTATTAGTGATACCTCGACTGTTACTGTGTTAGCGGTGAATGAAGTGTTTCCCACAAGAACAGGGAACCTCACTTGCTATGTTTACAATTATCAACGAGAAGGAACAGTCTCCACCTCTGTCTACTATTCCATTGATATTGGCTACGTTGGGGTGATTGTTAGATCAAACGGGTATGTGACTTTCAAAAAGACCCTGCGTTCCTTCAAACTAAATTGAAGTTATTTCCCTTTTCGCACTCCCCAATTCACCGTTTGCCTGACGAAAGGTGTGCCCCCGGGGTGAAAGACTTAGGGGAACAAAAAAGGAGGACGCGACCTCTGATTCTCAACGAATCGTGATCTTCTACACTGACGGAATAACAGAAGCAATGAACGAGATGGAAGAGATGTACACCTCCGAGAGACTTCAGCAGTCTGTTGGATCACTCAAAATAGAAAAGACTGCAATTGATATAGGGCCGGTCCTCGAAGCAATGAATCCAACCTTTCGCCTCATCTGACCAACGGCCCCCAACCCGTTACGCACTCAAAACAATCTGCACTCTGCTGGCAAGATCACGCGTCTCATCTTCACCTCAGTGGTTTTATTCCGTAAAAAGGGCACAGCTGTAGCCGCGGGTGCCTTTTTCTATCTAAAGTCCAGAATTGACGGAAAGACGAGGATTTGCGGAGTCAACATAGTTCGCGTCCCGATTCATTTGCCTTCGACCTGGAATTTGAGTCGAGTCCACTTTGTGGAGCCGCCTATCACACTGAAGACCCTGAATCCCTTGGGGATGCAGCGAAGAAACGCAAATAGAGGGCGATAACAGAGGCGAGGAATTTGGAGCCCAGATGTTCGCAAATCGAAGAGATGAATTCTGGGGGATCTTTCTCTTCTCGGAGGAATCACCCGGAATATTCGGGCGTATTCATGAAAGAACTCTCACGGTGTTGACGTGGTCTTCCAACATTCCCATCCTGAATGGCTGGATGTTTGCTTTGACTGCCCGAATCGTGGCGGGCGGTAGAAAACCTTCACGCCCCGGCTCATTTCGGGCCTGACGAGCTCAGGAATAAGGCCGCAATCGCAGTGCTCTCCCAGTGCCACAGGATATGCCTTCAAGGCGGACAGGGATCGATTGTACACAGAGTCGACAGACTGAACGTATGACTGCACAACGCCGACGTCGTAGGTTGCAACACTCACGGCGGTGTAAACCGTTGTGGCGAGTGTGTCAAAAGCGGCGCGCGCAAACCTTTCTGTTATTGATTCAATAGCGTCGCCGGATGAGTCGGTACTTGCTTCGACGAACGATGGGATGGAGAAATAGGAAAGATGAAGGTTATCCGGCGAAGCGATGACATAGCGCGTGTACGGCGAGAGCGTTAATATGGTATGCGGCGTACCGCCGTAACAGGTGGAAAGAACAACAAGATCGAATGGACGTGTCCCGCCCTGAAATTCCCTCAGACACGCGGCAAGCGTATCGACGGTGAACGGAGTGTTTTCATGCGATGCGTTGTACCCTCTGCCGTCGAACTCCGGGATTTCATGTCCGAAGAAGAACACAACCCTCTTGTGATCCGGTTCCCCGGCTGAACGGTATCGCCTGAACAGTTCAGTTTCAATTCCGAACGACGACCCGTCGTCAAACCGCCAATATTGACCCTGGACTTCGAGCCGGCCAGCTCTGTAATAAAAAAACTCTCCGTCGCGTTGAGGGAAGAACCAGAGCGTGTGCTTCTTTCGTTTTTCGTGAAAAATGAAAACTTCTGCATGAAGGCTTACTTGAGCCGCAACCCGTGCATTTGAGACGGCCCGCTCATCCGCATCGATCGGCTGACCGGAGACATCGTGATAAAGGTAATCCCCGTCTCCATGTATGAAAAATATGATCGAAGACTTCAGAGGGATTTCTTCTCCCCGTCCCTGCTGTGCCGCATGCTGCAGAATTGGTTCCGTACTGCAGGACAAAAGGAAGGCCGAGAGAAGTGGATAAAGGGCTTGAATGATGCACACCCGGCTCCTTCGTAAAGCTTTCACGAGCGGCCGTGGTAACATTATGATAATGCTCGGACATATCATGCCATGATCACACGATTCTGGCTGGCAGAGAAATACCGCGGCTGCAAGGTGACTGCGCGAATAGAAGTGATGGCATCAACGCCCTTCCGGTTGTAGTGGAAGGGCGTCGTTGTTTATACCAGGAGGATAACGATGATGATGATCAAGAGCAAGGTGACAAGGCTAATCGTAATCATTTCTGCCTGTTCCGTGTCTTGAACCGTGAAGTGCGCGAACGCGCTCAGCTGCTCATCGGATACGCGCGTATGACCCGCAAGTCCTAAGAGTTCATTTTGCTTGTCCCGAATCGATGATTCGAAACGGGAAATCGCTTTCCGGTCGCCCTGGGGAATCAGGGGCATTTGCCGAACGATATCCAGCGCTTGAATCATTGTAGAAAAGGAGTTGGTGAGAATTTCACGCTTTTCGAGCGGAGTAGAGGCAGCGTCCACACGAAGAGCCATATCATTGAAATATTTCTTCAAGTCCTTTGTCCCTTGTCCATATCCAATTCCGACAAGGCAAAAAGCCATGATGGAGTACAGGAACGATTTGCGCAGTGACATATGGTTTCCTTTCAAGATAGTGGAGGATTGGTGGTTTTTCCGCCCAATCCGGGTAGCATCATTCTATTCCTCAAGGCTGCAGAAAAAAGATACCATTGTCGGCAACGAAACCTAATCGGTCGAAGGGATGAAAAAGGAGTTAATGCTTTAGAGTGACTCGGAGAGGGTGTGGCTACGTGGCGATCCTGAGTTATCCCAGAATCGGTTGTCGGCACTTGCCCCTCTTCCCGTCCTTCCGTAAATTCTTGTGGGATGAAATCGTCTTCCGGTGATTGGCCGGTACCAGATGCATCCTTCGAATCTATCCTCATATAACCGTCAGTTCAGCATCTGATTTGTCAAAGCCCGGGCATGGCCGAAAAACGATCCTCGATTCGCTCTGATCTGCTTGCGTGGGTCTCAACGTCCTTGCGGCCGGAGTACGTCCTCCTGCTTGCCCTTTTCAGCGTTCAGGCGTACCTCGTCGCAAACTCCGAAGGGTTTCACCGGATTGACGAGGGGGCCGATTTCATCGATAATGTCCGGGCGTGTAAAGAGCCTTCAATCAGCGTCGGAGTCTGGCAACGGTTTGGCAGGGTCTGGCTGTTTGCCCTCCCGGCGCAGGTCGGCCACAAAGCGGTCAAGGTATTTGCTTCCCTCTTGTTTCTCGGAATAATTTTCGTGTGCTACAAAGTCGCTGAATTGGAAAAAATCCGCGGAAAGGAGTGGATCGTTGCACTGGTGGGATTCCAGCCGATACTCCTTGATATTTCTTACACGTGTTTCGCAGAACTCCCCGCCGCCCTTCTGCTCATACTTTCCTACTACTACTATCGAAAATCATTCTGGAGGACGAGTCTTGTTCTCGCGTCGTCTGTGTTTCTCTTCCGATTCGAGATGTCGATCTTCGCACTCATCGTGTTTGTTGCGGCCATCCGTGAGAGAAAAATCCCGGCACTTCCTTTCGTGCTGTTCGGACCCGCCCTGTGGTACGCCTTTTCCTGGTTCTTGCGAGGCGATCCGGTGTCTCTGTTCAACGAATTCATCGAGTTCAGCAAATTTCCGAAATACGCTGAGGGATCCACCTGGACTCACTATGTCGGCGAATTGCCCAACATTGTCGGACCCGTGCAGGTTGGCCTTCTCATCGTGTTGCTTGTATCAGATGTTCTGAGGAAGGAGACAAAATGTCTTGTACTCTATGGAACCGCTGCATTCTGTCTTGTCATCAATACTCTCGCGTCAAGCAAAGCGTTGAACTGGACGGGAAGTGTGGGAGATCTCCGGTACATCGCACCTGTTGCGCCGTTTGTCGGTATCCTTGCTTTGAGAGGTTTGTCCGTCGTCGTTGATGCTCTCAGGAAGATGCCTCTTTCCGCGGTGATCCCGGCTGCGCTTTCTGGCATGGTCGTTCTTTCAGCAGTTGGAGGTGTCAAACCGCATCATCTGTCCCTTTACGAACAGGGCGTTATGACTCTGGCGCGAACGGCAACGGCAGATTCGACAAACGTCCCGATCCTGTCAAATCATTGGGCAGCAACATTCGCGGTTCTCAACATCGGGAATCGGATGGAAAGCGTGTTGTCTCTCACGGAGGAACATGTGCGCAAGCAGAAGCGAGCGTATATCCTTTGGGATTCACAAACCGCAAATTCGCCTTTCAGTCAACAAAAACTTACCCTGGCAGAGGTGCGCGGGGATTCCTCCATAGCTCTTGTTGATAGCGTGGTCGTCGGCCATCGGGTGCAATATCTTTTCCTCAAAGCCCCTGTGTCACTTCGATAGTCCGCAGGAAGGTCGTCATTAGTTCGCCGCGGGGGGCTCTCAATATAACGTGAGTTGCATTAGTCCATGGGACTGCTTATTTTGATTCACAAGAGTTTGACCTCATACCTCAACTGAATAGCCCCACCCGAGATTCTCCGCGCGGGGATCCTCACAGCAAGGAGATTCATGCCCAAGCTGAAGCCTCAACGCTCACTCCCAAAGCTTCTACGATCTCCTACAGGGATACAAGGTCTTGACGAAATAACGCTTGGTGGATTGCCGAGCGGACGCTCCACGCTTGTGTGTGGGAGTGCGGGAAGCGGCAAAACACTGCTCGCAACAGAATTTCTTGTCCGTGGTGCGATGCAATACGATGAGCCGGGAGTATTCGTCTCTTTTGAGGAAAATGCCGAAGACCTTACCACGAACGTTGCCTCGCTGGGGTTTGACCTTCAGGATCTTGCCTTGCGTAAAAAGATTATTCTTGACCACATTGAGATCAACCGAAGCGAATTCGAAGAAACGGGGGAATATGATCTCGAAGGCTTGTTTGTGCGACTCGGAGATGAAATCGATTCCATCAAGGCAAAGCGCGTTGTACTGGACACCATTGAAGTGCTCTTTTCCACGTTCTCGAATTCATCGATCCTGCGGTCGGAGCTCCAGCGCTTGTTTCGTTGGTTGAAGGACAAAGGGATCACCGCCGTCGTGACGGCTGAACGGGGGGAGGGGACTTTAACGAGAAATGGATTGGAGGAGTATATTTCCGATTGTGTCATCCTGCTTGACCATCGCATCAAAGGCCAACTATCCACGAGAAGGATACGAATCATTAAGTTCCGTGGATCGGTGCACGGTGGAGACGAGTATCCTTTTCTTGTCGGGAAAGAAGGTATTTCCATCTTTCCGATCACGTCATTGGAACTGGAACAACGAGTAAGCACCGAACGAATATCGAGCGGAATTCCTGCCCTGGACGCTTTGTTGGAAGGCAAGGGCTACTTTCGAGGGAGCACCGTCCTCATCTCCGGAACAGCGGGAACCGGAAAGACAAGCCTTGCGGCCCATGCAGCCGCGGCAGCCTGCCAGCGTGGTGAGCGTTGTCTCTTTCTGGCGTTTGAAGAATCGAAGGGGCAGATCATTCGGAATATGCGTTCCATCGGTATCGATTTCGAACCGTGGATACAGTCGGGCATCATACAATTCCACGCAACCCGGCCGAGCCTCTATGGCCTTGAAATGCACCTGGCGACCATTCATCGACTCATCAACGATTTCAAGCCCGATCTCGTCATCTTTGATCCGGTTTCAAACTTCACATCCGTCGGGGATACTCCTGAAGTCTACTCCATGCTGTTGCGCTTGATCGATTTCTTGAAAGTCAACTGCGTTACCACAGTATTGACAAACCTTGTCTCAGGAGACAGGATATCCGAAGGGAGTGAAGTCGGCATTTCATCGGTCATGGACACCTTGATTATACTACGCGACATTGAGCAGAAGAACGATCGCAAGCGAGTACTCTTTGTTCTGAAGTCCCGGGGGATGGCGCACTCGAGACAAATGCGCGAGCTGAGATTTTCGGAGAAGGGGATTGATCTGGTCCCGCTTCCAGTAGAAACGCTGCCCGAGGTGCCCACACGTTCGGTATCCTAGTGCCGCTTCCAATAAGTAAGCAAATTGGAGCGGCCCGCCCGCCTGCGGTGTTCGGGCGGGGACTGCTGCCTTTTTTGAATAGGCTTTGGACATAAACCGCAAGATTACTTTCTAGAAGTGGCACCAGGATTCGAAGAAGACCGGTGAAGAAATCCCTGAAACACTCCCAACCACGTGAATCATCCCGCAGTCGTCGGCCAAGAGAAAAATATGTCCTGCGCCTCTACATCACAGGGACGACCATCAGATCGATGCGTGCGATCGATAATATCAAGAAGATTTGCGAAAACTATTTGAAGGGAAGGTATCAACTTGAAGTGATCGATATCTACAAAAACCCAAGCCTGGGGAAGGGAGAGCAGATTATTGCTTCCCCTACGCTCATCAAAAAACTTCCTTTACCGCTTCGCAGATTTATCGGAGATTTGTCCAATACCGAACGCATTCTGTTGGGACTGGACCTACAACCGGGACATCACTCTGGCAACAAGACGAAAAAAGTACCAAGGGCGCGACGAGGAGATTAAGACTCTTCGGTCTCGTCTGGAAGAAACTGAACAGGCGCTCGAAGCCATCCGTGCCGGTGAGACTGACAGCATTGTTGTCTCGGCCAAAACCGGCGATCAGGTCTACACACTCAAAGGGGCTGACCATTCCTACCGTATTCTCCTTGAAGGGTTGAACGAAGCGGCGCTCACCTTCACTCCGGACGGCACCATTCTGTACTGTAACAGTCGATTTTCAGAACTGACCAGAATTTCTCCTTCTCGGTTGATCGGCTCCCATATTCGCGGTGTCATAACACCCGGGGAACGAGAATTGTTTATCAAGGCTCTGAGGCAACTAGCAGGAGGATCGGTGAGGAGAGAATTCAGGATCCGGGCCGCCGATCACTCAGTTGTCCCTGTTCTCTTTTCGATCAAGAGCCTGGACCTGGGAGGTATGGCCGTCTATTGTGCGGTGGCCACAGATATTTCAGACCGTGTGAGTGCCGAACAAGCATTGCAGGAGAGTGAAACACGCTTTCGAGAGCTCTACCTGGATGGACAGCGAGTTCATAGAGAGCTGCAGAATCTCTCAAGAGAAATGCTCCGCGTTGAGGAAGAGGAGCGAACACGAATCAGCAGGGAGATTCACGATGAAATCGGCCAGGCTTTGACTGCCATTAGTTTGAATCTGAAGAAGCTGGAAACTCATGGAAAACCCTCCGAAGCGAAGAAAATCCAGACGGTCGAGAACCTCATAGAAAAGGCATTCGATTTCATCCACCTCTTTTCCCGTCAAATCCATCCTGGCATGCTCGAAGATCTCGGACTCTTTCCCGCGCTTCGCTCCTTTGTCCGTGACTTTCAAAAGAACACGGGGATGAGGGTTGACCTAAAGCTCTCCGGCAAAACGGGGCTGACGAGTGTTGAACAAAAGACTGCATTGTATCGTATTGTGCAGGAAAGCCTCACGAATGTGGTGAAGCATTCGGGAACGCGGGCAGCAGTCGTGACGATCAAAAAATCGCCAAAAGTGATTACATTGGAAGTTGCTGACAAAGGAAAGGGGCTTGAGTTTCCGGGCAGGCCGGAAGCCAACGGCAGGAGACATGGGTTGGGTATTCTGGGTATGCAAGAGCGAGCTCGACAAGTCGGCGGAAGATTCATGATTCTCTCCCGGCCTGGAAAAGGCACCAAAGTGCGTGTTCTATTGCCGCTGGTGGGGGCGGATTTCAGGATTAACAGGTCTTAGAATGGAAAAAATAAGAATCGTTATCGCTGACGATCATACGATTGTCCGTCAGGGTTTTCGATCCCTTCTCCAGGAGACGGAAGCCTTTGAAGTCGTTGGAGAAGCCGAAAATGGTCAGGAGGCGGTCCAGGTAGTGAAGAAGACGTCCCCGGACGTTGTTCTGCTCGACATTTCCATGCCGATTCTCAACGGAGTGCAAGCTACCCAACGGATAAAAAAATTCAACTCCAGAATCAAGATCCTTGTTCTTTCCATGCATAAGGATGAAGAATATGTGCGCGAGGTTTTTCAGGCGGGGGCTGCGGGATACATTCTCAAGCAAACAACACGGGAGGATTTGATCAGAGCGATCAAGGAGGTCCACAAAGGCAACGCCTATCTTTCTCCTTCCATTGCAAAACATCTCGTTTCCGATTATCGAGAAGTTGTCAAAGGAAGCAGGTTTGGCCGGATCCGGAGCGGACTTACTCCGCGCGAGCTTGAAGTCCTCCAACTGGTCGCCGAAGGCAATTCCAACAAAGCGATTGCAAAGCAACTTTATATCAGCGTGAAAACGGTCGAGACGCATCGGCAGAAAATCATGGATGTCTTGAAGATCCATGACGTTGCCGGACTCACTCGATATGCAATTGCGCATCGAATCATCGAGGCTAAGTAAGTCCCTAACAACCCCCCTGGTTATCCGCTTCAAGTGTTCACGGCTAAGGTGCTGTACACGTTGCATATCAGGTGTCCACCTGATTTACCTTTATTGCGATTATTTGGATCTTACCTGCTACAAGACACACTGATGGCCAAAATCCGAATACTCCTCATAGAAGACAACCGCATCCTACGAGAAGGCATTGCCGAAATGATCAACGGACAAGGGGATATTACGGTCGTGGCAGCTTCTGACGGAAGGGAAAGCGCCCTGGCGAAGGCTCGATCGGTGAAGCCGGGGGTCGTGTTGATGGACCTCGGCCTGGAAAGTCAAAACAGCTTGAAGGCCGTGGAATCCGTGAAGAAGGAATTCCCTCAAATCAAGATCATTGGGATGGGTCTTTCCCCCGCTCAGGCGGACATCCTGGAATTCGTTCAAGCAGGGGCCGAGGGGTTCATCCTGAAGAACGCAACGGTAAAAGAGGTAATCAAGACCATTCGGGCGGTGGCCAGCGGAGAGACGGTCCTTCCGCCGCCAATGACCGGATCACTCTTTTCCCAGGTTGCCGAGCACGCCCTGCTAAAAGGAAAGAGAAACCTCAAGATTGCCATCCGTATGACGCAGCGTGAAAAGGAAATTATTGCGTTGATTGTTGAGGGAATGAGTAACAAGCAGATTGCGGAACAACTCAATATCGCCAACTTTACAGTCAAAAGTCACGTCCATAACATCCTGGAAAAGCTCGCGTTACACAGCCGCCTTCAGATTGCCAAGCATGCCCGCGACGAAGAGTCATTTTAATGTCATCCTCGTACTACCCGTTTCGAGTCTCCCCCGTGGTAACAACTGTCGAAATGCACCACTCTTGAAACCGGGTTCCCGGCGGAGTTTCTGACACCTTCGCAAGTGATCCAACGACGAAGGCCTTCGCGCCCCGTTCCTCGCTAGCGTTCCTCCTCGTCCAGCCCTCGCGGTTTCTCAATAAGGGGATTAACCCCTTTTTCATCCTTTCGGTCGATTTCTTCTTGATGCCGTCATTAGTATACTTTTCCACGTTCTGAGGAGGCTCTCTTTGACAGGTCAGTCCGGAGCGGCTCTCTATAATACAGACACTTGAAAGGGAAACACATAATGAACTGGGATCGAGTTGAAGGACAGTGGAAGCAACGAAGAGGTAAGGCGATGCACCATTGGGGCAAAATCATGAACGACGACCTTGCAGCGATCTCGGGAAAGTACGAACAACTGGTGGGAAAACTTCAAGAAAGGTACGGGATTGCCAAAGAGGAGGCGCGGGAACGGATCGAAGAATTCCAGAAAAATGTCGACCACCTGAAGAAGTCCAACGCCAACCTCATGAAGCTG
>JBARRO010000145.1:0-22322 GCA_049644265.1 Bacteroidota bacterium
TATTGGGGTTGATGCGGCTCTCGAGATGATCCGGAAAGAGGGGATTGAGAACATTTGGAAGCGGCATGAGCGTCTGGCGACGGGACTCCGGGCCGGAATCAAGGCCCTGGGGCTGAAATTGTTCTCCGACTCCCCCTCGTTTGCCGTCACGCCCGTCTGGGTTCCTCAAGGCGTGGAATGGAAGACGTTCAATTCCATCCTCAAAGGAAAGTATGGCATCACCATTGCGGGTGGACAGGATGACTTTGCGGGCAAGATCTTTCGGATCTCCCACCTCGGATACTATGACGAGTTGGATATGGTGTCCATGGTGTCCGCTCTCGAGATGACTCTTAACGAATGCAAGTTCAGCTTCGAGTCCGGAGCAGGTCTCCGTGCAATCCAGAACTCGTTCATAGCTTAGGCCATAACCATGAAGATCCTCATCAGCGATCCGATTGAACAAACGTGTGTCGATATTCTCTCCGCGGAAGGGTTTCAAGTGGACCTGAAGCCCGGCGTGCCCGCCCACGAATTGAAGACGATCATTCAGGATTACGATGCGCTGATCGTAAGAAGTGGAACACAGGTTACAGCAGAAATTATTGCCGAAGCGAAACGGATGAAGGTGATTGGAAGAGCGGGGGCGGGGGTTGACAATATCGATGTCGAAGCAGCGACGCGTCGCGGGATTATTGTCATGAACACACCCGGCGGTAACACCATCTCGACAGCCGAGCACACGCTTTCATTGTTGCTGTCTCTCTCGAGAAACATCCCCCAGGCGAACGCCTCATTGAAGCAGGGAAAATGGGAGCGAAAAAAGTACGTGGGCACCGAGCTGTACGGGAAGACAATTGGGATCGTAGGATTGGGAAAAGTGGGGAGGGAAGTAGCCGTTCGCTGTCAATCATTTGGCATGACAACAATTGGATTCGATCCGGTCCTCTCACCGGAAATTGCTTCGAAAATGAAGGTGGAGCTGGTTTCGCTGGAGGAGATTTACCGGAAATCGGATGTCATCACCGTGCATACGCCTCTCACCGATGAGACGCGGGGGCTGTTGGGGGACAAGCAACTTGAGAAGTGCAAAGACGGAGTCCGGATTATTAATTGTGCAAGAGGTGGAATTGTCGACGAGGCGGCGCTTCTGCGAGGTCTGGAATCCGGCAAGGTCGGAGGAGCAGCATTCGATGTTTTTGTCGCCGAGCCGCCCGGCGACCATCCGCTGCTACGGCATCCCCACATGGTGGCGACTCCGCATCTGGGAGCCTCAACCGAGGAAGCTCAGGAGAAGGTTGCACATCAGATTGGCGTTGCGGTCGCCGACGCATTGAAGGAGCGGGGCATTGCCGGCGCTGTAAACGGAGAGGCGATTCAGCTCGCGATGCGAAAAGAACTTAAGCCGTTCGTCATCCTCGCTGAAAAACTCGGCAGTCTCCAGGCTCAGCTGATGGTGGGACAGCTCAAGCGTATGACAATCAGTATGAGCGGCAGTTTTGTTGCCGAGTCGACCGAACTCATTCAAGCAGCAGTTCTCAAAGGAGTATTCAGTCACTTAATGTCGGAACCCGTGAACCTGATTAATGCGCCCATCATCGCACGGGAGCGCGGCGTTGTTCTCGATGAGAAGCGGGAAAGCGATCATGAAGTATACACGCACGTCGTCGGGTTGAAGTACGAGACGGATCGGGAGCAACGGAGCTTTGCGGGAACAGTGTTCGGCAATTCGCAGGTCCGCATTGTTAAAATCGATGGATATCACCTGGAAGTAAACCCCGAGGGCCACCTTCTGTTCTATCGAAACATCGACAGGCCCGGGATGCTCGCCCGCGTTGGAGCGGAGCTCGCGGCTGCCGGGATCAACATAGCGGGCCTTTCACTGGGAAGAGACAAACCAGGCCAGAAAGCCCTGACAATCATCAATGTGGACAGCCAGATACCGCCGGAGACCCTCCGGAAGCTTGAGGCTATGGAGGGGGTCTTTGAGGTCAGGTTGGCAAAACTCTGAATTATGGGCCAATATCCGGGTGTGGGTTGAGAACCTCCAAAGTGAAGGAATCCCTTTGAGTTAAGAACAAATCCTGAAAAAACACTTGACAAACATTTCAACAAGACATATATTTCGGCAGGGTTTTTGACCTGCATCACATCGCTCACCATCTCAAGAAGGAGGTGAACAAATTCCTCGTCCGGGGGGAAGCCGGAAGAGCGAGGATCCGACGATTTGTGAAAGTTTTTCTCACCACGGCCCGTTGAATGGAAGGTTCATTCTTCGGCGCATGCAAAAAACCTCTCACTCTGTTTTCTTCACATTCTCCAAAGAAGGAGGTAAGGTATGTTTCGCAAGTTAACAGTAGCTATTACCGTGTTGTTCCTTCTTCCGGTACTTGCGCTCGCGCAGGATGGTAAGTTGCGTGGCAAGGTAACGGATAAGGAATCCGGTGAACCGCTCATTGGCGCAAACGTGGTTGTCGAGGGAACAAACCTCGGCGCACCGACGGACGTCAACGGAGAGTACATCATCCTGAGCGTTCCCACGGGTGTCTACACGATCAAAGCATCGTACATCGGCTACGCGGGATTTACGATCACCAACGTCCGCGTGAGTTCAAACCTTACGACGACGCAGGACATCAAGCTCTCGAGTACCGCAATTCAGGTACAAGGGATCGAGATTACTGCAGAGCGACCGCTGGTTCAGAGAAACACGACGAACACCATCCGTTTCCAGACCCAGGAAGATATTAAGAACATTCCGTTCAGAGGATTGCAGAATATTCTTGCTCTGAACGCCGGTGTCATTCTCCAGAATGGCAACCTGTATGTTCGCGGTGGTCGGAACGGCGAAGTGTCGTACTATCTTGAAGGCGCGAATACCACGAATCCCATCACCAACACACAGAACGTGGGCGTCATTCAGGAAGCAATCGAAGAGGTGCAGTTGCAGGCTGGCGGGTACACCGCGGAATTTGGCGGTAGCAACTCGGCCATCGTGCGAACGACCCTTCGCAGCGGAACATCGGATTATCACATTTCACTCGACTACCAGACGGACGACTTCGTGAAACCGGGCGGCAAGTTCCTCGGGACCACGAATTTTGGATTCCGGAATGGCGTTGCGACGATTAGCGGTCCGCTCGGTGACAAGAGCGTAAGGTTCTTCGTCGCCGGTCAGCACAGCTACATTCGTGACCGCAACCAGCGCTGGGTAGTTCCGTTCAGCTTTGAAAACCTGCGTGTCGACAATACCAGTTCTCGTTACAGACCTGGCCTGCCGGCAGATTCACAGGCTGTGCTGCCTGGCCCCGTGGCGTTCACGGAGAACTTCATTCCCGGTTCCTCAGATTTAACCAACTCAATCCAGGGAACTCTGTCGTTGGATTTCCAGCCGTTTAAGATTCGATTCGCTGGAAGCTACAGCGGACGGGTGCTCCCCCAGGACAAGACATGGCCGGGAGGTCTCGCAAACATTTTCCGGCTTCGGACGCGCGAGCGTGACATCAACACAGCGTTTGGCGAGATGAAACTGACGCATGTGGTCACGCCGACAACATTCTATGAAGTCGCAGTATCCTACCAGAATGTGAGCGACCGGACGTTTGACCCGAAGATGGAAGGTATTTCTGGCCCGGCGCCCACGCCGATTACCGTGGCGGGACAGGCGTACACCCCATCATTCGTTGACAACTGGAACTGGTATGCCGACAGTACCGTCTCCGAACAGCTTGGCTATACGGGGTTCCGCAGACGGTTCTCTGGCCCCCTGGCTTGGAACACGATCTATGGATTCGGATTCAATGATCCGAACACCCCGGTCAACAGTTATAACCGACAAAGTCAGAGTTCGCTTGGCTTCACGGCTGACCTGACGTCTCAGATTTCTCCGACCTTTGAATTGAAACTGGGTGGAAAACTGGAGTCATGGACAGCAAGGAACTACGCGGTTGGAAACATCGGCGCAGCAATGGAAGAGCTCTACTCTACAACCGGAGCGGTTCCGAGCACCTATACAGACATGTCAACCCTTGCCATCACATTGGCAAAATCAGGCCAGGCAAGCTTCAACTACTATGGCTATGATGTGTTTGGAAATGAGGTTGACAGCGGCCCGGACGGCCCGCAGAAGCCTACGTTTGCATCGGCTTATGTCCAGAACAAGATCGAAGTTCGTGACCTTGTCCTGAACGTCGGATTGCGGTATGAGTACTACGACACAAAGGCGAAGACGTTTGCCGATCCAACTCTTCCAGACTCCTCATTCAACACTGGCCTGGACGTCATCGACCAGAGCAAGCTCGTTTCCGCGGATCCTTTTAGTCTCGTGCTTCCGCGTGTCAGCTTCTCGTTCCCTGTAACTGACAGGACAGTCTTCTACGCGATGTATGGAAAATACGCGCAGTTGGCGTCGCTGAATCAGTTGTATGTTGGCAACACGCTGCTGAGCCGCACGATCAGCCCCGTGTCCCGTGGGAACGCCTATCTGACACCCGTCGGTTTCCTCATGAAACCCGAGCGGACAACACAGTATGAGATGGGCTTCCGGCAACAGCTTTCGGACAACCTTGCATTTTCTCTGACGGGATTCTACAAGGATCTCAGGGATCAACTTTCCCTCCGATCTTATTTGAATGCCAACGGCATCCCGCTCTATAATGCATACGTGAACGAGGACTTCGGCACCACAAAAGGGCTCGAGCTTACCCTCGATCTCCGTCGGACCGAACGTCTTGCCGCGAGAATCAGCTATACACTCTCGGATGCACGCGGAACGGGATCGAATTCCCGGTCAGCACAGGGAGCACAGGAATCCAACATCGGAATTCCTTCCAGCTTCATCAACCCGTTGGATTTCAATCAGACGCATCGCGGGACCGTAATGCTCGACTATCGGTTCAACGAAGGCGATGGCGGTCCAATTCTGGAAGGTGTCGGAATCAACGCTCTCTTCACATTCAGCAGTGGTCACCCGTATACAAAGTTGGCCGCGTTGAAAGATCTCGGTCAGGCGAGTGCGTGGTCGGTCGGAGTTTATCCTCTGAGTGATCCCCGCTTTAGCCATCCGGTGGAGCCGATCAACGCTTCTACGACTCCATGGATATTTAACATAGATCTCAATCTGAGCAAGACCTTCTTCTTCGGAGGGTTCACGGGTGAGCTGTATGTAAATATCCTGAATGCTCTGAATACGAAGCAAGTGCTCTATGTCTATCCGACAACCGGAACCTCGACGGATGATGGCTGGTTGACCAGTCCGCTGGCTGGCGGGTACCACAACATTCCGAACTATGATGCTTTCTACAAGGCAATCAATCTGGACAACCAGTGGGCCTATGATAACGCTGGTAGAGGTCCGACAGGCACCATGTACGGAACGCCGCGCCAGATTCGGGTTGGCGTCAGACTTGCAATCTGAACTGTAACTTTATCAGCGAGTGGACTCTGTCGCTAGGGTAGAGTCCACTTCTCAATCAGCCCAACAAGCAAGGAGTTTCGAACAATGAAAATCATCTTCAGGAATCTGGTCGGGCTTGGCCTGCTGGCGAGTCTCCTCACCACTCCGATGATTGGCAGAGAGAAACCGGAGGGACCGAAGGGAACAGGCAGTCAGTCCCTTGACAAGGCAGCCCAGACAAAAAACGCAGCAATACTTAATATCAATAACTTCACAAGCTGGTCAACGGCGAATGGCCAGGGTCAGCAACCGCCGAACCAGGCATACAACGGCGACGCGTTCCCCCGTGGAACGACGCATCCGATATTTGCAGACGGGATGTTGTGGGGTGCTAAATGTTATCTCGATGCAGCGCACACGCAGGTGGCCCCCGTTCAGCTCATTCGTGTCGGAGGAAATACCTATAACGTCGGTAACGCTGTTGGCTGGATTAACGGCAGCGGAGCGAGTGCGGTGCCGGTGAGCACTTCCGATGCGAAGGCCCGCATCTATAGAATCCGGCGGGACTGGACGATCATGGCGGCAGAAGAATTGAAGCGTGATGCCGCTGAGAATAACCTGACCACAGTGTCTGCCGTCACGGATGCAGATGTCGTGGCGATACAAGCCCAATATGCAACGGACTGGTTGCAGTGGCCGGCAGGTCCGACGAATGACGCGACCATTCCCAATTTGGGCGCACCATATATAGAGCGAAACGGAGTGGCCGGTTATCAGAGGCCTCCTGCGTTCGGTCCAGCCTTCACACTCGACTCCCTCATCGCGGGCAACTACGATGAACCGGGCGTTGCGGGAAGCGATCCCACGTCTCCAGCGGGTCAGGTCATGTGGACGGTGTTCAATGACCTTACACGCGGAAATATGATTTCGTTCGAAGGTTCAGAACCCATGGGTCTTGAGGGACAGCTTACCATTTGGGGATACAAGCGTGGTGATGCTTTAGGGAACCTGTACTTCAAGAGGCTCAAGCTCATCAATAAGGGTGGAGCAGTTGTTAATTCCTCAACTGGCGCAAAAGGCAGCCTATATCTCGACAGTGTGTATGTCTGCCAGTGGTCTGATGAAGATCTTGGCAACGCTGGCGATGATCTTTCAGGTTGCGATTCATTGCTCAGTCTTGCATTCGTCTACAATGGCAACGGAACCGATAATGAGTACTCGAAGTTCAACCTTCCTCCTCCGGCAGTGGGGTATGACTTCCTCGCTGGACCGATTCAACCATCGGTTGGCGACACGGCAGTGTTCGATCTGAAGCCGAAACCGGGCTATAAGAACCTCGGAATGTCTTCCTTCTGCTGGTTTGCAGCGGGCAATTCGCTCGCTTCCGATCCTCCGTTCAGCTACGAAGGAGCCCTCCAGTGGTGGAAACTGCTCCGCGGATTCCGTCCGACAGCTTCCACGACGCAAGACCAGCTCTATCCAGGGCCTGCAGGAGATCCCCCCTCGCATTTCCCGTTTGGCGGCGATCCTTATCGGCAGACTGGATTCTTGGACGGGGCTGGAACAGCGATCTCCTCCCAGCCTGGCGACCGCCGGACGGTGTCGAACACAGGCCCGTTCACGTTGGCGCCTGGAGATACACAGGAAGTGACCATCGGTGTTGTCGCTGGCCTTGGCGGCGATCGTCTTTCGAGCGTTGCGGTCATGAAGGCGAACGACGCAGCGGTTCAGCAGACCTACGACCTTCGGTTCCAGGTTTCTCAGCCGCCTGCAGCACCGCTTGTGACAGCGACGGAACTCGACGGCAAAGTGATCCTTGAGTGGGGAAGCAATGCAGCCCGTGTCAAGGATACAGAAACCAAGATCTCTCAGCCCGGTACGTTCACGTTCGAAGGCTATAATGTCTATCAGCTCCCCAGCGCGAGCGCTGGGCTGTCTGATGGGAAAAGACTTGCAACCTACGATGTCGTGAATGCCGTTGGCGTTATTCTGAATACGGAATTTGACCTCATTGCCGGCCAGAACCTTTCCAAGCCGATCCAGTTTGGTTCGAACTCAGGTATTCAGCGGTATTTTGTGTTTGACCGCGACTATCTCCGGGACATCAACGCATTGAACAACGGCCAGGATTACTACGTGGCTGTCACAGCCTACTCCCGGTCCGTGGACCCGGGCTTTGTTGCAGCGTTGGAGTCTTCTCCAATTGTCCAGACCATCCGACCGAAGCATCCCTACGGAGTTGCACCCGTGACGAGCTTTGGTGACACCGTGGCAGTTACGAAGGCAGGCCCGAGCGACGGAAGAGCGATTGTCCTCGTGGTGAGCCCGACACAGGTAACGGGACACATTTATAAAGTCACATTTGATGCGACCGGCGGCACTTGGAATCTCACGGACGTGAGTGGTGGCCCGATTCCCGGGACGTCAACCACGCGTGCCGCAAACACCGTTGTTGCATCTGGCATTTCGGATCAGGACGGTGATGCAGCAAGTCCGATCGTGGACGGTCTGCAGGTGAAAGTGTTCGGTGCCCCCAATGGCACGAAGGATTTCTTGCATGTTGCAGGTCCTTCAGGAGCACTTAATCCGTTCACATACGCCTCATTCTCGACGTTCAATAGCTGGGGCTTCCCCTGTGCATCGGGAGTTGACCAGGCCGCCGCAAGTGGTGGCGGTCCGTCAATCGGTGACTGGGGCGGCGGCCGTTGGGGAGTCCATACGGGCGGTTCGGGTGGAGGTGATGAATCCTACGAAACCAGGTTCATCCCACGCGTATTCCGGAATGACAACTACAGCAGATACATCCCGTACGATTATGAACTCCGGTTTACAGCAGCCGGTGGAAAAGCCTACCTGGCGTTTACGACAGGTGCCGTGATTAACGTACCGTTTGAAATCTGGAACATCGGAATCGGCACGCCGACCGATGCTTCAGATGACATTCGGATGATCCCCTGGGTCAACGACGGAGACGGTGACGGGACGTTCAATCTGGAGAAGATTGACCACGGCGTGTCGGGTGGTGATAACGATCCCTACACGGACTGGATCTATTGGATGGATGCTAATCCGAAGACTCCGGGTTCAGCGGGATACAACGCCTTTGTCGCCGATGCCAATTACGATGCTGGCGGAGCCGTGACAGGAACGGGTGGTGAAGTGATGGCCCGTGTGGTCCTTGTCAACGTCAACGGCGGAAGTGTCAGTGCTGCAAACTGGCCGACGGGTGTTGCTCTTATGCCTGCGACCGGAAATATTATTCGCATCATCAGCACGAAGCCAAATTCAACCGTGGATCAGTACACGTTCAATACAGCGACGTATATGGCTACGCGGAGTGTGGACCTTGAGAAAGAGAGCGTGAACAAGGTCGGTGTATTCCCGAATCCGTACTATGCCTTCAATCCGCAGGAAACGAACAGGTTCGTGCGATTCGTGACCTTTAACAACCTCCCGCCGACTGTGAAAGTGAGGATCTTCAATCTCGCAGGACAGTTGGTGCGGACGCTGGACAAGAGCGATCCTTCTGGGTTCCTGCGATGGGATCTGAACAATCAATACCGGTTCCCGGTCGCCAGCGGTATCTACCTTGCCTATCTTGAGATGACCCTGACGGATGGAACAGTGATGTCGAAGGTCCTCAAGCTGGCAATCATTCAGGAACAGGAAGTGCCCGATGTGTTCTAAAGCCATGCAGAACTCATTCAAGGTTCATCTTTTTTCAAAGGAGATAACACGATGAAGAATCGAGTGATTTATGTGACAATACTCTTCTGCGTGGCGCTGGCGTTGGTTTTGAACACAGCGGAAGCGCAGAACAAAAGACTTGGCACGGGAGCAGCCACCGAGTTGTTGATCCCCATCGGTGCGCGTGACCTGGCCATGGGGGGATCAACGATTGCAACCTCCGAAGGCGTGGAAGCGATCTACTGGAACCCGGCCGGACTTGGCCGGATGTCCAGAGGCGCCGAAGGGATGTTCTCCCAGATGTCCTACATTGCGGATATCGGGGTGAGCTATGGAGCGGTCGCCGGGAAGTTCGGCGAATTCGGAGTGTTAGGCCTCAGTGTCAAATCGTTGTCCTTTGGCGATATTCCCCTGACCACAGTGGATGATCCGGAAGGAGACGGCGGGAAGACCTTCTCCCCGACCTTCTTCACACTGGGTCTTACCTACAGCCGTCAGCTGACGGACGCAATTTCGGCCGGAACGAACCTGAAGATTGTCTCCGAGACAATCGACCGGGTCTCATCCGGAGGAATCGCGTTTGATTTCGGTATCCAGTATCGTGGGTTGGTGGGCGTGCAGGGACTGCAGCTGGGTGTTGCCGTGAAGAACATCGGACCCCAGATGAAGTTCGACGGATCCGGATTACTGCGGGCGGCAGTCGCCACGGAAGGAGATCGGCCTGAACAGCAATACAAGAGCGAAGCGGCAAGTTTTGAGCTTCCCTCGACGATTGAAATCGGGCTGGCCTACCGTTCCCAGGCGGGCGAAAATGCCATCTGGAGCCTCAACGGTGCATTCACGAACGATAACCTCTACCAGGACGAGTACCGGGTGGGAGGGGAGCTTGGGATCAAGATGGACGCGATCTCGCTCTTCGGTCGTGCAGGCGTCGGGATGGTTCCGCAGGCAAGCGACGACAACATCTTCGGAGCCTCGTTTGGTGTAGGCTTTACGTATGACACGAAGGACCTTGGCATCACGGTGGACTATGCCTACCGTTCAGTCAAGTTCTTCGATGCCAACAATGTTATCTCGCTGAAGCTCGGGTTCTAAGCGAGCACTGATCCAACCTCGGGTGTGACGATATTGTCTGCGATGACAATATCCGGAATCACCTGAAGGAAAGAAATGAAAGGCTGTTCGTGTCCCGAACAGCCTTTTATTTTTTCGAGGTACCATAGCATTCCTTGCCACGTGCAATTCATCAGAAGAACGAACTGCGAGTGAAGATGTCGTACTGCCGCTCTCAAGCAAGGATCTCACGATCCTTCATGTTGTCTCTCGCCATCGGATTATCCGCAAGTTCTGCGTCGAGTCAAACGTTCTTCCCGGACACGGGACGGGAAGCACTCTACCAGCGTGCCCTCGACGTTCAGGGCAGGCTGACTGTCCTTTCTCTTGCACTTCAACCGGGATACGAAGACTTGTCCGCGTTGGCGTACTTCCGGATGGCCCGGGGTGCAAAGATCCTGAGCGCCTACCTGACGAACGGGGAGGCAGGTGAAAGTGACACCCTCTGGACAGATCCGCATCAACTTGCCGGTACCCGTCGGCTGGAAGCAACGCGTGCCATTGCTGCCGTTGGCGGAGATGTTTTCTTTCTCAACTTTCCTGACATAGCGACTGCAAGAAACCTGGCCAGTGTGAGACGAACGTGGGCACAGGATTCGGTGCAGGCAGGGTTGGTTCGGGTGATAAGAGATTTCAGGCCGGATCTGATTCTTGTGTCACGCGATCGGGGAGCTTTCGGGTCACGAAGCTTTCGCTGGGAAGCATTCAAGGAAGATGTGATAAAAGCGGCAAAGATGTCTGGACTTGCAACGGCACAGAAGAACCTCCTCGACCAGAGTCTTGCAACAACCCCCTGGCATGTGAACCGGGTCTGGATCGATGATGGATCATCCGGGAACGGAACAGACCTTCCCACGGGGCAAGTACATCCGGTGGTCAAAAACACATACCAGGAGATTGCAGACAAGGCCGGCCAGGCGTATGCCTCTCTTAAATTCCAACGATTTTGGTGGACCCGAGGTCCTGCCGATCGCAGTCGCTACGTTCTGGCATCTTCAGTGAAAGGACCTGCAAAGGTGACCCCTGCCGGATCAGAGGCTGCTCTGGTAACAAAAACGTTTCGGAGTCTTGATAATCAGATTACTGCGTTGACTGGCAGGGTTATGGCCTCTGCCAAGGCCTCGAAGAGGTTCAATGCGAAACCGTTGCTCGGGCAGCTGACGGCGATCATGGATAGCCTCGATGTTTGCATTGCCCGCTCATTTGCCTATTCAAATGCGGAGCGTCGCCTGATTGTGGACTGGAAGCTCGGTTTGGAGAGACTTCGAACCGCACTTCTGGGCGTGACGGTCCGCTATGCGATCAGCGAGACTGCGTTGACGCAATTGCAGCTGTCATTTCTGGTCATCGATACAGTCACGGGGATGTCTGCGGGAGGCAAGACGGAACTCTATTTTCCCCAGAAAGATTGGATTATCAATGAAAGACACGATCTCCGTTGGCCCCTCGAATTTCGCAAAGACTATCGTCTTCTTTCCCCCGCCGTTCTCGACTATAACTGGCCGATTGAACAGCTGGGGCTCAACGATGCAATGACAACCCAATCTTTACTCGTCTATATTATTCATCAGGCCACGAGACGAGAAGAAAGCTTTGTCTACAAGATTGACCAACCGATGTACTATACGCCACGATTCACGACAGAAGTCCTCACTCCCTTGGTTCGGGTGGTGCCGGATGAATGTGTGGCGGTGCGACTGACGAATCACTCCCGGGATGGGATTAAAGACATTCTGCACGTCGATGACTCGCTCGTTACCTCAAACCAGTCAGAGTTTCGGCTAAACAAGAAGGAGCAATCGCATCTCGATACGTTGAGGTTACAGTGGAAGCGGGATCTCGAGACCGGCACATACGTCTTTCCGGTAATGATTGGCTATCAGGAGGTCTCACGCTTTGCTGCACGGAAGTTTGATGTACACGTGGATAGTTCGAAACGCATAGGCCTGATATCTGGAATGAGCCGCGGCGCAACATCTGAATCTCTTCGTCGGCTGGGACTGCGGTTTATGCAAGTCACTCCTGACACTCCCGCAGATACTCTCGCCCGGCGATTGGATGTGCTCATCGTGGATCATCGCTTCACAAGCTTCGGACAGGACTCGACGTTGAAGTCCGTTCTCAAGCGCTTCGCCGAACAGGGAGGACATGTTGTGATGTTTTCGCAGGATGCAGTTTCGTGGAATGCCTCGCCGTTGGTTGAGGGGTTGCTCTTGAAGCGGACTACGTTCCTGGATGAAGAGACAGAAGTCGGCTGGGACACAACGCAGACGTTGCTGATGTCCCCGAACAAGCTGACGAGCGATGATTGGAACGGCTGGCTCTTCGCCCGGGGTCACAACAGGATCTCGGGATCGGCGCTGCCGGGAGGTGAGATTCCAGTGTGGACAGCCGGAGGTCGCGATCCCCTTGTGGTGACTCGAGTAGTAGGGAAAGGTCGTATCACGTATGTCGATTTGGCGCTCGAGCCGCAGCTCTTGAACATTCATCCGGGCGCATTCCGGATTCTTGCTAACTTGCTCGCATATTAATATATTAAAAAGGAAAAAAGGGTGATCCAATGAAGAAGTGTTCATATGTTCTTGCGTTCCTGATTGTGCTCAGTCCGAATGCGTTCACGCAACGCATCAAGCCAAACGGAACATTTGTCCTGAACCTGGACTATGCAAAGTTTCGGAATGACGAGAAATCCGGCTATCTGGAAATCTACTATGGGTTTTACCCGCAACTGATCAACTACGTAAGAATGGGAGATCGATACGTCGGAGTGATGAAACTCGAAACGCGATTGACAGAAGTCGCAACGGGTGAGAGGCTCATCAACGATCGCTCAAACGTACCAATTTCGATATCCGACACAAGCGATCCGTCGTACCGGTATCCCCGGGTGAGCCAGGCTGGATATGCAATTCCTACGGGCGAATATCGATTGGAGGTTATGGTGACGGATACGCTCGATCCTTCGGTGCGAGACAGTGCGACTCTCCCGATTTCGGTGCAGGCCATCTCAGCGAAGGCTGCCATCAGTGATATTGAATTGTGCTCCAGCATCAAGGCTTCCGAAGAAAAAGGGAGCACTTTCTACAAGAACACGCTGGACGTTGTGCCGAACCCCACGCTGTTGTTCGGGGTTATCTCGCAACCGATGATGTTCAGTTACGTGGAATTCTACAATCTGGCCGCAGGAGATTCATATAAGGTCAAAACTCAAATCCTTAGTCCGGACGGAAAGGTCGTCAAGGAAACTTCGAAGGATAAGAAATACGGTGTGAAGAACGCCGTTGAAGCAGGGATGACGAACGTTGCCTCGCTTGCTTCAGGCAAATATCGGGTCCGTATCATGCTTGTGGACACGACGGGGTCTGTTCTGGCGCAGTCCGAGAAGACGTTTTTTACGTATAATCCGCATGTTCAGACGAGTCAGTCGGCTGCCATTTCCGCAATGGCGACGCAGCTCGCCGGCCTGAGCTCGGAAGAACTGGCGGAGGAATTCCGCGCGGCGCAGTATGTTGCGACGGACCAGGAGATCAAGACGTTCACCCAGATAACGTCGCTTGAAGGACGACGGGATTTTCTCGCAAGATTCTGGGCGGATGTGGAGGGCGGCAGGCTTGGGATCGCCGGGTTCACTCGTGTCGGATATCTCCAGAGAATCTCAACCGCTAACCAGCGGTATCGATCTATGGGAAAAGACGGATGGAGGACGGACCGCGGTCGCGTGCTCGTACTGTATGCGGAACCGGATGAGGTTGAGCGTCACTCCAGCAGCCAGGAAGGGAAACCGTACGAGGTGTGGCATTACAACAGTATCGAGAACGGTGTGGAGTTTATTTTTGTCGACCGGACGGGATTCAGTGATTATGTGCTGGTCCACTCGACGAAGCGGGGCGAACTTCGTGACGACACATGGCAGCGATTTTTACAGTAGCTGCAGCAATTCTTTCCACGATATCCCTGCAGGGTGCCTCCAGAGACACACTTCTCAGGGAGGAGTATTCGTTCGGGTCGTTTGAAAAGGCGACACGAGTGATCGTGGGTCCGCAGGGTTGGATGTACGTTGCAGACGAAGGGAAAAACACGATTTCCCTGATCAGGCGACCGGGAGATGCTGCGGTTGAGATCGGGGGGTTTGGCTGGTCGCAGGGCACCTTCGATAAGCCTACCGGGCTGGCAACGGATGGACTCAATCTCTACGTTTCTGACCAAGGGAATCATCGGGTCCAGAGATTCGACCGCAATCTGAATTTTCTCTCATCGCTCTCCACCAGGGACACGGCGTTCAGTCAGGCAAGGTTTGGTTATCCTATGGGCGTTGCCATTTCTCCGATGGGTGATCTGTTCATTCTGGATATGGAGAATGTCCGCGTTGTCAAGTTTACTGCAAATTCGCAGTATGAGAGAACATTTGGGGACATGAGCTCGGGCGGCAGGAAGCTTCGCAACCCCCGTGCCTTGCGGGTCGAAAATGGCCGGGTGTTTGTCGGGGAATCGGACCGAATTCTGGTGTTCGATTACTACGGGAACTACATGAGAACGATAGGAGAGGGGAGTTTCACGAATCTTCAGGGATTTGATGTCGGTGCTGAAGGGATAGTTGTTGCAGAGGAAAATACTCTCGAGTGGTTGACGCTCGACGGGGAGTATCGACTTCGGACAGAAATACCGTCCATTCTGTCAGAAACTCCAATCGGCCCGGTGCGTGATGTGGTCCTCAACGGTGGACGGTTGTATTTGCTGGACGGACACCATCTCGTCGTGTTGACGGTCGTACACTAGTGCCGTTCCAACAAAATGATTGCACAGAGTAACAACGTAAATCCATGTTGGACCGAGCACTGTGCCCCATTGTTGCAGAAAGATTTAGCTGGAGGAGCATTAGTTGAGTTTGTGAATTCCTACGCAATTGCGTATTGACATTCATAACGATTTCGATTATTTTTCCGATGCATACACAAGGTAAACACTCACCAGCGACGGGAAGGAACTGCAATGGCATCAAGAAGCATCAATAAGGTGACGCTCATTGGAAACCTCGGCAAGGATCCGGAATTGCGGTATACAAGCAGCGGTGTTGCCGTTGCGTCGTTCACCGTCGCAACGAATGAATCATGGAAAGATCAGGATGGGAATGTTCAGGAGCGAACTCAGTGGCATAACCTTGTTGCATGGAGAAAGCTCGCGGAGATCTGTGGGGAATATCTCAAGAAAGGGAGCAAGGTCTATATTGAAGGCCGACTGCAATATAGAACGTATGACGACAAGAATGGGGTGAAGCGTTATGTCACAGAAATTGTGATGGATGAGATGCTTATGCTCGACAGCAAAGGAGGAGGACATTCTGAGAATCAGTCCGCCCCTCCCCGTGAAGAATCAGCTCCTGCCCCCGAAAAGGCGGATGATCTGCCTTTCTAGATCTGCAATTAGGAAGCAGAAGGAATTCTGTTGATATTGAGTTGGAGATTTGGTAGGTTTCAAAGCGGTTTTGATTCAACGTTCTTTTCCAACGCAGTTTTGGTGTGGCGCCCAAAGGACGCCATGAAAAGGGAACTTCGTGATTTCACCGATACGGTGAAAAATTCGAAGGCTGCCCCGCAACTGTAAGCGAGGATTGTCGGACACAACGAGCCACTGTTTGAAAAGACGGGAAGGCGGTCCGAGAAGATCAACTCGCGAGCCAGGAGACCTGCCAGAACTGAGCTTCTTATTGAGACCTTCGAGGGAAGGGTGCTCTCCTAAGAGCGTTATTAGGCGCTTCTTAGCACACCCCGACCTTTCTGGAAAGGCGGGGTTTTTTGTTTTGTGGCTGGCATGACTTCAATATTGTTGATTGGGAGCACGTTTTTAGCTTTGGGAGCACAAGAGCCCATTTGTGCTCCCAAGGGAATTAGATTTCAAAACGGAGAAATTGGTTGCCGAGGTCTCGCGGTTGTGATTCAAAATCTCCCTCAACATCGGTTCAAATCGTCCACGGGGGTATCATATGCTGATCTAGATGAAGCAGCTATTTACCTTATGAATGAACAAGATACATCAGTCTCAGAACAGCCACGAATTGAATATAGATCTCCGGAGGTTGTTGTATCAGCTACAAGGGTGAGGATCTCGACAAGAAACGCACCCTCACCGGTTTCGGTGCTAACTCGCAAAGATCTTGACTTCAAATTTGCCGATGACCTGTCGACTGCGCTTCAGGGACTGCCTGGCTTCATGGTAAAAGATCTGGGTGGGAGCAGCGGGATCAAGACTATTTCCATGCGGGGAATGTCTTCGGAACAGAGCTTATTCCTTATCAATGGCATGCGACTGAGTAGCTTCCAAAACGGGTTGGTGGATCTGGGGCTGGTTCAGCTCGGAGGTTTTGAACGGATAGAGGTGGTCAGGGGTGGCCAATCGGGTCTTTACGGAGCCGATGCCATCGGCGGTACTGTGAACCTTCTTACTTCAACCTCTCGTGATACCTCCTTTATCACCATTAAAGGGACCGCAGGGTCGGCAGGATATGATCGAATTGACGCAAATGCCCACACAAAACTCGGCCCACTTGATGTTTCTGCAGGCCTCGGCAATGAGAGTTCGGCGGGAAATTTCTCGTACGTTTTTCACAATAGTGCAGGTAGCGAACGACGAACCCGACAAAATTCAGACTCGCGGCTGGTCCATGCCTTCTTTCAATCACACCTGGACCTCCCGGACAACACGCGTGCCCTCGTCTGGACGCAATACTATTCGGCCGAGCGGGGCTCCCCCGGACCCGAAACAGGCTCCAATCCCCTTCATGCACGATTGATTGACGACGGCTTAATGAACCTCCTCCAGGTTGAACGCAGTTCACCCTCGTGGGGATCTGCTGCGGTTTCCGTCAACTATCGACGCAGCAACGAGCAATACAGAGATTTCGAATCCCCACAGCCAGTCGATGACCAGTACCTGAATCGATCAATCGCGGGCTTGCTTCAGTGGGATATTCCACTGACGGAATCCCTGATGATAACCAGCGGTGGCGAGCTGGGAACTGCGACTCTTGAATCCAACAATGTCCTGAGCTTTGCACGAAGGAACCAGCAGAGCTTCTTTGCGGGGGCCGAATTCGTTATTCCAACCCCTGGGGAATTGATCAGGAAGATTTCGTGGTTTCCGATGTTTCGTTACGACGATTTCTCGGATGTGGGGGGAATGTGGAGCCCCAGAATCGGTTTCAATGCGTGGTTTGTAGAAGACGGAGCTGTTCAAGTGCGTTCGTCGGTCGGGAAAAGTTTCCGGGCGCCGTCGTTTAATGAGCTGTACTGGAGGCAGGGGGGAAACCTGTTTTTGACCAGTGAGGAAGCGACGACCTACGATGCCGGGATCGAATGTTCGTTTTGGACCGGAGGTCGCCACAGAATCTCTCTCGGATATTTTGCCATCGATCTGCGAAACCGAATTACGGGCTGGCCTCCGGTGAACATTGCCAGAGCTCTTAACAGAGGAGTGGAAGCGGAATGGGTCTGGGAATATCCCGGTGGGTATTCCGTCTCGCTCAACAGTAGCTATACAGATGCGCGGAACCGCGGGGAAATCGACTACAACAAGCGCGTCCCTTTTGTCCCGGAATTGGTTGTCAACGGGTCTGTCGCAGGAGAGTTCGGTGCATTCAGGCCGGTTGTGACGGTGCAATACATGTCCCGGCGTTTCACGACGACGGACAATACTATTGCCCTGAGCTCTGAGCCGTTCGTCATTGTCCAGACGGACTTTTCGTATTCGCTGGCAATGGAAGGCATTTCCGTGATCATGCGGCTGAGTATCGATAATCTGTTCAATGAAGATTATGAAGTCGTCAAGTCCTATCCCATGCCCCTTCGCACGTATCGGCTCGGTGCCCAATGCACTTTTCGTTAACATGATGAAACTTCCCATGAAAATACGCCTGATTCAAACCATGCTGTTCGGCATTTTCATAATTCTTGGCGGTTCCTGTAAACAAAAATCTGTCGAACCGACGCCGACCCCATCCCGGGGAGTATACATTGTCAACGAAGGGGCATTTGGCCAGTCGAACGCGGAGTTGTCGTTCTATTCTCCAGACGATAACAGTGTGACAACGAATGTGTTTTCAGGATTCAATTCCGGAAAAACCCTCGGTGACGTGGCAAACCGGATGGTGATTGCCGGCGGCCTCGGATATATCGTCGTCAACCACTCCAACAAGGTGGAGGTGATAGACATAGAAACGAACAAGTCCGTGAAAACCATCATGCTGAGTTCCTCTCCGCGGGACATTGCAGTTCTCAGCGAGACCAAGGCTTATGTTACGAACCAGGACAGTACGGTGAGCGTCGTGAATTTGCAAACGGGCGGAGAGACGAAAAAAGTTGTCGTTGGGCAGTATCCCGAAGCAGTCGTTGCGATGGGTGGAAAGGCCTACGTCTGCAACGGAGGGTTCGGTTCAGGGAGAACGGTCTCGGTTCTTGATGTCACAAAAGACAGTGTCGTGAACGTTCTCACGCTTTCTGACGGGCCGTCGTACGCCGTTTCGGGATCGGATGGAAGGCTTTTCGTTTGCTGCACGGGTTATACCGACTATGCAAACGCTGCCAACAGCACGGACGGCAGACTCTACGTCATTAATACCGCAACGGATACGATTGTGGATTCTCTGACGATTCCGGGGAATCCTGTCGGGAAGCTGGTGCTCAGCAAGGACAATCTGTTGTATCTCATAGGTCCAGGATCCTTCTCGGGAGGCCCCATTTCGAAGATCAATGCCCGGCAAAAGCTGGCCTTCGTGTCACAGAGCTTCATTACCGGCGTCTATTACGGCGTAGGTGTTGATCCAGAGACAGGGGATGTGTATGCAGGCGACGCGAAGGGATTTGCCAGCAACGGAACCGTCACGATTTTTGGCGCAGAGGGAGTGAAAAAACACGAGATCCTTTCGGGGGTCGGAGTCGGCCCGAATGGATTTGCATTCAAGCAGTAGGCAAGGCAATTGTGCCCGTTTGGTTCGTTCCCAAAAATACTCTATTATTCAACGTCATTCTTTAAAGGAGGTTTGAATATGAGAAACACGTTGGTTGCTGCCGGCATCGTCCTCATCGCAGCGCTTTCCCGGTTGTTACCCCATCCACCAAACTTTACGCCGATTGCCGCGATTGCGCTGGCGGGCGGCGTATACATGAACCGGCGGTATGCAATGATCGTCCCGCTTGTGGCCCTGGTGATCAGCGATGCGATCATCGGATTCCACAACACCATCTATTATGTCTACGGAAGCTTTGTCCTCATCGGATTGATCGGTCTCTGGCTGAAGTCCCATAAGACCCCCCTGGTAATTTTCGGCGGGGTTCTGATGAGCTCCGTGCTCTTCTTCCTCATCACCAACTTTGGTGTGTGGCTTGCCGGGGATGGTTTGGTGTACCCGAGATCGCTTGCCGGTCTTATTGAATGCTACACAGCAGGCATTCCGTTCTTCCGAAATACCATGCTCGGAGACGTTGTGTTTACGGCGGCCCTGTTTGGCATCTTTGAAGGCGTGGAGCGCACGTTAAAGCAGTCTGAAGCGAAACGTGTGACTCAAGACACTTGAAAGTTTTGTCAAAACCCTTGGATGAAATCATTTTCATGAAGAGTTTTTAACCGCGTTTGTCTTGCTCTTCTGGAGGGCGACACATATACTAGGACATGGATGGAATTCATCCGATGCGCTTGGAGGGTTGGTGCCTCCGGCATTTACCTAATCACTTACATTTCCTAGGAGGTATGAATATGAAAAAGATTCTTACGTTCGTCCTTGCACTGACGCTTGTCAGTGCGGCTTTCGCTCAAGATAAGAAAGCGGCGCCGGCTACACCTGCAACGCCGCCGACCGGCGAGCAGCAGAAGGCAACGCCTGCGACCCCGTCCGCGAACGCTGAAAAGGGACAGGCAAAGAAAGCTGCGAACGCGAAGAAGCGCGCAGCCAAGAAAGAAGCAAAGTCGACCAAGAAGGCTGCCAAAAAGGAAGCCAAGGCCGCAAAGCAGGAAGCGAAGAGCGAAAAGAAGTAACCTGCTTGATGAAACGAATCAAAAAGTCTCTATGGCAACATAGAGACTTTTTTGTTTTATTGTACCCACCATGCTTCGAAGATATTCCTTCCATCCGCTCATCATAGTGTTTTTCACGCTGTTCGTCGTGGACGCATATCCAGTCTTCGCGCAACAGGAAGAAACCGACACGGACGATGAGACCGCGTGGAATCTTTCCGTTCGCAGTCGCTATCAGAGCACAAACATCAGTCGTGGAGTCGACCTGAGCGAAGGTCAGCCTGCGTGGGGGTATGGACTCCTCCTCATCCACGAAAGTGGATTCTCCGGGAACACCGGTGCAACGGTCTGGAGCGGCAAAACGCAGAACTGGTTTGTGGGGATTGGTTTTGAGTATGACCTGAACGATCTGATTTCGATCTCACTTGATTATACCCACACACGCTATCAGAATGATTCCCTGAATACCGTGGCAAATCTCTCGAATATCCTGACCTTCGATGCGACGCTCGATCTGGACATTGTGGATCTCTCCGTCTCGTATGACAGGTATTTTGGAGATGGGACAGCAGCGTACTTCGGCGCCAGCGTGTCGGGATGGTTCCGGACCGGGGACTTCACGTTCCTTCCATCAGTCGATCTTTCGTTCGTGTCCCAGGATGTTACGGTGAGTCGTCTGAGTTCAAAAAAAGGGCCTGGTCTCAGTGCAGGTCAACAATCCTCAAAGTCCTCAACGGTAAGTCTTACCGGAATGAGCGGCATAACCCTCGATTTGCTTACCAGCTACAATCTCGGAAAAGGTTTCTCGGTTTCGCTCGACCCCATGTACGTAATCTCAAAAGCAGAAATTTCAACGCGAACCCATCAGTTCCTCTGGATCGTCGGCCTGCGCTATTCTATTGATTTCTAAACGAGAAGCATTTCTGGGAATTTGAATCTCCCTCAGCTGCTCTTCGCTTCTCTCATTTCTCCGATCCTCCTTGCTTCTTTAGCGAAATTCCGGGAATTTTGATATGCTCGTGTCTAACCTTTCCTTTTGATTTTTTTCCGGAGCCTCCTATGCCTTCCTCGTCCAAAGAAATGAGCTTCTTCGACAACGTGAGCATGCATTTCGACAAAGCTGCAAAATTTACAGACTACCCAAAGGGCCTGCTTGACCAGATTAAAGAATGTAATAGTGTGTATCATTTCAAATTCCCTGTTCAGAACGAAGATGAATATGAAGTGGTGTCTGCCTGGCGCGTGGAGCACAGTCATCACAAACTTCCGACGAAGGGGGGAATTCGGTTCAGCGAAGATGTGAACGAGGATGAAGTGATGGCGCTTGCGGCGCTCATGACGTACAAGTGCTCCATCGTTGATGTCCCGTTTGGCGGGGCCAAAGGCGGGATCAAGATCAATCCCAAAAAATACACAACAAATCAGCTGCAGCGCATCACCCGTCGATACACGGCAGAACTGGTCAAAAAGAACTTCATCGGGCCGGGCGTGGACGTCCCCGCACCGGACTACGGAACGGGTGAACGAGAAATGGCCTGGATCGCCGATACTTACTCGGCCTTCAACCCTGGAGCGATCGATGCAAGTGCGTGTGTTACCGGGAAGCCCATAAGTCAGGGTGGAATTCGTGGGAGGAGGGAAGCGACAGGCAGGGGAGTGTTTTTTGGAACCCGCGAGGCATGCATGGTGGCTGAGGATATGAAGAAGCTCGGACTCACGACCGGTATCGCGGGAAAGCGGATCATCGTACAGGGTCTGGGAAATGTCGGCTACTATGCTGCAAAATTCTTCGAGGAGAATGACTGTAGAATCGTCGGGCTTGCCGAGTATGAAGGTGCGATCTACAACCCCAAAGGACTGGATGTCGATGATGTTATCAAGCACCGGAAGGCGACACGGTCCATCCTGAGTTATCCGGGTGCAACGAATCTGCCCAAATCAATCGAAGCTTTGGAGCTTGACTGCGATATCCTCGTCCCGGCTGCATTGGAGGGCCAAATCACCGCTCAGAATGCCGCACGCATCAAGGCCAAAATCATCGCGGAGGGGGCAAATGGTCCGACGACAGCCGAAGCAAGCGACATTCTCCTGAAGAAAGGGACACTCGTTCTGCCCGACATGTATCTCAATGCGGGCGGTGTCACCG
>JBARRO010000146.1:0-2405 GCA_049644265.1 Bacteroidota bacterium
CATATGATACTAAACTCTCGGGCTTCCCGGTCAGATTGAGAATGCGGCGGACCAACGTTACGTTTTCATCGAGATCTAGTCCGCCAATATTGTAAACCTCTCCGATTTTGCCCTTCTCTAGGACTGAAAGAATCCCTCGACAGTTGTCCTCGACGTGCAGCCAATCTCGTTGTTGCTTACCGTCGCCATAAACAGGGAGAGGCTTGTCGCCGAGAGCATTTGTGATCATGAGAGGAATAAACTTCTCCGGGAACTGATAAGGACCATAGTTGTTCGACGACCGTGTGATTACGGCGGGAAACTTGTAAGTGCGGACGTACGACCGAACCAGAAGATCAGAGGCTGCTTTCGACGCGGAATACGGGCTGCTCGGTTGTAGAGGAGAATTCTCATCGGCGAAGACACCTGCGGGAATGTCACCATACACTTCATCCGTAGAAACATGCACAAACCGTGGCACGGAGATTTTGCGCGCCACCTCGAGCAAAACGAATGTGCCGGTGACGTTGGTCTGAATTACTGGAGCCGGTTCGTAGATACTTCTGTCGACGTGGGATTCGGCGGCAAAATGGATAACGGCATTGCAACCACGCATCGCCGCTTCCACAGCGGCTGCATCGCAGATGTCGCCTTTCACGAATTCATAATTGGGATTGTCCGCTACTGATTCCAGATTTGCCAGATTTCCCGCGTATGTCAACTTGTCATAGTTAACGACCGCAAAATTATTTCCGATTCCCAGAATATGTCGTATGAAATTGGAACCAATGAAGCCAGCCCCGCCGGTGACAAAAATCTTCATCGTGCCGCCTCCTGAATTAGGACCGCTGCCGTTGCCTTGCGTCTATCAACTTGTTAGCACGGCCAGGTAATACTTTTCCCGCTTATCGCGCCGATGCGGCAGCCAGCCTCAGTTCCTCCGCGAGGAGCACTTTCTCGCGCACCATCTTTGTAGCGCGCCAGAGCGATTCGAACGTTCCCGCGTCCGTCCATCCGCCGTCGATGACGTCGTAACTGAGTTGCTCATCGAAAAGGTATGAATTATTGACATCGGTGATTTCGAACTCGCCTCGCCCCGAAGGTTTTAGCCTTCGCACTCGGTCGAAAACCGTTCCGTCGTAGAAATAAACGCCAATGACCGCGTAGGGTGAGCCGGGCACTCGGGGTTTTTCTTCGATCCGAACAATTCGCTTGCCTTCAAACATCGGCACTCCAAAGCGCTCCGGGTCCCGCACTTCTTTCAGCAGGATCAACGCCCCGCCCTGCTGCCGTTCGAATTTTTCTCTCGCCCTGAGGACGCTCTTCTCCAGGATGTTGTCCCCCAAGATTACGCATATTTTTTCTCCCGCCGCGAAGGGCTCCGCCAGCCGCAGCGCATCCGCAATCCCTGCTTCGCCTTCCTGATAGGCAAAGCTAAGTTGCTTCAGGCCGAAATCTTTCCCGTTGCGCATCAGCCGCAGAAAGTCTCCCGCGTTGTTGCCCCCGGTCACGATCAGGATGTCCTGGATTCCCGCGTCCACCAGTGTTTGCACGGGGTAATACAGCATCGGCTTGTCGTACACCGGTAGGAGATGCTTGTTAGTCACCCGCGTAAGTGGATAGAGCCGGCTCCCCGTCCCGCCTGCGAGCACAACACCCTTCATTTGGACCTCCTGAATGTGATCATCTACACTTTGATCTGGCGAAATTGTTGCCTGAACCTAATTCTTCATGCGTGTCAGCTGGTTATCTCAAGGCTTACACCTCGATCAATCTGCCGGTCCTCTCCGTTAGAGGCAGCGGCATCCAGCACTTTGGCTACGGCCCGGCAAGTATCGTGCATATCGATTTCCGATAGAGTAGGATGAACGAGAAACATCAGACTTGTCTCTCCCAGTTCTTTTGCCACGGTCAAACGCTCTGCAGGGCGAAGTTCCGGGGTAAAAGCCTTTTCGAGATAGATCTCGCTGCAGCTCCCTGTGAAGCAGGGTATCCCTTCGGCGACAATCGCCCGGAGAATCCGGTCCCTGGTCCATCCCTTTCGCAGTTTTTCCGGACGAACAAACGCGTAATACTTATAGTACGAATGACCGATCTGGCTTGGGGGCTGCGGCACCCGCAGAGCGTCATGCTGCGTGAACCCTTGCGTCAGAATCGCAGCGTTCCTGCGCCGGACTTCCACCATCCGCGGAAGCTTGCGCAGCAGGGTGCGTCCGAGCGCCGACTGAAATTCGGTCAGGCGCCAGTTGGTCCCGAACGAATCATGGAGCCAGCGGAAGCCAAATGAATGTTGGCGATTGTAAACGGCATTGAAACTCTTTCCGTGGTCCTTAAAACTCCAAGCGCGGCGCCAAATCGTCTCGTCGTTTGTTGTCAGCATCCCCCCTTCTCCACCAGTCGTCATGATCTTGTCCTGACAGAAGGAG
>JBARRO010000147.1:0-7391 GCA_049644265.1 Bacteroidota bacterium
CAGCAGGCCACCCACACAAAGCTTCTCTGCAACTTCTTTATTGCCGGAATGATCTCGTTGCTTTCTCAGGCGTTGGTGCTTGGGAAACAGGCGTCAATCGACCTTCGCGGATTTCTCGAAATCCTCAGTAACTCAGCTCTCAATGCTCCGACCTATCAAACCAAGGGTGCCTCCATGATTGACCGGAATTTCGCACCCCGTTTCTTCCTTGAACATATGCTCAAAGATATTCGGCTCCTGCTCGATGCCGGAAAAGAACTTGGCGTGCCACTTCCGACGGGCGAGGTTGCGGAGCACCTGTTCTCAGAGGCGCTTCGCTGTGGTTACGGTAAAGAGGACTATTCGGCTGTTATCAAAGTGGTGGAAACTGCGGCGGGTGTCAAACATTGATAGCCAGGGATCTGCTGATTCAGGTCGTTTTCGGGGTTTTCTCCTCAGTCAATCCGCCATCCTCCACAAACGCTAGTATTTATTAGCGTTTTCCCATTTTCCGCTTGACTTTAAGGCACAAAACAATAAATTTCATCCCCGTGTGGGGAAAAGTGGGGAACTTGGGGGTATCAAAAAAGTACTGTATTTATTGGCTCTTCTAAGCTGGAGTAAATTTTGTCCTCATTCAAAGGCCGGTTCACTTATTCTGTTGATAACAAAGGAAGGATTGCCCTTCCCGCAAGGCTTCGGAAGAGCGTTTCCTCGAACGCGAACGATACGTTCACGATTACACGGGGATTTGAGAAATGTCTGTCGGTCTACCCGCAGGACGAGTGGAACAAACTCGAAGAATCATTCCGCCGACTTACCTTTACCGATCCCCAACACCGCTTCTTCATGCGGACCCTCTCAGAATGGGCGACGGAATGCCAGCTGGACAGTCAGCAGAGAATCACCTTTCCCCAGGAACTCCTCAAGTACGCGGGCATAGAAAAAGAAGTGCTCATTATCGGCGTCCTCGACCGGATTGAAATCTGGAATCCCGGCATTTATGAGGAGTACCAGAAGAGTCAGCCCGATACCTACGAAACTGTTGCCGAGCGCGTCTTCAAGAACATGTGACCGCTTCGGTGGGCGCGCAGACGTTACCATACCATACGCCCGTCCTGCTTCAAGAGGTTCTCTCGCTTCTTCTGACGAAAAAAGATGGTGTGTATGTTGATGGAACCCTGGGTGGCGGGGGACATGCACAGGCGGTTCTCGAGCGGTTAGATCGATCCGGTATGTTGATAGGGTTGGATGTAGATGAGGATGCCATCGCCGCGGCATCCCGAACGCTCGGGCGGTTTGGAGCGCAGGCGAAGTTCAAGCGGAACAACTTTCGCGATATCAAAAAGGCCCTTCTGGATCTGGGTGTTGAGACAGTAACCGGTATTTTGCTTGACCTGGGAGTCTCTTCCCACCAGCTGGACGAGCCGTCGAAAGGGTTCAGCTTTCGGGGGAACGAAAAACTCGATATGCGGATGGACAGGACGAAGCCGCTCGATGCTCTCCAGGTTGTGAACGAGTACGATGAACAGCGGTTGTCGGAAATTCTGTGGAAGTATGGCGAGGAACGAAACTCGCGACGCATTGTAAAGGGTATTGTCCGGAGACGGGCGACAGCAACCATTCAAACAACGGGAGATTTGGCGACGATTCTTCAGGAACTCGTCGGAGAACGCTTCTTGACAAAAACACTCGCAAGGGTTTTTCAAGCAATCCGCATCGAAGTCAATAATGAGTTGGAGAATTTGAAGGATGCACTCCGCGACACCATGGACGTCCTTCAACCGCAGGGCCGTCTCGTGGTTATTTCCTATCACTCGCTCGAAGACCGTATTGTCAAGGAGGCCTTCCGTTCGGCAGCCGCGACAAGCATTCCGTCGGGCCATAAACTGCTCCCGGACACCCCGCTCGAGCCGCGGATGAAAGTCCTTACACGGAAACCCGTCGAAGCTTCGGACATAGAGCTTCGGCAGAATCCCAGATCCCGGAGCGCAAAGCTCAGGGCGGCGGAAAAACTCTGAGGCCATGGCAAGCACAAAGAACCTCATCGACATCTATCTTGAACGCTCGCGCGCCACGGATGAAGACGACGAGTTGTCAAGACGTTCGGGCGAGCCGCTCAACAGTCCGCCGCCCGGCGGTCCGAAGGTTTACGGTGGAACAATGCCCGAGGCCCTGACCCCGGCTGCGCTGTCCATCGGCCCCACGCTTGCCGTCAACCGAAGAGCCTCCTCCCGCAAGGTTTCTCCCTTGAATATCCTGACGGTGCTCGTCGGCGTTGCGGTGGTGATCGTCCTCTATATCAGCAATATCATCGCCATCGGGCAGCTGCTCAATCAGATCAACCAGTTACAGAATCGCTATGACCGGATCCTGAACGAGCAGGAAATGCTGAAAGCCCAGATCAGCCGGATGTCGAGCCTTGAGCGAATCCGCAAGATTGCGGAAGACGAGCTGGGTTTGCGGAACCCGGCCGAGTCGCCAGTGTGGATGGAGCTTGACCCGGAACGCATTCAGGAGATCCAGGAACAAGTGCAAAAAACCCAACAAATACAGGGTAAAAAGTAGTGTTCGGAAAAACATCCCCGGAAACCTCCAACCCGACCGGTCCGACACAACTGGCCATGGGAGGCCGTCTCCTTGTCCTGAAGCTCTTTTTCGCGCTCTTCTTTGTGACCGTCGTGGTGCGCCTCATCGACGTTCAGGTCATTGAATCCGGCAAATACCAGGCGCTGGCCCGCAAGCAGTACGAACAGAAGTTCATCCTTCCCGCGACGCGGGGAAATGTGTACGACCGGGCTGGTACTGTACTCGCCTCGAACACCATGTATGTTTCGTTTGCTGCGGACCCGAAAATCGCCGGCGATAACGTCCGTGAAGTGGCGGAAACATTCTCCCGGGTTTTCGGAAAGCCCAAATCGGTCTACGCGCAAAAGCTTCTCGATCCCGCAAAACGTTTTGTCTGGCTCGAACGTCGCGTGAAACCCGAAGTTGCCCGACGCATTGAGGCCGCGCACCTCGAGGGGATTGTCATGATGAACGAGGCGAAGCGGCTCTATCACTACGACGATCTTGCAGGGACCCTCATCGGTTTTACGGACGTCGACAACAAGGGAATCTCCGGCCTCGAACTTGCACTCGATGAAGACCTGCGCGGCCAGAGCGGCTCCATGGTTATGCAGAAAGACGGACTTGGGCGCGTGCGGCCGTCGGCGGACTATCCCCGCATCGATCCGGTCAACGGCCACGACGTTGTCTTGACGCTCCACCTCGCGTACCAGGCAGTCGTCGAAGAAGAATTGAAACGCGGGATTGCGGCAAACAAAGCGGACGGGGGACTCGCCGTGATGATGAACCCGCGCACCGGCGAAATTCTCGCCATGAGCGTCGTACCCGGTGTAAACCCGAATGACTTCCACACGTCCGACGCGACCATTGCACGGAACCGCGTGGTGACGGATCTGTTCGAACCCGGCTCGGTGTTCAAGGTGGTGACGGCTTCTGCGGCCTACGAACGCAACCTGACATCACCAGGCTCAAGGTTCTTTGCCGAAAACGGAACGATGCGCGTCATGGCCGGCAAACGACAGGTGCGGCTGATCAGAGATACACACGAATACGGCTGGTTGACGTTTGAAGAGGCGATAGAGTTTTCGTCCAACATCGTCATGGCCAAGGTGAGCAAGCTCATCGGTCCGGAGCAACTCTACCGGGAAGCACGGGATTACGGCTTCGGGGTTTTGACCTGCGTTGACCTTCCGGGAGAAGTGCGGGGCAGGCTGAAAAAACCGAATGAGTGGTCCGGAACGACCCTGCAAACCATGGCGTACGGCTATGAAGTGGGCGTGACGCCGATGCAGATTGTGAATGCGTACGCCGCCGTCGCGAACAAGGGCATTCTCATGAGGCCGTACGTCGTCTCCCAGGTTCGGGACGCGAACGGCGGAGTCCTTCATGAACAAGGACCGCAGGTCGTTCGCCGGGTCATATCGGAGGAAACCGCGAAGCTCCTCACTGATGCGTTTGAAGGCACAGTCGAGCAGGGCACGGCAAAGGAAGTGCGCATTGCGGGAACCCGCATCGCAGGAAAAACCGGAACATCCCGCAAGCTCGTCGATGGACGATATTCGACGACCAGTTACACCGCGTCCTTTGTCGGGTATTTCCCCGTCGAGGATCCGCAGATTGTCTGCCTCGTCATGATGGACAACCCGCGTGCACGCGGATACTACGGCGGGATAACGAGCGGACCGATTTTTCGGGCAATCGCCGAGCGCGTCATCAGGACATCATCAAAGTTTTCGCCAGCGACTCCGGCTCCGCAAGCGGGTGTTGAGCAGGACGTCGTTGTGCCGGACGTGAGGATGCTCCAGGCGGGTCTCGCGAAGAAGATGCTGGAGGGGAACGAATTGAGAAGTCAGATTTTCGGTAAGGGGGAGATTGTGGTGCGGCAGTCGCCGGAGCCCGGAAAGAAAATTGAAAAAGGGGATGTGGTGATGCTCGTGTTGAACGACCAGTCGACTCCGCAACACGGCGGCTTGGCGGTGCCCGACCTTCGCGGCATGAGCCTCCGAAGGGCGATGAATCGGCTCATTATCGACGAATTCGACGTGAAAGTCCAGGGATCCGGTGTGGTGACACGACAGATGCCCGCGCCCGGGCAGAGGGTCAATGTCGGTGCCCGTGTCTACCTGGTCTGCGAACCGCGGCCTGCTTCGCAGGCAACACTTTACTAACGGCCGCCGAAAAAATGAATGCCCACGAAACACACCTGCGTGCCGAAAAGAGTGCATATCATCAAAGTTGCTTGAAGTCACTTCGGTGTGCAGGCACACGGAAGCACACTAAAAGGTCGGGCACATCTACCATTTCGCGTCCTTCCGCGTATTCCGCGGGCATGTAATATGGTCCTGTTCGGCACACTGTGAAGAGTTTATTGAGAAAGTTCGGAATCAATGGAACATCAGTCGTATGAAACTTGCGCAGTTACTTGTCGGCGTTGCCGTGTCGAAAATGTTCCAGACCATGTACGGCCGGATGGTTGTCACGCATGACACAGAGATTCACGGGATCCAGTACGATTCCCGCAAGGTCGCAAAAGGCGATTGCTTTGTTGCGATCCGCGGGAGCGGCGTCGACGGACATAATTTTATCCAGAGCGCTGTGAGCAACGGCGCCTCGGCGGTGGTAATGGAAAACGACGGCGCGATCCCGGACCCGTACTTCATGCACTCCGGCGTCATCAAGATTGTGGTTCCCGATTCGCGGAAGGCGCTGGCGCAAATTTCCGCAAACTACTACGGACATCCGGCAAATCGGTTGACGATGGTGGGAGTGACAGGAACCAACGGAAAGACGACCACGACCCACGTGGTGAAATCCCTGCTGGAGGCAGCGGGCAAGACGACGGGACTCATCGGCACGATCGAGTACATGTTCGGGAAAACCGTTCTGCCAGCATCGCATACCACGCCCGAGTCGTTGGAACTCAACGAATTGCTCGACGCGATGCTCCGCGCGGGATGTGTTTCGGTGTCGATGGAGGTTTCATCGCATGCGCTCCACCAGTCGCGGGTCGATGGGATTTCGTTCGACGTTGCAGTGTTTACAAACCTGACGCAGGATCACCTGGATTACCACGGTACGATGGAGGAATATTTCAGCGCAAAACAGATTCTCTTCCGGCAGCTCAAACCCGGCGGCGTGGCAGTGGTGAATGCCGAAGACGACTGGGGAAAGAAGATTGTGACGCTCCCGGGATCCAGGACGGTCACCTACGGTCTTCAACAGGGCTCTGATTTTTCTTCAACGGAAATCAATTTCAGCATTCAGGGCACGACGTTCAACGTTCGTCACCAGGGGAAAGACGCAACGGTACACTCCCCGCTCGTTGGACGATTTAACGTGTATAACGTTCTTGCGGCCTATGCCGCGGGAACTGCGCTCGGGGTGAGCGAGAGCGATATCCTCCGGGGAATTTCTGGCCTGAAACCGGTGCGGGGCCGCTTTGAAAGAATTGCCTCGCCGAAAGGCTGGACGGCCATCGTGGACTATGCCCATACGCCGGATGCCCTGGAAAAATGTCTGAAAGCGATCGGCGAAGTTCTTCCACAGGAGCGCCGGGGAAAAATCATCACCGTCTTTGGAGCCGGGGGTGACCGCGACAAAACGAAGCGCCCGCTCATGGGAAAAATCGCAGCGCAGCTGAGCGACGCGATCATCGTTACCTCCGACAATCCGCGAACGGAGAACCCGGAAGCGATCATTGACGACATCCTTGCGGGCGTGCCCCGTGGCGCTGCAGTCAAGCGCGAGTCCGACCGGCGGAAGGCGATCGAACAAGCGGCCCGGATGGCGAAGGCAGGCGATGTCATTCTTGTAGCCGGAAAAGGGCACGAAGATTATCAAGTCATCGGGAAAGAAAAGATTCATCTGAGCGACCGGGAAATCGTCGAATCTCTTGTCGGATAATCCCGGATTGCCATGAAGCTGACAAAAGCGGACGTACTCGCGGTCGATCATGTTAAAGCCCTGGGGTTCGATGATGCCAGGGGGTTTGCCGCAACCGGCGTGTCCACGGATTCCCGGTCGGTCAAATCCGGTGATCTGTTCGTTGCCATCCGCGGCGGAAAGTTCGATGGCCATAACTTTGTGACGAGTGCGATCGAACAGGGCGCAGCAGCGGTGGTCGTCGACCGGAAATGGGCGGACGCAAACGAACGAATGATGATCAGCATCAACACGCCGCGGCTGATCGTCGAAGACACCGTCCATGCGCTGGGGAAGCTTGCGAATGGCTACAGGCGAAAGTTCGACATTCCGATCATCGCCGTCGGCGGGAGTAACGGAAAAACGACGACCAAAGAGATGATTCGGGCGGTTCTTGCACAAAAGTTCCGTGTGCTGTGCACAGAAGGGAATCTCAACAATCATCTCGGAGTACCGCAGACCCTCTTCCGGCTCGAGGGAAAGCATGATGTCGCAGTCATTGAAGTCGGCACAAATCATCGCGGAGAGATTGAGTATCTCTGCGGCATCCTTGAACCGACGCACGGCCTGGTCACCAACATCGGAAAAGAGCATCTCGAATTCTTCGGCACGCTTGATGGAGTTGCGAAAGCGGAGGGCGAGCTCTTCCGGTGGCTGGAAGCACATGGCGGCAAGGGATTCATCAACGGAGACGACACGCGTATTGTTAGGCAATCCAGGAAACTCAAAAAGAAAATCGTGTACGGACTCAACGCAAAACACTCGGCAGTGAAGGGTACGATTCGGGAAGTTGATGAACGGGGTTGCCCCACCGTTCGCATCAAGGCTGGCACAAAAAGCTTCAACGCATCGCTCCGAATCCCCGGCAGTCACAATGTCAGCAACGCGGTCGCCGCTACGGCTGTTGGTCTATCGCTGAAGGT
>JBARRO010000148.1:0-4926 GCA_049644265.1 Bacteroidota bacterium
GGCCAAGGCTAATGAAAGCTGTTTCTGAAAGTAAGTTCTGGACTTCCTCGCTTACCTTTTTGTTAACGCCATGCTCCTCAACCAGTGAGGCGTGGATATATTTGCCCAAGAGAATTCGACACAAATGTCTCACTTCATTTTCTGTAAAGTATGTGAAATTTATTAATAACCATAATGCGATGACTCGTTCTTCCTTCTTGTTCAGAATTTCGCCTTGGAAATTTGACAGCCAAGATTCAATGTCATCGTTGGTCAGCCCAACCTTCCAGGCCGTTGAAATTGTCAGCATGATGGTTTTTTTTAGATCTTCTTCTTTAGGAAAATCATCCAAAAGACTCATCTGAATGCACCTTTCTGCACGAATCTGCCGTACGAACCTTTGACATATGTTTCGTCACTTTCCACTGCTATCCATTTCCGATGCATTTTCTCAGCACAGAAGCCAGTAGTATTACTGCCGGCGAATGGATCGAAAACTAGGTCTCCCGGCCGTGTGAGAAGTTCGATAAAGAACTCAACAACATCTGTTGCCATTCTAGCAGGATGAACAGGTAAACAAAGAGCCTTGCAATATTCATAATAGTTCGATGAAGAATTTGTGTTCGCAGCTATTATCACATTTGACGGTATTGCTCCGCCATTATCCTTCAAGAATGACTTCTCCCCAATGTTGTGTTGAGATGGCCTCATTCCAGAATTATATCTTTTTGTTTTGAGAAGTCGTTGCATTGATCTACTATATGCGACCAAGACGCGTCTATTGTCTGCTTTTGGCCTCCCAGTCTTGCTCATCCACCATAAATGCGTAAACGCATCCTTTACCCTCGACCTCTCTATTGTGACCCATTGGGCAGGCCCTGGAAGCTTCGCGGTATTGTACCAGACAAACTGTTGGCACAAATGGAATTGCCCAGCCTCTAAGAATCGTAGAAGTGCCTTAATTGGAACTGTGGACATCGAAGGAGCATGTTCCTCCCATGCATTCCCCATCTCGATGACTATTGATCCACGAGGCTTTAACAGTTGTTTCAAATCTGCCGCAATAAGTGATAGCCATTCCAAATAAGCCTCTCCGTTCAAATTTCCATAACGCTTCTGTCGTTTCAAAGGAAACGGAGGAGAGGTTAAAATCAGATCGACCTTTCCAGCCAGTCTTTTGAATCTATCGCTCAGAAGGGCCCTTTCCAATTTGGTAACGAAGCATTCGCCCAATTTTGTCTTATAAGCCAGTTTCATCTTCTGTGTTGCCAAGGCACTCCTTTGATATATGGCTTCACGCAGCGAGGGTGTTGGTTAATTCTATCAGCATGATAACATCATTCTGACCAAATAACCTTTCTACAGCATTCGATCCGAAATTCGTAAACGGTTCTTCATATAAATCGGCCAGAACGAGATTTCTCCGTTGTAGGAATACATTCTGCACCACTCGTAGAAACCGCGACTGATCCGCATTGTAATTATGTCCAAGGATGAAGGCATCGAACGCCTTCTGGACAACAGTCTCATACGAAGGAAGCTCTTCAAGTCCGAGCACATGCTTCAGGAAATCAACCAAGCTTCCCACACGCACACCAAACGCTTTCAGCATGTTCTCATCGTCAAGACTGATCTCATCCGTGCCAAGCTCAGTTTCCAGCGACTCTTCGAGTCGGATCAAATCCTCTGCCTTTACCTCTTCCTTGTTCTTCAGCTTCTGTATTGTGGGGTGGTCTTTAGCGATCTTTTCTATTCGTTCTTCGATCAGCTTTCGATACTCCTCCACATACATTCGTTGAGAATCTTTTCGCAGGAACACCCATTTCCTCATTGCAATGATGTCGTCAAGCCCAAGCTCGAAGACTAGAGAAGGGCGTTCTCGCTTGTATCGCATAACAGGCGCAAGCGCTTCTCTTGCCTCATCAATCGAGGCTAAGGTCCGCGTCACCCAGAAATCATTGGAAAGCACGGCGTCGATATGCTTCTGCCTCGCCTTCACCTCCGCGATGTTCGTCGGAAGTAGAGCGACATCCTCTCGAATCGACTTGATATGCGCCGCAAGATCCTTATGCTGGAGATGCGCAAGTCCGCACCTCTCCATTTTGCTTATGAAAAATGCCTCGCTAGGCCACACATTGGGAATGAATCGAAGCATGGGGCCAACTTTCAATCTCAGGAACTCGAGCTTTTCTTCAGTGATGTATCGCCAGAACTCATCGTCCCAAGCGTCTCGAATCTCGTTGAACACCCTCCTGACCGAATAGGATTCCTGCGGAATGCGGGCAATGTCGGACCGGATGTCTCGAATGATACGCTTCGCGTCGCTTGAGGATTGGTCGCCAAGGAGAATGCGCAGTTTCTGGAGCCGGGCGATGAAAATCGTTACCAGCACCGGTACCTGAGAGGACTTCCCTTCCTCGTCCGCCGGCATCATGTTGAAATGGTCGAAATTCTCCCAGTAGTCCACGATAAGGAATTCTTCCTTTTTTCCGCTAGGAAGCCACTCGAAATGCCTGCACGCTTCGTTGCACCGTGTTCCCCGGCCGATCATTTGCCAGAATTTGATCTGCGAGTTCACCGGCTTCATGAATGCAAGATTCGTCACTTCCGGAATATCGACGCCGGTATCCAGCATGTCGACTGAGATGGCGATGCGGGGCATATCCTGCTTTTTGAAGTTGGCCAACAGGTCTCTTGCCCGTTCCATTTTGGAATCGATTACCTGAACCAGCTTCCCTTGAAATTCAGGATACATCTCTTCGAACGCTTCGGAAAGACGCATTGCATGCTGGTGGGTCACCGCAAAAATGATCGACTTGCCCGGATATTGGCCCGTGGCGTCTTTGTAACAGACATCCATGAACTCTTCCCATTGAGCTCGAAGCGTGTCCTTGTTGGTCACCTTGCGCTCAAGGTCGGTCCCTTCGTAGTCAATATCGTCCGGGTCGATACCGCGCTTGCGGAGCGTTTCTTTCTCCTCTTCCGTCATGTTCGCGCCTTTGATTCCCTGGCGCTGGAATTTTGTTTGCGCGGCGTAGACGTTCTTGTCAACGAGATATTTCTCCTCTACGGCTTTGTCGAACGTGTAGAGGAACGTCGGAATTTTGTCGTGGCAATCGAAGAACTTAAACGTATCCCGGTCGATGAACTCCGCCGGCGTCGCTGTCAGTCCTATCTGAATGCCGTCAAAGTAGGCCAGAACGTCTGTAAACTTGTTATAAATCGAACGATGGCACTCATCCGTGATGATCAGATCGAAATCGGCGGGAGTGAACTTACCGTAGCATAACTCGAGTGTTTGAAGAGTGGCAACGCAAATACGTACCCGCTTTGCTTCATCGACATCGTAGGTGCGAATGCGGGCGCGTGATTCGTTCGGGAGGAACGTTTTGAATCCATCTGTCAACGCCTGATCCACAAGAGCATCCCGGTCGGCAAGGAACAGGACTCGCTGGGCGTTATGGGTTCTCAGGAAGAGGTCGATCAACGCCATGATTGTCCGCGTCTTGCCCGTTCCGGTCGCCATCACCAACAACGCCTTCCGTTTCTTCTTCACCTCGATGGCTTCGGAAATTCGCCTGATCGCCTCGGTTTGATAAGAGCGCTCAACGATGGTGCGGTTAATTTCAACGCTGTTCAGCGGTTTATGGTTTTGCTTTAGGAAGAGAAGGCGTTCGAGGTTTTCGCGGGAGAAGAATCCTGCAACCTGTCGCTCGGCTGCTACTTTGCTGTCCCAGAAGAAGATTGAATCCCCGTTGGCCATGAATCCAAACGGGCGAAAGCTCTGTTTCTTTTCTATGGCCTCGAGGTATTGCAGGAGTTGCTGTTTGCCGACTCGTGCGTCCCTGCTTGTCCGTTTTGCTTCAACCACGGCCAAGACATCGCCGTTTGGACTGTAGAGGCAATAATCGGTAAAACCTTCAAGCGGGGAGCCGTCGTAGCCCGCCACCGGAATCTCAAAAGCGACCTGTGTGCGGTCGGAGAGATTCCATCCGGCTTTTTTGAGCTGGGGGTCGATGAGGTTGTAGCGGGTTTGGGCTTCAGAGACTCTGAGGGGGGTCATGTGATTGTTGCAAAAACCTTATCTCGATGGATTCTGATCATCCTCATCCCAATTCGCGGGATTGTTGATGATATATTCCCGGATGCGGTTCAGATCATCCTCGTCGCGGATGATGTGGTCGTGATACCGTGGTTGCCATGCGAAATCTCGATTGCCGGTGGCATGAATGCGTTTGGTGCATTGTGATTTGAATTGGCCGATGATGGAACCAAGGGAATTGGGTTTCAATGTGGGTTGATTCGTAGAGACGACCCGGCGGGTCGTCTCTACGGGTTGGGTGGTTACACCCACGTGCGTTTCACCAATCACCACAATCCCATGAAAATGGTTCGGCATGACCCTCCATTCATCCAACGTGACATTTGGCCGTATGGCCGGCGTCTTCTGCCATTCTTCTGCAACGATTTCACCGATCGCGGAACGATGCATCTCCCCTTTTTGAATGTCTCCGAACCAGGCGATGCGGTCCTTGGTGCAAATTGTCACAAAATAGGATCCCGGCGATGTGTAATCGAATCCTTCCAACCTCGCCGATTCAATCCTGTATTTCCCCCGAAATAAGGACACAGGAAGCCCCCCTCAAGAACATTAGATTGGTGAATCGTGAATATACATCGAGAACGGTAAGAACGCCCATTTTATCCCGGCGTTTTCACCTTCTTCTTCAACATCTGTATCGCCTTCTCCAACCTTGACTGCTTTGTCTCTTCCTTCTTCGCTTCGGTAATCCAGCGTGAATACTCTTTTTGATGCGTATAGCTCAGGGACTCGAAAAACTCAAGCAACTTTTCCTTCTTCATCACTTTTGCCAGGTCCGAAGGAACCCCCACCTTCCTTTCCTTCTCATCTCTCCACAAAACGACCTTCACCTCTTCACCTATACC
>JBARRO010000149.1:0-14483 GCA_049644265.1 Bacteroidota bacterium
GGCTCGAGCTGACCAGGGATGCTTCGGCGGGCTCAACAGCGCAAGGAAGCACTGAGCCTGTGCGATTCTATTCTCCCAACGATCCCAAAGCTCCGAACGCGAAGATCGTCGTTGCCCTCGGGTCCGACCACGGTGGCTTCTCGATGAAGGAAATGCTCCGATCTTTTCTCCTGGACCTTGGCTACACGGTTGCTGATGTCGGGACAAATTCTGAGCAGGCTTGTGACTATCCGGACTTCGCTTATGCCGTTGCGTCCCTGGTTGCGCGTGGAAGTGCCAACAGGGGAATCATGATCGACGGAGTCGGTGTTGCCTCAGCCATTGTTGCCAACAAGGTCCCCGGTGTGCGGGCAGTGCCTTGCTATAGCGAGTTCGTGGCACAGAGCAGCAGGGAACACAACGATGCGAATGTGTTGACATTGGGCGGCCGGGTCCTGGGGAGTGAAGCTGCAAAGTCCATTGTGAAGATCTGGCTTTCAACCTGGTTTGGCGGGGGACGTCATCAGCAACGCGTGAACAAGATTGGAGATATCGAGAAACGGTTCATGAAGTGACCTCTTCTGAAGGGTTATCCCGGCTGCCGGCCCGACGAGTAATTCCCCATCCGATCGTCTTCCCGTGAAGTGTACTTCTCCTCCCGTTGTGTCTGCGTCTGAATTGCACACATGAAAATCAGAGTCAAAGTCAAACCGAACGCCCACAAAAACGAAGTGGAAAAACTGCCGGATGGTTCCTACATCGTTCGGGTGACTTCCCCCCCTGTGGAGGGAAGGGCCAATGAGAAACTGATCGAAGTGTTGGCAGAATATTTTCAGAGACCGAAACGCGCGATCCGGATTCTCGTGGGCAAATCAGGGAAACATAAGATCATTGAGATCCAATGAGGGTGATTTGCTTTGCCATACTGATCACGCTGATTGCCGGAGGCGGAGTCGGTTGCGGCTCCGGCGTAGTTCGGGAGCAGACTGTGATCGCCCCGGGGGCGGTCTATTCCCACATTATCACAGACGATCCGTTCGATGTCCATGTGCTTGAAATTGACCTTAAGGTGAGGAGCCTGAAGATTGAAGTCTTTCGAACCAGAGGGCTTGTCCGTACTTCCGACCTCGTCACCGCGGCAGAACACCATGATGGACAAAGGGTCATTGCCGGCATCAACGGAGATTTTTTTAGCTTCAAAACAGGTTGGCCGTTGGGGAATCAGGTCACGGACGGAAAATTCGTCCTGGGAACACAAAGCATCCGGTCTCACTTCCTGATTGATGAGCAAGGTAGACCGGGATTCGATCGGTTGTCGTTTGTTGGTTGTTTCCGAACAGTGCGCGATGATGTGATTCGTATTGGAGGAGTCAACCGCCGTTTCGGTGGCGACACGGTGTCCTTTCTGACGTCAAGTTGGTACGACAGCTCCACTACAAATATTGGCACTACCGGCATATTACTCAGGAGAACCGATCCTGAATGGGTTGTTGATGATACGATGATCATGGTGTGTGTGTCCAGGGACTGGAGTGGGGGGATTTCAGACAACGAAGGACTTCTCAAGGTCGAGGAAAGAGAGGGAGGGAAATCGGTTCTTGATGGAATTGCGGCTGGCGACACTGTAAGACTGTTTCTTGGGTTTGAATCTCACCGGAAGAGGATCAGGCAGGTGATAGGCGGGGCCGGGCGCATTCTTAAAAACGGAGAGTTTACAGTGATGGAAGATGCCCGTCTTGAGAGACTTGGAAGGAGTTTTCTGGATGCGCGCCATCCACGGACGTTTGTCGGTTTCGACAAGGATACCACGAAGCTATTCTTGTGTGCAGTCGATGGACGCCAGAAATCAAGCCTGGGGATGACGTTCAAGGAAATGGGAGAACTGTTGCTATCGATCGGGGCCTGGAATGGCGTAAACCTCGATGGGGGGGGCTCTACGACATTTGTCGTGGAAAAGAGGGTACTAAACTCCCCATCCGACAAAGCAGGCGAACGTCCAGTTGCAAACGCTGTCGTTGTCGAAGAAGCACGCAAGTAGAGATGGAAACATCGGAATTCCAGGCTTCTGATCACGAAGGTTCAATAAATGAAGGAGATGGGAAAGTCGATTCAAGTGGCATCAGGTCCACCCCGTCTAACAGATTTTCACGTAGGCATTTAGAGTGATCTGGAAAGAACGGTTGATTTTCTTGATTCTTCTCCGTATGTTCGTATAGCTCTGGACAGGCTCAGAGCCCAAAGAACGGATCTCGAACAATGAGAAAGAATGCTGAATGGAAAATCAACACATGGGGAGCTCGAGTCGCGTTTGTTTACTGTTCTTTTCAATCATAGGTTTTTCTTCGCTTTTTCTGGGGTGTTTCCAACCGGGTTCTTCGTCCCATTACGTCCAGCGGAACGAGCCCAATGCCGTATTGGCAGGCCAGGCTGCTAAAGAGGCAACTCTGACCCCATCCGACCTCGATAAGGTCGCACTTCGAAGGTATCTTCCTTACGTCAAGAGCTATTCGAAAAAATATGGTGTGGATTGGCTGTTGGTTCTGGCAGTGATGAAACAGGAATCTGAATTCAGTCACGACGCCGTGAGTCACCGCGGGGCGTATGGGCTCATGCAGATCATGCCAATTACCCAGATTGAGCTTTCGGAGAAGGTCGGTGTGGATGAAACGATGTCTCCGGGGAACAACATCAAGGCGGGGATCTACCATCTCCGTTCTCTTTACAATTTCTTTGGGAAGTCGGCAACCGATGATCGGATTCGCCTTACGTTGGCAGCCTACAATGCTGGGTTGGGTCGGATTCTCGATGCTCGGAAAGTAGCCAGGTACCTCGGAAATGATCCGAGAACCTGGAATGCTGTAAAGGATGCTCTGCCCTTCCTCTCAAGCAGCGGCTATTCCCTGCATCAGAGTATTTGGCGCGATGGACAACCCCAGAGTGGGTATTTCCGAAATTGGAAACAGACAGTTGCATACGTGGATAATGTCACCACGTACCGGGAAGAACTGAGGCGATCGAACTATTGATGCTCCTCGGCCGAAGAGCTAACCTGCCTCCTGTCAAAGACAATGGACAGGCATTTCAACCACTACACGATAAAGAAATGGCTTGACATTGAAAAAGGTGGTGGCTATATTGTCGCGACGTTTTTAGTAAACCTTGCTTGAGGGGGAGAAACCCTCATCCGAACAATAACCAAACTGGAGGAATCGACATGAAGAAGTTTTTTCTGGCAGTCTTGGTTTTATCAGTCATGTTTTCAATAGGATTTGCTCAAGATCTGCCTGGTCAGGGTTCGAAGGCGATGTTTGTCTACTACAATTCGGGAAGCCTTGCTTCAGTGAGTTTCAACTCGCAAACTCAGACCATCAGTAACACTCCTGTTGGTGGTGGAGTAGGCCTCCGTTATTGGTTGTCACCGAACATGGTTCTTGTACCCACGATAAGTTTTGGGATTAACAACTTAACGATGAAAGGCCAGGGAGGAGCGTCGGATGCATCAGACAATACAACCTCCTTTGGCGTTGGCGCAGCGGTCGAATGGCACACGTATGTTGGATCCGTCAGCCCGTATTTGCTCGGAGGTGTTGGACTGACAAGCACATCTGAGACTCAGAAACCATCGCTGGCGGCAGGAACGCCTGCCAATGGAACGCCTCTTGAAACCGATATCTCCTCTACGCCATTCTCCGTTTCAGGCGGTATGGGAGTCGAGGCATTTCTTGCGAAAGGCGTGAGTGCTGGGTTCGCTTACACGTTGAACTTATCGTTTGGTGGTGGAAAGACAACGCAGAAAACTCAAGGGAACTCTGACGCCACGAGTGAGAATTCAACATTTGGTCTCAATCTCGGCACTACAAGTCTCTGGTTCTCAGTCTATTTTTAGGTCTCAAATAACATGACGGGACCCAGGGGTCTAGTCCTTCGGTATTGACTTTGGGTCAACTGGTCGCTATCTTCTGCAAGTCTTACCGTCGAAGCTAATGCAAGAAGAAATCTAAACTTACCACAATCAGGAGGTCGCTATGAAGAAAGTTGCAATGTTGTTAGTGTGTATGATGGTGGCGAGCGGGGTTGCGATGTCTCAGGGATTCAAAGTCACTTCAGTAGGCGGTGCACTTAATTTCAATGGTCTGCTTGGCCCCGGCGGTGCGACTGAGGCACAAAGTTCCGGCGGAGTGGGCTTTGGTTTTGGTCCATTCTTAGGAGTCAATGCAAAAGTTCGTGCTATGGGCGGTCCCCAGATGGTTCGGTGGACAGGAGCTGTCGGCTATGATATCTACCAGGCTGAAGGTTCTACATTTAAAGCCACACAGGGTGTTCTTGCGATTGAACTTGGTGCAGAGTATCCCCTAAAAGAAATGAAGATGGGGGCGATGAGTCTATGGCCTTACCTTAGCGGTGCATTGGCACTGAATATGTTCCCCGGAGCAACGGTTGAGTCAAAGGTTGCTGGGTTTACTGTCGGCACAATCGACAGCAAGACGAGGGTTGGCTTGGTAATCGGCGCAGGAGCTGAATATGTGATGAAAGAGGGGCTGAGTATCGACGCCGGTCTGAAATTTGGCATTGCCAACCTGATTGGCAAAGGTGCCTCAGGAACCAAAGACGTACTGTATACTTCCTCCACAACGAGCAACGAGGAGGGTACATGGATGCCCCTGACGCTGAGACTTGGTATTAACTACACTTTGAAGTAGTAGTCAATTCCGTTTGAATAATGAAAAGGGAGAGGAGCAATCCTCTCCCTTTTTTTGTACCTGAACTCTCACCTGAGAGTCTCCAGGTGGCATGTTGATGATCACGGATCCTGGACCTCACTTTCCCGCTTTGTGCTGATGATATCTTGTGAAGAAGGATGGCTACACAAGACTGAATTTTCCCCCCGCTCTAACTCCTTAAAGAATCGATTTTCCTTCCATAAGTTTGGCGACTGTTCATCTTCCGTCCCCCAACTCTCGAATTACGGACAACGAGCTCTCGATGCTTCACTCACGGATAGATCTGGAATGGAAATAACGTGACCTTTGAATAGAACGCGGGGTGGCGATGAGATGAGAAGAGGTGTAGCGGATTGGGACATGAAAAAATAACAAATCAAGCGGAGTGCTAATTCCGCACCCTTGTTTGCGCACTTTTTTTTTCCTAAATTTGACTTGTGCGAGAATTTGCTCACATCGAGGGGAAACCGAGAAGCCACTGCGGCGTCTTTGGAATCTTCGGACATCCCGAGGCGTCGGTTATGACCTACTATGGCCTCCACGCTCTCCAGCACCGCGGCCAGGAAGCCACCGGCATCGTTTCCAGCGAATTCATCGAAGACAAGAAGAAATGGAGGTTCAACATCCACAAGGGTGTGGGCCTCGTTGCAGACGTGTATCGGGATGGATCGACGCTCAAGGAAAGTCTCAAAGGATTTGCTGCCGTCGGCCACAATCGATACTCGACCACCGGATCCTCAGACAACAAATCGAACATTCAGCCGTTCGTCGTCAACTATAAAGGGGGAAATCTTGCCCTTGGACACAACGGCAACCTCACGAACTTTCGCTCCCTTCGCCAACAATTGCAGGACGAAGGCACGATCTTCCAGTCGACATCGGACAGCGAAATCATCCTCCATCTCGTTGCCCGCAGCAAGCAGCGGGAGCAGATCCAGCAGATCAAGGAAGCCCTGGAACAGGTCGACGGGGCATATTCACTCGTCATCCTTACGGATTCGAGTCTCATAGCCGCCCGGGATCCCTACGGATTCCGACCCCTTGCGCTTGGAAAGCTCAACGGCGCTTTTGTGGTCGCATCCGAAACGTGCGCCTTCGATATCATCGGGGCGGAGTATGTCGGCGAAGTGGCGCCGGGCGAAATCCTGGTCATCGATCGTGAGACACTGCAAACCAATCAGGTGAAATCGTACCGGGTGAAGAAAAGCCCTGCACAAACTCATCACTGCATCTTTGAGTACATCTACTTTTCGCGTCCCGACAGCCGGATTTTCGGGGAAAATGTCGACAAAGTCCGTCGAAGGCTTGGAAAGCTTCTTGCAGAAGAATCTCCCGTTGCATCGGACGACCCGGAAGATCGTGTCGTCGTCATCAGCGTGCCCGACTCGAGCAACACGGCAACACTGGGCTATGTGACAGAAAGCAATAAACTGGGCAACAACGTGAGGATGGAGCTCGGCCTGATCCGCAGTCACTATGTCGGACGGACATTTATCCAGCCTGACCAGGGCGACCGGGAAATCAAGGTCAAGACAAAGTTCAACACGGTGAAGGGGGTCTTGAAGGGAAAGAAAGTCGTCATCGTCGACGATTCGATCGTTCGCGGCACAACGTCGAAGCAACTGGTAAAGCTCATCCGCGAGGCGGAGCCAAAGGAAGTGCACTTCCGCGTTACCTCTCCGCCGATTCGCCATCCGTGTCACTATGGGATGGACTTCCCGAGCAATGAAGAATTGATTGCCAACCGGTTCGACGGAAATGTCGAGAAGATTGGCGAATACCTGGGCGCTGACAGTCTTGCCTATCTCTCCATCGAAAAACTCCTCGAAGCTGTCCCAACGGAAGACGGTCAGCAATACTGCACAGCGTGTTTCAGCGGAACGTATCCGGTTTCCATCGACACGGACGCAAAGAAAAACTCGAATGATGAATGATGTCGTCACCTGCCTGGACTCTCTCGAATATCCTCAGTCTTTCCCGAGTCCTCCTGGTCGCCCCCATCGGGTATTGCCTGACAGCAGATTTTCCTGACCATCGCTTGTGGGCCGGTGCGTTGATGGTTCTCGCGGTTTCGACCGATTTCCTTGACGGCTATCTCGCCAGAACACTCCACGAGGTCAGTGAGCTTGGCAAGATCATCGACCCGATTGCCGATAAGATCGGCGTGGGCGTTGTGGGGATTTTGCTTGTGTGGTCGGGGGACCTGTCGTGGTGGTTCATCGGGGCTGTGCTTCTCCGGGATGGATTGATTCTTGCAGGGGGGGTGTATATCAAGAAAAGAAAAAACATCATTGCCCAGTCAAACTGGCCGGGCAAGATTACCGTATCGATGATTGCGCTGTATTTTTTCCTCAGCACTCTCCGGATCGAATCTCTTGAATCGCTCAGAGTGTTCACCCTCTGGGCAAGCATAGTATTGATGGTGTTCTCTCTGGGGTCCTACACCCGGAGACTATTCATTGGGCCGAAATCGGCAAAAATTCATTCGCTCTCAGAAGTATGACAGGACTGTTCTCAAAACTTCGGGGAGGGCTTGGGAAGACCCGGGATTTCTTGTTCCGGAAGGTGCAACATCTTGTTGCGTCCAGGAGCAAGATCGATGAAGAACTGCTTGGCCAACTTGAGGAGATATTGCTCGCAGGTGATATCGGAATCGAGACGACAACCCTCATTTTAACCGGCGTTAAAGAGCGGGCACGCTCAGAGGGATTTGAATCCACCGACAATCTGGTCGGGATGCTGAAAGAGGAGCTTGCAAAACTACTCCATGTCAACGGATCCGACAACGTCGGAGCCGTGCTGATTCCATCGTCGCCCCGGCCTTACGTGATAATGGTGGTCGGAGTCAACGGGGTCGGTAAGACCACCACCATAGGAAAGCTCGCCTACACCTTACGTCAGGCCGGCTATCGTGTTCTGATCGGTGCAGCAGATACATTCCGCGCCGCGGCGAACGAACAGCTCGAGATCTGGGCCCGTCGTGCCGGCGTTGAGATCGTCCAGCAGTCTCACGGCGCAGATCCCGCATCCGTTGCGTTTGACTCCCTCAGCTCAGCGATTGCGAAGAATATGGAAGTCGTTATTATTGACACGGCCGGGAGGTTGCACACCAAAACGAACCTCATGGAGGAGCTCAAGAAGATCAAGCGCGTGCTGGAGAAGCGCTTGCCTGGTGCACCGCACGAGGTGCTGCTCGTTCTTGACGCGAGCACCGGACAGAATGGGATCCAGCAGGCCCGGCAGTTTATGAGTGCAGTTGAAGTCACGGGGCTGGTCGTTACAAAACTCGACGGTACCGCCAAAGGCGGAGTTGTTCTCTCGGTCAGTCATGAGTTGAAAATCCCTGTGAAGTATGTGGGAGTGGGAGAGCAGATTGATGACCTGCAGCCGTTTGACAAGAAGTTGTTTCTCGACGCATTGTTTGAGAACTCGGATTCTCTTCCCGAAACCGTATGAAATGTTCGTTTTCCCGTTTTGAACTGCGTTTGCGCAACCCATTTACGATCGCCCGGGGATCGACCTCCATTGATCCGGTGATCCTTGTTCAGATCGAGCATGGCGGCGTCACAGGCCTGGGTGAGGCTGCACCGTCCGGTCGTTATGGCGAGTCGATTCAGACTGTCGAAAAATTCCTTGCAGGCCTTGATCTGGGCCAATTTGAAGATCCGTTTCAGCTCGAATCGATTCTCTCATTTGTTGACGAAGCCGCAGGGGGTAATTTCTCGGCGAAAGCCGCTGTGGATATCGCGCTGCACGATTGGATCGGTAAGAAGCTCGGTATCCCGCTGTATCGTTATTGGGGGCTTCAGAAAGACGATACCCCGAAGACCTCCTTCACAATCGGCATTGACACGCCTGAGGTCATTGAAAAGAAGGTGCGGGAAGCCGAGGAATTTCCGATTCTCAAGATTAAACTCGGCGGATCCAACGATGAAGAAATCATGCGGGCCATTCGCAAAGTGACAAACAAGACTCTCAGGGTTGACGCCAACGAAGGATGGAAGAACAAGCAAGTTGCTGTTGAGAAGATCAAATGGCTGGAACAGGAGGGAGTGGAGTTCGTCGAGCAGCCCATGCCCGCTGCGGACCTTAACGCGACGGAATGGGTCCGGGAGCGCGTGAATCTGCCGCTCATTGCCGATGAAAACGTCATTCGACTCGCCGATATCCCGGGACTGCAGAATGCGTTCGACGGAATCAACATTAAGCTCATGAAGTGCACAGGATTGCGGGAAGCGATCGCCATGATCCACACCGCGCGAGCCTGTAACATGAAGATCATGGCGGGCTGCATGATCGAGACATCCATTGGGATCTCCGCGGCGGCGCAGCTCTCTCCGCTCCTTGACTACGCGGATCTGGACGGCAATGTTCTCACCACCAACGATCCGTACGAAGGAGTCCGGATTGTCGACGGAAAGCTGGTCCTTCCCGACCGCCCGGGCATAGGCGTAAAACCGAGAGGTTGACCAGCACGATGGCTGCGAAAATCCATATCATGCAACCTGAGCTTGCCAACAAAATCGCGGCAGGCGAAGTTGTCCAGCGTCCCGGCTCTGTGGTCAAGGAACTCCTGGAGAATTCTCTTGACGCGAAGGCAACACGGATTGAAGTGTATGTCAAGGAGGCAGGGAAATCCCTTATCCAGGTTGTCGACGACGGCGAAGGCATGTCGGACGAGGATGCCCTCACGTCCTTCCAGCGCCACGCGACCAGCAAATTACATTCAGCAGAAGAGCTTGAGCATATTCGCACGCTGGGGTTCCGGGGTGAGGCGCTGGCGTCGATCACTGCGGTTGCCCAGGTTGAAATGAAGACGCGTACTGCTTCGAGCGACGTGGCAACCCTTGTTCGTATCGAGGGAAATGAGTTGCGGGAACATTCCAAGACCGCTTCCAACTTGGGCACATCCATTGCAGTCAGGAATCTCTTCTACAATACTCCTGCCCGCAGGAACTTCCTCAAAACCCGTACGACCGAACTGAAGAACATCACCGATGTCGTATCGCGCATGGCGATTGCCAATCCGGATGTCGGCTGGTTCTACAGCAGTGACGATGAGGTCCTCCTGGACCTCAAACCGCAGTCTGTCGAGGGCCGGTTAACGGACCTGTTCGGCGAACATCAGTTCCAGTCCATGGTGCCTCTCCATGAGGCAACGGAATATCTGACCATCGACGGATTTATTGGCAAACCCGAATTTGCACGGAAGACCCGCGTTGAGCAATTCCTGTTTCTCAACAAGCGGTTCATTCTCAGCAGAATGGTCAACCATGCGGTCTTCCAGGCATTTGAGCATCTTCTTGTGAGAGGATCGTATCCCTTCTTCATTCTCCATCTGACACTCGACCCGAGCCGTGTCGATGTCAATGTCCATCCCTCCAAAATGGAAGTGAAGTTTGAGAATGATTCGAGTATCTACAGAATGGTGCTCTCGGTGGTACGCAGGACTCTTGCGGCGCACGATCTCGTGCCGACCGTCTCGTTCCAGGATGGGAATGCGGTGGCCTCTCTTGACGAGAAGTTGCGTTTTGACCAGCAGGCATGGAATAAATTCAGCTCTGAGCGCGCCCTGAGTGGAGGCGCCGGAACACCCGTGTTTCCACTTCGACCCGATATGAATGCGGAGAACGTCCCGGGGCATTCAACGATTTTGCGGATGGACGATTGGTTTGCAAGGCCCCTCACGCCCGAGGAGCTTCGGATGCCAATTCCGTTTCCGAAAGCCCCCGAAGAGGATCAGGATGGAAACCGTCTAATTCCGCACACGTCCAACGAAACGGTCGGTGCTTCGGTCCCGGCGGGAAGGGCGATCTGGCAGACGCACAACAAATACATCGTCTCCCAGATCAAGACCGGCCTGATGATTGTCGATCAGCACGCCGCCCACGAGCGGGTCCTCTACGAGCGGATCATGGCGAATTTTGGGGACAGCCTCCCCACTTCCCAACAACTCCTTTTCCCCCAAACGATCGCCTTGAATGCATCCGACTATTCCCTCGTCATGGAGCTCTTGCCCCATCTCGGCAAGCTGGGATTTGACATGAAACTGTTCGGCAAGAATACTGTCGTCATCGAAGGCATTCCTGCGGACGTCCGGATCGGCAACGAAAAAAAGATTCTTCAGGATGTGTTGGATGAGTTCAAGAACAACGAGCACGCGTCGACGATCGATGCCCGTGACAATTTGGCAAAATCGTTTGCGTGCAAAGCTGCCATCAAGGCGGGGGATAGACTCAATGCGAACGAGATGGTCGTTCTCATTGACCAGCTATTTGCGACTCAAATGCCCTATGTCTGTCCTCACGGCCGCCCCGTTGTTGTGAAGATAGCTCTTGAAGAGCTCGACCGAAGATTCGGAAGAACGTAATCAAGAGAGCAAGGGAAACTCAAAAGGAGCAAACAAGATGGAGAACGGGTTCGACAAGATCCGCAAAGAGCAGGAGGGTTGGGAGAAGAAGACGAAATCGTCCGGAAAAGTCAGGGACGTGAAATTCACAACGGTGAGTGGTGAGCCGATCGAAATGCTGTACACGCCCCTGGATGTCGAGCACATCAACTACCTGAGCGATATCGGGTATCCGGGTGAGTTTCCCTACACGCGTGGCATTCATGCCACCGGCTACCGCGGAAGATTGTGGACGATGCGGCAGTTTGCGGGATTTGGGACACCGGAGGATACCAACGAACGCTACCACTATCTGCTCAACCACGGGCAGCACGGACTTTCGGTGGCGTTCGATCTGCCGACTTTGATGGGCCGCGATGCTGACGATCTTCATGCAGAAGGGGAGGTGGGAATTTGCGGCGTCTCCGTCAGCTCACTGGCAGACATGGAAGTGCTGTTCAAGGGGATTAACCTTGGAGAAATTTCCACCTCGATGACGATCAACGCGCCGGCTCCGATGATGATGGCGTTCTACCTTGCAGTGGCGGAAAAACAGGGAGTCGCGTTTACGCAACTTCGTGGGACGATTCAGGCGGACATCCTCAAGGAATACATTGCACAAAAGGAGTGGATCTATCCTCCCACACCTTCGATGCGCCTTATCATTGACATGTTCGAATATCTGAACAGGGAAGTCCCGCAATGGAATCCGATCTCCGTCAGCGGATATCATATTCGGGAGGCGGGTTCAACTGCTGCGCAGGAATTAGCGTTCACACTGGCCGATGGATTCGCCTATGTCGAACACGGACTGCAACGCGGCCTGGATATCGATGAATTTGCGCCGAGGATTTCGTTCTTCTTTAACTCTCATGTGGACTTCTTCGAGGAGATCGCCAAGTATCGCGCCGCACGACGGATCTGGGCCCGGAAAATGCGCAATAAGTACAAAGCGAAAAATCCACGATCCTGGATGCTCCGATTCCACACGCAAACCGCCGGTTGCTCTCTCACAGCGCAACAACCCGAAAACAACATTGTCCGCACGGCCTACCAGGCCCTTGCCGGTGTCCTTGGGGGAACCCAATCGCTTCATACGAACTCGATGGATGAGACGCTTGCGCTTCCTTCGGAGAAGGCCGTTACCATCGCACTTCGGACCCAACAAATCCTGGCTCACGAAACGGGTGCGGCCAACACCATCGACCCACTGGCGGGTAGTTATTTTGTTGAAGCGCTTACGACGCGCATGGAGGAAGAGGCGGAACGTTATTTTGAAAAAATCGAGACGTTTGGGGGGGTGATTCCGGCGATCGAGGCGGGATTCTTCCAGCGTGAAATTGCGGAAGCCGCGTATCGGTACCAACGGGAGCTGGATGTTAAAGAAAAGATTATCGTTGGAGTTAACGATTTCGTGGAAGAGGATGAGAAGATTGATATTCCCATCCTGGTAATTTCTCCTGAAGTGGAGCGCAAACAACGGGAACGACTGGCCGATATTCGGGCCAACCGTAGCAACGCCGATGTAGAACGTGCATTGGATGAGCTCCAGCAGGCAGCAAGGGATGGTGCAAACCTCATTCCAAAGCTCCTTGCCTGCACCAGATCATACACGAGTTTGGGAGAGCAGTGCAACGCGCTTGCAGAGGTTTTTGGTGTCTATGAGGAGCCAGCGGTGTTCTAGGAAGTCCTGAAGAATTGTTGTTTCCACTGAGCCCATTCCGTCAATCCGGATCATCCACCATCTCCTTGGCAGAACCATTGAAATCACTGCAACCATATCTTAAACTGCTTCGCCCCCAACAATGGGTGAAGAATTTCTTTCTCTTCGCACCGCTCATCTTCTCGAAGCATCTGTTCGATCCACAGTACTTCCTGATGGAGCTCCTCGCGTTTGTTGCGTTTTGCCTCGTTTCCAGCAGTGTGTACATCATCAACGATATCGCTGACCGGGAGGCCGACCGGCTGCATCCCCTCAAAAAGAACCGGCCTCTGGCGTCCGGAAGTGTTTCGGTTTTACAGGCCCTTGCCGTTCTGGTTCTGGTCTCAGCAGCGGCAACCTATCTCGGGATGAGGTTGAGTGAGAAGTTTCTGATCGGTGTCGGACTCTATTTCACATTGAACCTCGGGTATTCCTTGTGGTTGAAGCGTGTCATCCTCGTGGATGTGTTCATTATTGCCGCGGGTTTTATGCTTCGTGTCCTTGCGGGTGCGTTTGCTATCGACGTTCAAGTCTCTCCTTGGCTGGTGTTGTGCACGCTGTTTGTTTCAGTTTTTCTCGCCACGTCCAAGCGCCGCGCAGAAATTCTGCTGAACTCCGCTTCGACGGAAAATTATTCAAGCAGGCCGGTGCTCCGGGAGTACGACATTTCGTTCATCGACCAGATTATGACAGTGACGGCGGCCGGAATGGCGATATCGTACGCGCTGTATACTGTGGCTGACAGGACCGTTACCGTCTTTGGTACGGAGAATCTGATCTTCACAACCGTGTTTGTCTTGTTCGGGATTTTTCGCTATCTTTTTCTTGTTCGGAAGCATCAAACGGACGATAATCCGACGCACCTGTTGCTGACTGACGCAGCCATGATGCTCAATGTGCTGGCGTGGTTTCTCGCGTGCGTCGTCGTCATTTATTTACGTGAACTCAAACAGTGGGTGTTGTGATCCATGAAACTTCCCCAGCCAAAATCGCCAACAAAAATCTCGGGCCTTCCCAAATCAGACGCCACCGTCGCCGTGGTCAGAACGACTCCCGCAACGATCCTGGACGACATTCAGCGGGCAATGAATCTCGCGGGTGTCAAACGATCGCTCGACGCGCACGCGACGACGATTCTCAAGGATAATATTTCCTGGCATTTCCCGTTTCCCGGAGCGAACTCGACGCCGTGGCAGCTGGAAGGGACAATCCTCGGACTGCAACAAAACGGATTTAAGGACCTGGTATGCGTTCAGAACAAAACGGTCGTCACCGATGCATTCAAGGGAGAAGACCTCAACAAATACACGCCGCTGTTCAGGAAATACAATATCCCGGTGAAGTTCAATTTCCGTGAACAGGACATGCGTTGGGTGGAGTACAAGCCCAGGACGCCCATGCTGGTGTTGGATCAGATCTATCATGAAGGAATCAGGATTCCCGAATACTTCTCCGGGAAGAACATCGTCCACCTTCCGACAACGAAGTGTCATATCTACACCACCACCACCGGAGCGATGAAGAACGCCTTCGGAGGACTCCTGAATACCCACAGGCATTATACGCATTCGTGGATTCATGAAACGCTCGTCGATCTGCTCGCAATTCAGAAGGAAATCCACACCGGGATCTTTGCAGTCATGGATGGTACCACGGCGGGGAACGGACCCGGACCACGCACGATGTATCCGGA
>JBARRO010000150.1:0-2927 GCA_049644265.1 Bacteroidota bacterium
GCATCAGCAACTACATGTTTTCGATCATTCAGCTGTCGCAAACAACCATGCGCAGTGAGATTGGCAAGATTGACTTGGATAAAACGTTTGAAGAACGGACGACCATCAATTCCGCCATTGTGAGCGCTATTAATGAGGCATCGCGAACATGGGGGGTGAAGATTCTCAGATACGAAATCAAGAACATTGTCCCTCCAAAGACTGTTCTTGTGGCCATGGAAAAGCAAATGCAGGCGGAGCGGGAAAAGCGAGCTATCATTTTGCAGTCAGAAGGAGAGAAGCAGTCTGCAATCAACGTAGCCGAAGGGCAGAAGCAGAAGGTGGTTCTTGAATCTGAAGCAGTCCGGCAGAAGCAGATCAATGAGGCAACCGGCCAGGCTGAGGCAATCCGTGCAGTTGCGAATGCGACAGCGGATGGTGTCAAGGCAGTCGCATCGGCTGTTCAGTCGGACGGTGGAATCGAAGCCGTGCAGCTACGAGTGGCAGAAAAATTGGTTGAACAATTTGGCAATCTGGCAAAGCAAGGGACGACGCTAATCCTGCCGGCGAACTTTGGGGATATTTCGTCGCTTATCGCTACAGCGATGAGTGTGGTGAAGAGCGCAAGATAGGAAGGGAAGTCTGAGCGACGTGACATAGGCATTCCGCCCAATAAGAACGTACCAGCGCAAATTTCAACAATTAATCCCAATCGGTGAAGATCGGTTGGGATTTTTTGTTTTGTAACGGGCTAGATCGAACAACATAAGGAGATCTGCACATGCCAACGCTTGTAAGAAGAGGGAACGGGAACTATCACGCTGTCTTCTGCTACCAGGGCAAAAGAGTTTGGCGAAGCACGTACACGAAGGATCGTGAGGAGGCTCTGAGGATGACGGCGGAACTTCAGAAAGAATTTCCCAACTGGCGAAACGTGACAACTCTGAAGTTTCGGGAGCAACTGTTGCCGGTACTTGAGGGGCAGGTGGCACCGGCGACTATAGAAGCGTACGATATTTCCTTGAGGAGGTTCGCTGAGGTTGTAGGTAACAAGTTCTTAAGGGCTATAACCCCGTACGACATCGAGCTTTTCAAAAGCACGCGCTTGAAGGAAGTCCGTCCAGCCACCGTCTCAATGTATTTCAGAACCTTGAAAGTGAGTTTCAATCGGGCGTGCGCTTTTGGAATTATCAAAAACAACCCATTTAGCAAGGTGAAGAACGTCCGACTGCCGGATGAGGAGCCTGCGTTCTTGTCCCAGACGGATCTTGCAAGGGTACTTCAATGCACGGGTGATACGCAATTGAAGGCAATCATTGTAATAGGGATATGCTCGGCGATGCGTCTTGGGGAGATTGTGAATCTCAAATGGGAGAGCGTTGATTTGGAACGGGGGTTCATTCACCTTGTCAACAGGCCCGATTTTGTGCTTAAAGGAAAGCGACGCCGGTCAGTGCCGCTTAACATGACTGCATCCAGGATTCTTGCAGGTTTGGAACGAAGATCCGACTATGTTTTCTCTGATGGAAGGGGAAGAAAATTGAGGGGAGAGTTTGTATCGAAGAACTTCAAGAAGTGCGCAAGGAAGGCGGGGTTGTCAGAGCGGATACATTTTCACAGTTTGCGGCATTCGGGGGCATCGCTTCTTGTGCAAATGTCGGTGCCATTGCCGTTTGTCCAGCGAATCCTCGGACACTCAAATATTCAGACGACCTCGCTCTACACGCACGAGACGAGTCAGCATTTGAAGGAATCGGTGGAGAAGCTGGATGGGTTGTTTGAGGAGTCAAACAACTAAGGCCAGCGCGGGGTAGAAAGCCCGTACGATAGATTATTGCGGTGCGCCAGGAGTGCACAAATCCAAGGAAGTGGGTAGGTGTCGTCTTTAGATTGCCATCTCAAAGATCTGAAGCAATGGAGTTGTGACTCTATTAAAGAGCGGGCCCCCGCTACGCGAAAGGCCGATTCTGAAAAGATTCGGCCTATTTTTTTGTCTGACCCCGACTTGAACCTACAATTGTAGAGTGAACAATTTAAATGCGGCTTAAAGAGGTTTGCATGGCAAGAAGACAACGTGTGCTTTCGTAGGTGACAGGCTGGAGTTCCATACAACAAAAATCCCGAGAGGAAGAGCCAGTCGGGATTCTGAGGTTCTATGGATCTAGTCTCGTGGGTAAGGGGGCACAAGTGATTTCCAGAGATCGGATTATGTCCCAACGGTATCCAAGACCGCTCTCGGATATTTCGCTGCAACGCAGAGAAGAACTCGAGCGGCGCCTTCGGGTTTCCTTCTGCCTTGTTCCCAGTTACGGAGTGTTGCCGGGCTGATGCCGAGTAGCTCGGCAAATTTCTGCTGAGTGAGTCCGAGGTGTCGGCGAATTGCCGAAACGTTTGGGTCATCAATGCGGAATGTTCGGCTCGGCGCTTTCTTGCCTCGCAGAATGGTGCCGCCTTGATCAATGCTCGTCATCAGTTCATCAAATGTTTCCTTCTTCATCGTAGCTCCTTCGCGGCAATTGATCGCAATGTCTTAAGCTGATCTTTGGTTAGATCGCTCCGTTCGTTTTTCTTGAACATAAAAAGCATCAGTATAGTGTCCCTTGGTCTCAGCCAATAGTAAATGATCCTCAATCCTCCCCGCTTTCCCTTGCCGGAGATCGTCCATCGAAGCTTCCGCAGGCCGTGGCTGCCTGGAATAATATCGCCTGCATCGGGGTATTGTACCAGGAAATGCTGTAGTTCCCGATATTCATCATCTTTCAAAATGTCCAGCACTCTTTTGGTGAATACTGGGGTCTCAATGATGAGCATATGGTAATATACGCCATTGGCGTATAAGTGTCAAGTACAACATTTGTCTCTGGACAAGCTAGTGCCGTTTCTTCTAAGTATTCTTGTGATCTATCTTCGCAGTCTCTTCGAGAACGGGCACTAGTGCTCGCTTCCTC
>JBARRO010000151.1:0-30567 GCA_049644265.1 Bacteroidota bacterium
CGTTTCCGGAGACTTCTCCGCCCGGCGAATACGGGCGCCTGAAGATGCCGGACCAGCCAAGGGATGTTCTCGTCAAAAACGCAACGCTCTGGACCGAAGGCTCCAGGGGAAAGCTTGAAGGATTCGATCTTCTGATAAACAGGGGAAGGATTTCGGAGATTGGGAAAAACCTCACCGCGCCGAAAGATGCAGTAGTCATTGACGCGTCGGGCAAGCATGTCACCCCGGGGATCATCGATTGTCACTCACATACGGCAGCTGCGAGTATTAATGAGGGTGGTCAGGCGATTACATGTGAGACCCGAATCGAGGACGTTCTCAACAGCGACGATATCTGGATCTATCGCCAGATTGCAGGTGGAACGACTGTCGCCAACGTACTCCATGGCTCAGCAAATCCTATCGGAGGACAAAATGCGATCGTGAAATGGCGCTGGGGCGGCATGCCGGAGGACCTTCTTTTCAAAGGAGCGCCTCCGGGCGTGAAATTCGCCCTCGGTGAAAACGTCAAACAGAGCAACTCATCGCGACCGACGGGACGCTATCCAGCAACGCGCATGGGCGTCGAGCAAATCATTCGGGACCGATTCAAGGCGGCGCTCGACTACGAAAAAGAATGGAAGGCGTGGGAGAAAGACAAATCGAAGATTCCTCCCCACAAGGACCTCGAGCTCGATGCTCTTCTCGAAATCGTGAAGGGTGAACGGGTGATCCACTCCCACTGCTACCGTCAGGATGAAATCCTGATGCTGTTGCGCGTGTGCGAGGATTTCGGAATCAAGATCGCCACCTTCCAGCACGTGCTCGAGGGATACAAGGTTGCGGATCAGATTGCAAAGCACGGTGCAGGTGCATCGACGTTCAGCGACTGGTGGGCGTACAAGATCGAAGCATGGGATGCAATTCCCGGCAACGGTCCCCTGATGCACGACCAGGGGGTGGTTGTCTCGTATAATTCCGACGACAGCCAGCTCGCATCGCGCCTGAACTGGGAAGCGTCCAAGGCCGTCAAGTTCGGACTCTCGGAGGAAGAAGCATTCAAGTTCGTGACAATCAATCCGGCAAAACAATTGCGGATTGACGACAAAGTTGGATCGCTTGAAGTCGGCAAGGACGCCGATTTCGTCGTTTGGAACGGCAACCCGCTTTCCACGTATTCGAAATGCGAGCAAACGTGGATTGACGGAAGAAAGTATTTTGACCTTCAGGAGGATCAACGGATGCGCGACGAAATTACGAGACAACGTGCCGCGTTGATCCAGAAGATTCTTGCAATCAAGAAGGAAACTCCGCCTCCCGCCGGTGCTCCGTCGCCCCGTTCCCGCAGACCGGGAGAAGAGGGACGCAATTCGTGCATCGAAGACCTGATTGCCCCGTACGGAGGTGCCCAATGAAAACGACTCGCATGATGAAGACGAGACTTCAATCCGTTACTCGTTCGATGCTTGCCCTGATAGTTCTGTCAGCGACAGCACTCGCTTCAGACCCCGTTCCTGCAGCTAAACAAAAGAAGCCAATCGCACTCGTCGGAGGAACGATCCACACCGTGAGCGGCGAAACAATTCAAGGCGGCACCATCGTGTTCGACAAAGGCCGGATCACAGTCATCGGCACGAACGTGACAATTCCAACGGATGCTGAGAAGATTTCTGTGGCGGGAAAGCACGTGTATCCGGGGCTCATCAATGCAAGCACAACGCTCGGCCTGACGGAAATCGCATCGGTGCGTGGAAGCATTGACGAGACGGAGACCGGCACGATCAACCCAAATGCGCGGGCTGAAGTCGCAGTGAATCCCGAAAGCGAGCTGATCCCCGTTGCACGTTCCGGCGGAGTGGCGATTGTTGCGACGATACCGCAGGGTGGGCTCCTTTCAGGAACAGCCGCCGCGATGATGCTCGACGGATGGACCTGGGAAGAAATGACTTTGAAGGCCCCGCTCGGGCTTGTCGTCAACTGGCCGGCAATGACGTATGTGCAGAACCGATTCAACCGGCAAACGAAGGAAGAGTGGCAGAAGCAACGCGACGATCAGCTCAAAGCGATTCGTGATGCGTTCGCGGCTGCACGGGCGTACATGATTGCCAAGGGGTCCGAGAAACAGCGCGGTGTGCCGTATCATGAAACAGACTCCCGCTGGGAAGCCATGATTCCGGTGCTGCAAGGAAGTGTGCCTGTATGGGTTTATGCAAACGAGCTTTCGCAAATACAGGCGGCCGTGACCTGGGCAGAGGAGGAAGGCGTGAAGCTTGTTCTTGTCGGCGGAAGAGATTCATGGCGCGTCTCAAATCAGCTCAAAGCGAAGAATATCCCCGTCCTGATCGAGAACATTCTCGCCTCCCCGGGCCGACGATGGGAGGACTATGACGGGGTGTACACGTTGCCGGGGAAGCTTTACGATGCCGGCGTTTCATTCGCCGTTTGCGTAGGTGCAGGCGAGCCGACTGCGGACGCTTCCAGCACACGCGACCTCGTCCATCACGCGGCGATTGCCTCGGCGTACGGACTTGCGAAAGACGAAGCGTTGAAATCCGTCACGCTTTATCCTGCCCGCATTCTCGGCATCTCGGACCGCGTCGGCTCCCTCGAAATCGGAAAAGATGCAACATTGATCATCACCACGGGGGACCCTCTGGACCTCGAAACGACCGTGGAGCAGGTTTATATCCAGGGGAAGAAGTGTGACATGAGGGATAAGCACAAGCAGCTGTATGAGAAGTATAAAGAGAAATATAAGCAATTGAGCAATGAATAATGGGGATTGTGAGTGGTGAGTGGTGGGTGCCTGAATGGCTTGTAGGAATTCTCTTTTTTCAGGGAAAACAAAAAGCGATAGTGTCATTCCCGCATGTTGTTAGCGGGAATCTGATGTTATTAGGGAAGATTGCTTTTGCGTGACATTCTCTCGTAGATCAGATCCCCACTAGAAGCAAGTGGGGATGACGAGTCCTTTTCTTGTGCGCATATTTGTTATCAACTAACTGCTGCTAACAGCTTCATTATGCTCTACCGCACTCTCGGTAAAACCCAAATCAAACTCTCCGCCATCGGGCTTGGATGCATGGGAATGTCAGATTTCTATGCAGGAAGGGATGATGCGGAGTCCATTGCCACAATTCACCGCGCCGTCGAGCTTGGGATTACTCTGTTTGATACCGCGGACATGTACGGAGTGGGCAAAAACGAACTCCTTGTCGGGCAGGCCTTGAAAGGACGACGTGACAAGGTCTTGATTGCCACAAAGTTCGGGAACGTGCGTGCACAGGACGGCAAATATCTTGGCATCAACGGTCGACCCGAGTACGTGCGTGCGGCCTGCGAGGCAAGTCTCAAGCGCCTTGGAGTCGAAGTTATCGACCTCTACTATCAACACCGTGTGGATGCCACTACGCCGATCGAAGAAACTGTCGGAGCTATGGCGCAGCTCGTTCAGGAAGGAAAGGTGCGGTTCCTGGGATTATCCGAAGCCGCGCCTCAGACAATCCGACGAGCATACAAAATCCATCCGATCGCTGCGCTCCAAACAGAATACTCCCTCTGGACCCGCGACGTCGAAACAGAAATCCTTCCGACCTGCAGAGAGTTGGGAATTACCTTCGTCGCTTACAGTCCTCTCGGGCGTGGATTTCTTGCGGGGAGATTCAAATCTGCCGATGCATTGTCCCCCGACGACGTGCGCAGGAATCACCCCCGCTTCCAGGAAGAAAACCTTTTGAAGAACACCGTCTTTCTCGCCGAGATCGAAAGCATCGCCCGCGAGAAGCACTGCACTCCTGCCCAGCTTGCCCTTGCGTGGGTTCTCGCTCAAGGCAAGGAGGTGGTTCCGATCCCCGGCACCAAACGCAGAAACTACCTTGAAGAAAATGTCGCCGCGATCGATGTCACGCTGAGTACCCGTGACCTTGAACGCCTTAATCAAGCAGCGCCTCCCGGTGTCGCCGCCGGCGCGCGTTATCCAATTCCCGCGATGGGGAATGTCAACCGGTGATCGTTGAAGCGCATCGCCTTTCACAACTCCACAGGAGAGCACCGTGATCACAACTCTGAACTGGAAACTGATCGTTCAACTTTCTTTTTTGGGTCTTGCCATGGGCATCGCGACTGTCTTTTGGATTCCCTCGACCATAGAGCCCTTCTTCTGGCTGGCGATCTTTCTTGTGTGTGCTTATGTCTTTGCCATAAAAAACACCGGAAAGCTCTTTCTTCATGGATTCCTGGTGAGCATCGTGAACAGCATATGGATCACTTCTCTACACGTCCTTCTTTTTGACTCCTACATTGCGCGACATCCGGAAGAGGCTGCAATGATGACAAGAATGCCCCTTCCCGATTCACCCCGGACCATGATGATCATAACCGGGCCAATTATCGGCGTCGTTTCCGGCCTCGTGCTTGGGTTGTTCTGTCTCGTCGCCGGTAAACTCGTGGCAAAGAAGGGCTGATTTCAGGACGTCTGAACCCCCCGCCACACCCACCCTGGCGAATTACTCCAAGTCCGACAAATCTCCAAAATTCCGTCTGATAGCAATGATTTTTTGCTCCCAGGTCGGTTTTAGCTTGCTGCTATGCCGACTGGGTATTAAATTCCCACCAATTTGGCTGTCTCATATTTGAGAATGGCCGGCTCGCAGGGTTGGTTCTCAAATCTGAAGCAGTGATTCTCTATCCCTCCAAAACCTATCGAGGAGTCTGTATGCGCACGTTCATCTACCGTCTGGCTTTCTCCGTCCTTGTGGTCCTCGGCGTTGTCGTAATCAGCGCCGAAAAGATCCACGCGCAATCCGCACAACCGCTGAACCGCGTACTCCGGGTGGATGGATCGATCGATGTTTCGAAAGGATTCACCGGCACGTTGGATCCACGCGGCTACAAAATGACTCTGACTCCGACGGGAGCGCCTCGATTCGTCACCGCAACGGTGGCGGATGATCAGTGGAGTGGTATGTTTGGATCTCCGGGAGTTTCCAATGGAGGGGGGAATGCGCCCTTGAATGCCATAGCCGTTTCGGGGAATGATATCTACCTCGGAGGCTACTTTGATATCGCGGGCAATATTTCTACCCGGCACATTGTGAAGTACAACATCATATCCAACACCTGGTCAACACTCGGGACCGGAGTCAACGATCAGGTCTACGCTATCACGATCAACGGAACCGACATCTACGTCGGAGGCTCATTTACCGAAGCGGGCGGAGTGACGGCAAACCGAATCGCAAAATGGAATGGCTCAGTCTGGTCAGCGATGAATACGGGGATGAACGGTGACGTACGATCGATTGTTGTGACGGGGTCCGGGGTTTTGTACGCGGGCGGATTGTTTACCACCGCCGGCGACTCAAGCGCAAAAGGAGTCGCGCGATGGGATGGTACGTTCTGGCACCCCATGGGCGCGGGCATTGAATTCGGATCCGTTCTGACAATGGCGTACCGGAGTTCAACGAGTGAATTGATCGTCGGCGGAACATTTCTTACCGGCGGAGGCGTGAGCGGCGCCGACAGGATCGCAAAGTGGAATGGCACAACCTGGTTTACCATGGGCAACGCGTTTAGCAGTTATAACATAGATTATCCATTTGGCGTGTACACCATCGCGATCGGCTCCACGGGGTACGTTGTCATCGGCGGAAACTTTGGAAAGGCCGGCGGAGTCACCGTCAACAACCTTGCCTACTATGACGACGGGTCCAATGCATGGAAGCCTTTCACCGATACCTCAACACAAGTGGGAACGAACTATCCGGTGTACTCAACCTACATCGCTGCAGGCGGCGATGTCTACATCGGCGGAGATTTTGACCGGGCGGGCGGGATTACTGCGCGCCAGGTGGCGCGGTACTCCGGCGGCGTGTGGAATGCGTACATCCCGTCGAACGGACTTGGCCTTCTTGGTTATCCGGGCCGCCCAATCGCTCTATCGCTCGTTGGGAGCACCCTCTACATCGGTGGACCGATCACACGGTTTGCCGGCAGGCCAATATATTCGGTTGCAAGGTGGAGTGGGACGAACTGGGTGCCTATTCATTACAACGGGCTTGGGTTAGAACCGTATTCGGGCGTGTATGCGATGGCGAGCACTCCGGGGAATGTTTACGTCGGCGGACTGTTCGTCACGGCCGGAGAAGACAGCGCGTACGAATTGGCAAAATGGAACGGCAGCACCTGGTCATCGTACGGACCCATGCTTGGCGGCTACCCGGAATCTGTGGAAGCTGTTGCGGTCAGCGGGGCGAATATCTATGTGGGGACAAGTTATACGAAGATCGGATCCATTACGGCGAATTACATCGCGAAATGGAACGGCTCAGTGTGGTCGGCTATGGGATCCGGCATGAATGGCTATGTCCGGGCTCTTGCAGTTGATGCGGACACGGTCTACGCCGCAGGGGACTTCACAACTGCCGGAGGAAACACGGTCAATAACATCGCAAAATGGAACGGCTCCTCATGGTCCGCTCTGGGAACAGGCGTTTCCGGAGCTGTTCAGGCAATCCTCTTAAAGGGAAAGAACCTGTACGTTGGCGGGAGCTTCACATCCGCCAGTGGCGTCAACGCCCTCAATATTGCAAAGTGGGATGGCAGCACGTGGTCCGCACTGGGTGCGGGGCTTGGTCCAAACGGAAATTCGGTGGCGTCGCTTGCGTTCGCGGGGCCGCATCTGTATGCCGGCGGCAGTTTTTCGCAATCGGCCTCGACGACCCTCAAAGGAATTGCACGCTGGGACGGAACGAAATGGAATTCCGTGGGTTCTGGCGTTAAGAACGCCAACCTGAGCACTGTGTATGTGAACGGTCTGGCAACGATCGGCACCGATGTGTATGCTGCCGGGAGTTTCGACACCGCCGGAACGGTGTTCGCAGGGAACGTGGCGCGATGGGATGGAAGCACCTGGAACGCCCTCGGCAGCGGCATTTCATCACACGGCGGAGGTCAAGTGAATGTGAGCAAAGTTGCGATCGATGCAAACAAGGTCTACTTCGGCGGATATTTCGGTCTCGCCGGCGGAAAACCATCGTTGGGTTTTGCCCAGTGGACCGAGAATACCGTTGCACCGTCTGCCCCCCTTCTCACCAATCCCCCCCAGGGCGCACAGAATCAAAGTGTGAATCAGACACTCCGATGGGCATCGGCCGGCGTGGGGTGTGTCTATCAGGTCGTGGTTTCCACTGACGTGCTGTTTTCATCGACGATCGTCAACGATACCGCAGTGTACCTGACGTCGTACGACGTCTCGTCATTGCCCGCTTCAAGCTCGCTGGTATGGAAAGTCCGTGCGAAAAACCTCTGGGGAACGGGCCCCTATTCGACCGTTGGCGGATTCACGACGACCATCGCCCCACCCGCCGCGCCGGTTCCTGTTTCTCCGGCCAACGGCTCCGTGAACCAGTCCAACCGTACGACATTTACCTGGAACGCTTCCCCGGGCGCCATATCCTATCGCATTCAGACCTCGACGGATTCACTCTTCTCGAGCATTTACCTTGAGGACTCGACCGTCACCGGCACTTCCAAGGAGTTACAGGTGAATACGAACACGAAATACTACTGGCACGTGTACGCAAAGAACGCGGGCGGTGTCGGAGTGTATTCGCCGACCTGGTCGTACACCACTTCGTCGACAGCCGCGCCAGGAACTCCGACACTTAGCTCGCCGGCAGACAACGCAACCAACCAGTCAAGAACTCTGACGCTCAGCTGGGGCTCTGTCTCAAGCACAACAGCTTACCGCCTCCAGGTTTCGACGGATTCGCTTTTCACATCAACGTTTTTCAACGATACGAGCGCGACGACCTCGAAACAGGCGGCCGGGATGGCAGCGTCGACGAAGTACTTCTGGCGTGTCAACGCCAGCAATGCGGGAGGAGCGGGCTTCTGGTCCGTTGTTCGGCGATTCACCACAACGGCGGCGACGGGAGTTGAGGAGGCGCAGGGTCTTCCGAAAGAGTACGCCCTTCATCAGAATTTCCCCAACCCGTTCAATCCGACGACAGTTGTCAGTTTCCAGTTACCGGTCGACAGTTATGTTCGGCTGAGAATCTTTGATATCCTTGGAAACGAGATAGCTGCACTTGTGGATCAACGGCAGCCTGCCGGAAGTTATCAGGTTCATTGGACGGCTTCGGGGATCAGCAGCGGAATGTACTTCCTCAGAATGGAAGCGGGGAGTTTCGTCGATGTGAAGAAGTTGGTATTGATGAAGTAGGAAAGTTGTCGGCCGTCAGTTTTCAGTTGTCAGTAAACAAATCAACCTCGGGAATTACGGCTTCCCGAGGTCTCTTTTTTTCTGCTAACCTCTGCGCGCCCTTCTTACCGATGCAAACTGCTCTTTGCTTGGAATCTGAGGAACCGGGAATTTGAGAAGCACGACAAATAAAGCTTCCCTGTTGAGCTCTGCACCGCGACTCCGTAGGGTTGTCCTATGTTCACGGCCGTCCCTCCCGTTGCACTCGCGCTTGTGAAGTCCGGTTTTCCAAGGACTGCATCGGCTAAGCCTCCATTGGATTTGGAGGGTGCATTGTAAAACACGAGGCATCGGTTGTAATATCCATCCGCAACGTAGAGGTTGTTGTTCTGATCGACGGCGAGAGCATACGCAAAATAGATAGAGGACTGGCTCGCCGCCGGGACGGTGCCATCGGTGAAATCAGATTTTCCCAACACAATGTCCGCTGATGCGCCGTTCGCTTTTGCCGCGGCGTTCAGGAATATCGAGAGGCGATAATTTCCCTTCTGGCCGACATAGAGGTTTCCATTCTTGTCCGTTGCAAGCGAAATCGGGTTGTCCAGCTTGTCCGCAGCGGTTCCCTTGGTGTTCGTCGTGAAATTTATCTGCCCCAGTACGCCGTCTGCGTTCGCTCCGTTGGCCTTCAACGCTGCATTATTGAAGCGCAGCACGCGATGATTGGACCCGTCAGCAACGTAGAGATTTCCGGACGGGTCGACGGCAATTGCTTGTGGAGTGAAAAATGTACTCTGGGTTGTGCCGAAACCTGTGCTTGTGAAATCCGGCCTGCCCAAGACACCATCTGCCGCCGCGCCATTTGCTCTGCTCCCGGCTGCGTTGAAGCGAAGCACGCGCCCGTTCGCCTGATCAACCACGTAGAGATTTCCGGAACCATCGATTGCGACGGATGTGGGAGTCTGAAAACCTTGTGCGGAAGGAGTGTTTCCGTTAGCCGAATAATTCCAACCACTGCTGGTAAAATTCGGCTGGCCTAAAACTCCATTTGCATTCGCCCCGTTCGCTTTTGTGGCTGCGCTGTCAAAACGAAGAATGCGATGGGCACCCTGATCGACAACGAACAATGATCCATTGTTATCTGTGACCATGCCCCAGGGATTGTTCACCGAACTCTGGCTCACGGTGTTAGAGCCGGTTCCCGTCAGGGTTGTTTGGCCGAATACCGCTTCGGCACTTTGTCCGTTATCCCACGGCGGAACATCCTGAGTTGGCTGAGTCGACGAATCGTTTTTCTTGCAACCGGCCACAAACAACAGGACAGCAAGCACCATGAGTAGATTTTTCATCGTTCCCCGCAAAGTGAGTGAAGTGTGTTTGGATGCGTCTGGTCGAAAGATACTGATGTTTCAACGAGAAACAACCCGACTGGAGTGCTGACTCCTTAACGGTATCAAGGTTTTGACCTGCGTGGATTGATTCACCTCACGGGAATCAATGTCAGGGTTCGCCATCCTCTTTTCCCTCCCATTTTTCTTTCCAAAATCACTACATTCAGATAACACCCTATACGCGTTTCGTTGAACTCCCAATCTCTTCACGACAACTACCTTCGGCAGGGAACCGCCGGTTATGCAATCATCCGGAGGTTCCACGCAAAGTACGCCGACCTGCTCGAACGAACGCACCTCGCTTCGGTCGATGATGTGGTACACGACGTCTTCCTCGCTCTTTCCAAAACGGACTTTACGCAGATTCGCGATGTCGAACGCTACGTCATGCGTGCGGTCAAGCTCCATTGCTGGTCGCTACTCGACAAAGCCATCCGACTCAAACCGATTGCCGTTGAAAGAAAAGCGACGAACGAGGCGACGATGCCGGAAGCACGTCTCAGCGAATCGGAACATCCGATTGCAGAGCTCGAGGGCATGGAGTTGCTCGCTCAATTGAACCTGTTCAAGTCCGGCCTCGACCGTGATTCCGCCCGGTTGCTTAACTTGCTTATCGACGAGTCCGCGCGGTCGGAGATCGCGGGGGTGATGGGGCTGAACATGAATACGCTCGACACAAAGATCCGAAGGCTGAGAATGCGGCTCGCAGAGCATTTAAAAGGTCTGGGATATACCTACAGGGGAATGGAGCGTTTTGAATAATTCTCAGAATTAGGGAAAGTTTTGGGTGATTCCAGGGACTATTATTTTGACGAAAAGTCGAAACAGCAGAGGTCGCAAAGCTCGCCCGCCGTGCCTGCCTGCCGGTCAGGCAGGCTTCATCTTCTGGCGGGGAGGCGCCAAGGGCGCAAAGATGAGAAATGGAAATAGATCTCAAGACCTTTGCGGTTTATTCTTAAACCAGACAAAGATCGACCATGCCAAATAATGACTTTCTAAAAGACTATTCCAGATTCCTCGACTCCGAAGGCCGACACCTGACGTATACTGCGTTGTCGACGTATCGGAATTCTGCAGCGCAATTGAGCGAAAAGGAGCTGGAGTTTCTTACAAAGCATCTGCACTTATGCAAGGAATGCCGGGTAAGGTTGGAAGAGATTGAAGAGGTTGAGGGTGAGGTTGAAGACGAGGTTGAGGTTAAGGATCAGGTTAAGGGGAAGCAACTCTCTCCTCTGATTCGCTATGCGATTGCTGCGGTGATTGTGGTTGGGGTTGGCATCGCCGTCATCTCACTGCTCCGTTCACCACAGCAAAACAAACAGCAGGAGAAATCCATCGCGTTTGAAGCGACGAGTCCGGAACGATTCACACCGAATGACGCCCTTGAGAATTTCGTTTCCCGGACGACACGTTCTGCGAACTCGATTTCGATCGTAGCTCCCGGAATCGGTGACACGCTTGTAGCGCCGTTCACGTTCAGGTGGGAAGATTCCCGACAGCAACGCACTTACACTCTCACTGTTGTGGATAATAAGAACAACGAGCTGTGGAGTTGGGAAGGGACGTCGAAGCAGACATCAATCGAGCGGACATTAACACCTGGACTGTACTACGCTAAACTCGGGGCGAATGGAGAGCTTTCAGCTGTAACGAGATTTGTTGTGGTTGGGGGGAAGTAGGAGGGAAGTTTGGAGTTTAGAGTTTGAAGTTTCGAGTTTAAGGTTTTAGAGTTCAAGGTTCAAAGTCGAAAGTTCTGCCCATCCTTTAGTACTACTATTCGCTCTTAACACTTCATCCTGTTCCTTCTCCCTTATCCTCATACATGGTTCGCCTCCCTGCCCGCCGAACTTGTTCAGTGAGGCAGGCGGGCGCTCACCATGGTTCTTCCTTTTCCTTTTCCTCTTACCCTTTTACTTACCATTTCTATCAGTTCGGCAATCTGCACCCGCGCCTCTGAACTTAATCTCACACCTGTTGTCTGCAATCTTTGGCTATCTTTCAACTTTCAACAAATCTACAATCGATAATTTTTCTCACTTTCCCATCAACACAAACGGACTCCATTCAACCGGGTGTGCAAATTTTTTCTCCTTGATCATCGTGAGTTTTGCATTGCGCAGGGCGGAAGGGAGACTTTGGCCCTTTAAAACATTCCTGTAGAACTCAACCATCAGGTCCGCTGTCGATTTATCCGCAACTTGCCAGAGCGAAACGAGCAGGTTCTTTGCCCCTGCGTACAGGAATCCACGGGTAAGCCCGAGAATCCCTTCTCCTTTCGCCACCTTTCCCAGGCCGCTTTCGCACGCACTCAGGACAACGAGGTCGGCGTTCAGTTTCAGGTTGTAGACTTCACCCGCGTACAGCACGCCGTCATCCCACGATCCCTTCTCGGGCATGGCAAAGACAAGCGCGGAGAGCTTGGGAGAATCTTCCTGAATGATGCCGTGCGTAGCCACGTGGACAAACCTGGAGGATCCGACCTTAGCCGATTTGAATTCCGACTCCGACGCCGCAGAATGGAGAAACGCCGTTCCTTTCCGCTTGTTTGCCTCGAACAATTTGACGATGTTTTTCACCTCGTTCTCGGACTCTTTCAACTCCGTAAGCTGTTCCCCTCCAACAGTAATCGATCGCATGACCGGCTTTTCTGAGTCGTCTTCGCTTGCTGCAGACCGAACTGCTGTCGCATAGACCGCGCTCGCATGGAGCGGCTTGTCTGAGAAGACGGGGGCTATCCCCACAAACTCTTCCCCTCCAGCGTGACTCTTCACAATCTTCCGTCCAAAAAGAAGTGTTGAAGAAATGTGATAGCTTATGTCAAAATCACGGACGAGATACGGAAGGGCTGAAAAGTCCGCGGAAGCGGTTTTCCCCCCGGCCGTCAGGAGCGCTTCAAAAGGAAGGTAATTCAGAATCCCGTCCGCAACGATATACAGTTTCTTCTTTCCCCTGAGCTCATCTCGCACCGGACCGATCAGCTCTGCAAAGAGTCGTCTCCCAAGCTCCCGATAAGAGCGGTCATCGATACTCTGGATGGAATGGCGGAATTGTTTCACCAACCCCGGCAGTGAGGCATGCAACTCATGAGATTTCAGTACACAACGCGTCCTGGTGATCGCAAAAACACTGACAGAGCTGTCCCCTGCGACGAATTCCAGCAGCGCGGACTTGTCATCCAATTGCCGTCGCACTTCCGGCAGTGAAACGACCTTTGTGTCGAGCTTCAAAGAATGATACTCGGGATAGTTCCGGTCAAACCTCTCAATGAGACTTTCGTACCGACGGTGGATGTCGAAGAGCGTACTCTCCCATTGCGCTATTTTGGCCTTGTCTGCTTTGCCTTTTTTCTCCTTCCCCCTCTGAATTTGAGTCTCATGGTAGGTGAGGTCAACCCTCAGAGCGGATTCCTGTGTGAGCAAACTTTCCGGAATTCCTGCGAATGCTCTGGCGTTGGATTCGGTGATCGCATCCCAAAGAGTCCCGGCTTTGCTTCGTTCAGCGAATGAAAATGCCGCCGAAAGATACGCCCCATCATGCGTGGCTTCATAGAGACGGCGGGCCGTAATGGTCCCCTGCTGATAGCCATTGAATGCGGTTTGACCCAACTGGATTTTTGACCCCTCCGTGCCAAACCCCCGTCGAATATTCTCCACAAGCCATGCGGCGTGTTCGTAACAATCGAGCGATGACTTGAGGTCGGGCAGCTGATGTTCAATTTCATACTTCTGTCGTAGCGCTTCCCCTTTTCCGGTCAGAGATACGAGCAAATCCAGATCCGATGAACTCTTCAGGGTGTCGGGATTTGCATGAATGTCAGCATTCCCGAACGTTTCGACGAGTGAGATAATCCCCTGCTGGTAGTGTTGAAGAGCCGTATCGAGATTGTTCGAACCTGCGAAGACCGCACCGAGCGCATTGTGTGACTGCCCCACCTTTGCATTTTTCTCTCCCAGAGTTTCCCGGCGTACCGTCAGTGATTTTTCCAGCCACACTCTCGCTTTGGCCGCGTCGCCGAGTTTTCCATAGGCCTCGCCGATATTGAAGTAACTCTGGGTCACGCTCGGATGTTTCGGTCCGAGCTTTTCCTCCCAGATCGAAAGCGCTTCCTGGTACGATTCCAGCGCCCGGTCGTATTGGCCCATGTCCGCGTACGTGCGTCCGATATTGTTAATGACTCCTGCAACGTTTGGATGCTTTGCGCCGAGCTTTTTCAGAAAGATTTCTTTCGATTTGCGACCGGCATCGAGGGCCTTGTCGAATTCTCCCCTGCTCCGATACACCATCGCGATGTTGTTGTACCGAATTCCAAATGACGGGTGGTCCGGCTCGACGGTTCCGGCCATGATCGCAAGAGACTTCAGGTAGTATTCCAGCGCGAGGTCATAGTCTCCCACGCGCATCTGAATCGCCGCAATGTTGTTGTACAGGCCGGCGATATCAGGATGCTTTTCACCGAGCACGAGACGACGGGTCTCGAGAGACCGCGTAAAATAGTCCAGCGCCTTTTGATAATCGCCGTGCGTCTCGTAGATGCCCGCCATGCCGTTGTAGGTGGAGCTTATCTTCATCCTTTGCTCTCCCTCCGGTGCAGGAAAGAGTCCGAGGGCACAGCTAAAGTAGGCAAGGGCGCTGTCGTGTTCCCCCGTACTCGAATAGATTTCTCCAAACAGCGAGCAAATATCCCATTCAAGATCAACGGCGTCGGCCGATTTGCCACGCGGGATTCTGTCAGCGCTGCGCACAACCACAAGTGCCGTGTCGTATTTTCCCTGCTGCCGGAGGATGGATCCCAGCATGACCAATCGCTCCGCCGCAAGGAGCGGTTCTTCCTTTAAGAGGCTTTGCTCTATGTCCGGCGTTATCTGGAGGACGGCTGTTGCCTTGTCATAGCTTCCCTTCGACTTGAGACACTCCGACTTTTTGTTCCGGCAGCGAATCTGACCGCCGATCATGTTTGCCGCAGTATAGAGTTCTTCAGATTTGTCATAGAGAACGATGGCGGTATCATAACGGGCGGAGCGTTGGAGGGCGAAGGCCTGCTCAAACAGATTCGTGGCTGCAGCTGTGTCTGAAGCGGTCTGACTTTTCATCTCGCTGAACGCAAGGATGGCGAGCACCGAGCAAAGGATGTGCGTTTTCATACCTCTCCGAGAACAGAGTCTAAAAATTGCCGCATTTGCATCAATATAAGCGATTTTGCAGCGCAGGTGCAAGCGATCCGGAGCAACCCTGCCAATGACGGGAATGGGAGGGTTGAAAGTTTTTAGCCCCTTATGGGACTGTGACTCTATATCCCATTTTTCTCAATTGACAGGGAGGAATCCATGCGTTCACTGATACGGTGTATTTCGTTGTTGGTGTTCGTCATTGTGTCGCCAACATTCATTCCGACGTGCCTGGCCCAGTCCTTGGGGACTCCCCACCCGGATGACATTTACTGGGACTACCGGTTCGGGCATCCGCTCCTAACCGGGTATCTGACCAACGGCATGGCCGCGGCAAACGGCAAATTTTACTTCTCGTGCGGTGTAGGACTTGCTTTCAAGAATGGGGGTCGGAGTTACGCCATGGCTGTTTATGACGGCACCGGCTGGACTTATGAAGGTCCCGCATCCGGCTCGATTGGCGCGGACGTTGTGCTTCCTTCGGTGACGGGATTCACCATCGCAGGAAACTTCACGAACCTCAACAGCCAGAAAATCAATTACATCGCAACGTGGGATGGCGCCAAGTGGGATTCGCTGGGACCTCAGTTGAACGGGCGCGTGCGCGCGATGTACAGCGGCGTCGAAGGGCTGTATGTTGGCGGTGAGTTCACAAAATTCGGCGATAGCCTCGCCAACCGGATTGCCGTATGGGACGGAACGAAATGGAAAAAAATGATCGATGCAAACACCGGCAACGGAGTGAACGGCACGGTGTATTCCATCGTGGGGACGAACTCGTATCTTTATCTTGGCGGATCATTCACGAATGCGGGCGGCGTTACCGGTGTGAATCGCGTCGTTCAATGGAATTGGACGACCAGGCAGTGGGGTAAGCTCGGTTCAGGATTCAATAACGACGTGTTTGCGCTCGCCAGCAACCTGGGGACGATCACTGCCGGCGGATGGTTTGATCACTCGGGCACCGACACAACCCAATATGTCGGAGAGTACAACGGAACAAAATGGGTCGACATTGGAGACCCCTTGAAGAGTTATCCTTCATGGAATACCATGTACTCGCCGAACACGGGCGGGGTCTTTGCCTCGGGTGACTTTACTCTTGGGGGGCAAGGGTACGGCGTCGTATACCGGTCGGGCACAACCTGGTACGGACTCGGAGACGCTACACGTGGCGCAACCTTCGGCATAGCGGGAGACGGCTCCACAATTTATGCAAGCGCCGGACTCTCCATCGACGGCACAAAAGATTATCGTGGAATCGGAAAGTGGGATGGTGTGTCGTGGAGCGGTATGGGAAATCCGATCGGAATTTATTTTGAATTCCCGAGCGCAAACTATGTAGGCTCGCTCGGTTACGCAAACGGCATTATCTATGTGGCAGGATCATTCCGCGAGGCGGGCGACCTGGTCAGGACGGGGGGATTGAACTTCGTCATGTTTCAGGGAGGCAAGTGGAAAGATGTCGGAGGGGCCGTCAAGTACACTTCTTCAGCCGGATACGTGCAATCCATGGCCACCATTGGGACGGACTTGTACGCGGGAGGACTGTTCACGGATATCGGGGGAACCGCGCTCCGGAATATTGGCAAATGGAATGGATCGACATGGACTCCGTTGGGCAGCGGCGTCAGCGGTTCCGTCACGTGCATGGCAGTCCTTGGCGGCGATCTGATCGCAGCAGGAACGTTTGACAGTGCCGGCGGCCAGTGGGTCGGCAGAATTGCCCGATGGAACGGCAGCACGTGGTCGAAGATCGGCGGCGGACTGAATTTCAGCGCCACACCAACATCGATGGCGGTGAGCGGCAACGAATTGGTCATCTCTGGAAGTTTTTTCTCAGTCGACAGCGGCCGGGTTCCGGTCGACTACATGGCCCGGTGGAACGGGACAAACTGGTCGGCGATTCCGACACTCCCTACCATCAATGGCACGTCAAAGCTTCCAGTTCAAGCCGTGGCAATCATGGGCAACGACCTCTACGTCAGCGCCCAATACTACAGCGGAAGCTACCTCGGCTATGTGTATAAATGGAACGGAACTGCATGGAGCCAGGTCGGCGGCCAGCTTGGAGTTGGGGTTACATCACTCTGGGTGAACGGGTCGGACCTTTATGCAACGGGGATTTTTTCAACGGTCGGCACCGATACAATCTGGAATATCGCAAAATGGAACGGGACAACGTGGACTTCGCTGGGAACCGGAATCACGTCGGCGTACAACGGAGGGCAGCAGGGTAAGGTGCTTCTCGGCACACCGGACGGTCTCTATGTGGGCGGAACGTTTTCCCAGGCCGGAAAATATTCATCGAACAACATTGCTCTCTGGAAGAACTACACTCCGCAGAGCCCTGCGCAGTCTCTGAACGCACCGGTACAGGCCTCGCCGTCCAACAAGAGCACCAGCCAGCCGGTAACTCTGACACTCACCTGGAACTCTGTTCCTAATGTCACGACGTACCACGTCGAGGTTTCGACAGATTCGACATTTACAACCGTATCCGTGAATGATTCAACGCCAACGGGAACATCGCGTCAACTCACAGGCCTCGCTGCGAACACAAAGTATTTTTGGCGCGTGCGTTCGAAAAACGCTCAGCTTACCAGCTGGTGGTCGCCGGTGTGGAATTTCAAGACGGGCGCCGCTGCCGGCGTCGAACAGCTCACCGGAGTGCCGGCACAGTTTGAGCTGAATCAGAACTACCCAAATCCGTTTAATCCCTCGTCGACGATCAGGTTCGGCGTGGCGCAGGAATCCAATGTGGCTCTCGGAATTTACAACATGCTTGGTCAGCTGGTGAAGGTTGTGGTGAGTCAGAGACTCGCGCCGGGATACTACACCGCGACAATTCAAGGCGCCGAACTTCCGAGCGGGATCTATCTCTACCGGATTGAGGCGGGCGCATTTGTCGATGTGAAGAAGATGATTCTCCTGAAGTAGAACAAGAACGACATTCAACGGGGAGCCTTATGAGGAAATCACTGATTGCTCTGGTGGTGTGCATGCATGCACAGAGTCTGTTCGGCCAGTCCGGCTGGACCACGCAAACAAGCAACACCTCGAATTCATTGACAGGAGTTTCTTTTGCTGACGCGAACAACGGATGGGCTGTGGGGGGTGCAGGTTCAACGGCAGTGATCCGTCACACCACGAACGGTGGAGGCTCATGGGTCACACAGACAAGTCCGGTCGCACAGCTTCTCCGGTCGGTGTACGCGCTTGACGCCAACACAGCCGTCGCAGTTGGAGACAATGGGACGATTCTGCGCACAACCGACTCCGGAGCCAACTGGACAAGCGTCACCAGTGGGACGACAAATCCGTTAATCTCTGTATCATTTGCAGATGCGGCGTATGGATGGGCTGTTGGTTCTCTCGCGACAATCAAACGAACGTCGAATGGAGGAGCAAGCTGGGGAACGCAAACGTCAACGGTCAGCGGACACCTCAGGGGAGTCGCCTGCGCATCGAATACGACGGTGACGGGCGTCGGCGGTACCACCGACAACCTGTTCCAGACGCGGATCAGAACGACGGGTGGCGGATCGAGCTGGTCAACGCAGGTCGATGGAACAGTGAACGGTGTTGTGTACGGGATTTCCTACTGTTCTTCCACGACCGGGATGATGGCCGGTGCCGGCGGCCTTGTGTATAAGACCACAGATGCCGGGTCCAGTTGGCTTTCCGTCACGAGCCCGAGCTCGAACAACATTTTTGGGGGTTCGATGAAGGATGCCAACACGGCGTGGGTCGTGGGACAGTCCGGCAGTGTGTACAGAACGACAGACGGTGGAACGAACTGGACAGATCAGAGCGGCGTCACATCCAACCAGCTGAGTTCGGTCTCTTTTTCCGACCTGTACAATGGAACTGCCGTTGGTACGAGCGGCACGATAATCCATACAACGACGGGAGGTGTTATTTCAAGTATCACGGCAGTGAAAACCGGCGATTACGCGGGAGCATCCCTCACGCCGGGCGCAACGGATCTACCGATGCTGCAAATTTCCGCCACAAGCTCTGCAGGCACCGCCTTCGTGTCGGCTCTTAAGGCGCATTTCGTTGGAACATGTACCGCTGTTGACGGTGACATTTCAGCTCTGAAGTTCTACAACGACCTCGACAACAGTGGAACCGTCTCCGGCGGCGACGCCCTTGTGGGCAGCACAACATTCAGCAGCGGCGTCGCAACGCTCAGCGGTTTGTCATTCCCCGTGTCGATGTCCGGCACGAAACTTCTTATCGTCGTCGATGTGGCGCCAGGTGCGAATTCATTGCATACGCTTGGAGTGGAGATGCAGGATGCCAACGACCTGACGGCAACGAATGCGACCTCGACCGGGTTTCCCATTTCGAACTCGAGCAACTCTCCACTTCCCGTCCAGGTAACTGCTTTTCATGCAGCGGTCGAGGGTCACGGCGTAAGACTCACCTGGACGACCGCGAGTGAAATCAATAGCTATGGTTTCCAAGTGGAGAAACGGGAGCTCCGTTCTACGAGTTGGCAAACGGTTGGCTTTGTTTCCGGCTCCGGCACTTCTTCTTCACCGCGCGAGTATTCTTTCATCGATGGACAGGTTTCTCCGGGCCGTCACGCTTACCGTTTGCGACAAATCGATAACAACGGCGCCTTTGGTTTTTCCCGAGAGGCAGAAATCAACTCGATCGCTCAGCCGGATTGCTTTACGTTGGAACAAAACTATCCGAACCCGTTCAATCCGTCGACAGAGATCAGTTACCAGTTACCAGTAGCCGGCCAGGTAAGGTTGAGAATTTTTGATGTACTTGGGAATGAAATTGCGACCCTTGTTGACGAAAAGCGGTCTGCGGGGAGACACCAGATCCTGTGGACGGCCTCAGGGATCAGCAGCGGAATGTATTTCCTTAGAATGGAAGCAGGAGCTTTTGTTGATGTGAAGAAGTTGATGTTGATGAAGTAAGGGAAGCTGTCAGCCTGTAGCGGCAGTGGCCTGGAGAGACTCCCGGAATCTTTCCTGGTGGCACGGAGCGAGATTCCGGGAGTCTTTTCTCGTGTTCCTTCTTTTCCCCTCATCCATTATCCATCTTCCATCGTCCCTCCCCCATCCTCCATTTCCATCTTTCATCCCTCCCCCTCCTTGCGTGATCTCAGCTTTCTCTTTATCTTCTCCAACCCTACCATGAATCCCGCAAAACGCTACTTCCTTTTGCTCGTCGTTGCATTGCTTTCAGCCACGCTTGTCGCCGAAACACTTGCTCAATCCTCCCTGCCAACTCACAGAGCTCTATCCAATCCCCTCCTCAAAGAGTTGCAGCTTGACCATTGGAGCACGAATGACGAGTTGCCGGGAAACAGGATAACTGCGATCCTTCAAACGAACGACGGCTACCTTTGGATAGGAACGGAAAAAGGTCTCGCACAATTCGACGGGCTCAAGTTCAGGGTTTACAATTCCGCCAACACCCCGGAAATGATCCATAACGTCGTCACTACGATGGTGGAAGACAAAGAAGGAGTTCTTTGGATCGGGACTGGCGGAGGCGGTCTACTCAGATTCCAAAACGGAGCTTTCACTTCTCACTCGCAGGCAACCGGGCTTTCAAGCAACTACATTCCGGCCCTGTGTTGCGATCGCTCAGGGGCACTTTGGATCGGTACCTCGGGAGGTGGGTTGAATCGGCTGGATGAGCATGGAGTAACGCGGTTCACGACGAAGGACGGACTGGCGACAAATTTCATTTCGACGATTTTTGTGGATCGCACCGGTACCCTGTGGGTCGCTCCGAGCACCGGGGAGATTCATCGGTTTAAGGACGGACATTTTGAGAGCGTGCCGGTGGAACGAGGTAGTGTTGACGACAAGATCTCCGCGTTCCTTGAAGATGGTCAGGGCAACCTCTGGGCAGGGAGCCCGCATGGCCTCCGAAAATACCGCGCCGGCAAATTCGCGCTGGATCCTCTCTGGAAACTGCACGGTGGTTATTCGATCCACGGTCTCGCGACCGACAAACAAGGCGCATTATGGATTGCCACCATCGGCCACGGCATCGGACGGTATAACGGCCGGTCGTTTGAAACGTTGACCACCGCGGACGGTCTTTCGAGTAACACCGTCAGCGTGGTTTCTTGCGATCGGGAGGGAAACCTCTGGGTTGGGACCGGCGGCGGCGGCCTCCATCGGTTAAAGAAAAAGCTCGTCCAAATGCTGACGACGGATGACGGGCTCCCGACGAATTACACCCGTTCTGTTTTTGAGGATCGGGATGAAGGACTATGGGTAGGGACAACCGCAGGGCTTGTCCGGCGGTTACACGGACGGTTCATTACCTATACAAGAAGGCAGGGACTTACCAGCGAGAGTATTCATCCAATCTGCCAGGATTCTTCGGGAACCATTTGGATCGGTACGTGGGGAGGCGGCGTGACGAAGTTTGTCGATGGCCGGTTCGAAGCATCTCCAATTCCAAACCGCTACATCCGTGCGATTCACCAGGACCGGAACGGATCGATGTGGATCGGTACGAATGGTGGAGGGTTAATCCACCAGTCGCGGGACACCCTGGAACTCTTCACTGCCCAAAAAGGACTTTCAAATGACTTCGTTTCGACAATCGTGGAGAATCCTTCCGGGGTGCTCTGGGTGGGAACTTCCGGAGGAGGAATCAATAGAATTGTCGGGGATAGCATCACCGTGTTTAACCAGAGCACCGGACTTTCCAGCAACTTCATTCCCTCCCTCTATGCGGATGGCGAAAACGCCCTTTGGATAGGCACAAACGGCGGCGGGTTAAACAGACTGTATCATGGAACGGTGTCCGTGTGGACCACGAAAGATGGACTGACCGACGATATTATTTATGGGATCGTCGAAGACAACCAGAGGAACCTGTGGATGGGAACAACAAGAGGCATCATGCGCGTCAACAAGGATGAGCTGATCGCTTATGCGAATTCCAGGATTCCGTCGTTTCCCGTCCTTCGTATTTCCGAGTCCGACGGCATGCGCACCGGTGAGTGTAGCAGCGCATCCCAGTACTCCATCTGTCAGATCCGTGACGGCACCCTTTGGTTCTCCACGGTTGACGGAGTCGCAACGCTCGACCCACACATGCTCGAGAATCTTCCGAGAACTTCTCCTGTCTATGTTGAACGGGTACTCGTGGATGAGGTTCCCTGCCTCCCTCTCTCGAACGTCACAGCGCTGTACAAGACCGGTGAAATCGAGATCCATTATACGGCGATCAACCTTCGTGATGCCGCCGGAATCAAGTTCCGGTACAAGCTCGAGGGCTTCGACGAATCCTGGCAGCGAGTCGGATCGCGGCGCACCGCCTATTATACGAACGTGCCCCCAGGTTCGTACGAGTTCCATGTCATGACCGAGGGCAATGGGGACTCCCGCAAATCGATTGTTGCCACGATTCATATCTCTCTTCTCCCGCCGTTTTGGATGACCATCTGGTTCCGTTTTGGTATCGCGGCCGTTGTCATTGGCATCGTGGCCGGAGCTGTCCGGTATGCCTCCACAAGGAAGCTTCGGCAGGAGCTCCAAATCCTCGAAGCCCAAAACGCCCTCGAACGGGAGCGATCCCGGATTTCGAAGGATATGCACGACGAACTCGGTGCAAGCCTCACCAGGATCACCCTCTTGAGTGAAGTTGCAAAAAGGACCTCGGGGAAAAAGAAAGAGACGTTAAAACAACTCGATCGGATTTCCGACGCAGCGAGGGCGGTTGCAGCGACCATGGACGAAATCGTCTGGGCTGTAAATCCCAAGTACGACACGCTTGAAGGACTCATCGCGTACACCGCCCAATATGTGGAAGACTATCTCTCGTTGACCGAGATGCGATGCCGCATGGACATCCCCTCGGAGCTTCCCGAAGCAGAGGTCCCCTCTGAAGTGCGCCACAACGTGTTCCTCGTAGTCAAGGAAGCGCTGAACAATGCCGTCAAATACTCCAGCGGAAACGAGTTTGCATTCTCGGTCACGGTAGCCGGCGGTCAGTGTATTCTTAGGCTCTCGGATAACGGGCACGGATTCGCCACCGACGATGTTCGTCCGTTCAGCGATGGGCTGACAAACATGCGAAAGAGAATGGAAGACGTCCATGCCGGGTTTGATCTTCAGTCGAAGCGGGGGGTCGGGACAGTCCTGACACTGAGAATCGACCTTCAAGGTCCAAAAATTCACACGTTTGGGTGATTGTGCCTTTGCCATCCCACGGGTAAGTTCCTACAATGCCTATCAAAGTATCCATTGTCGAAGACATCGCAGACATCCGCGAGAGCCTTGCAACGCTCATCAACGGATCTCACGGGTTTTCCTGCATCAGCTCGTACGGGACGGGCGCCGAGGCGCTGAGCTCCCTGCTACGCGACAAACCGGATGTCGTCCTGATGGATATCAACCTCCCGGACACGTCCGGGATTGATTGCGTGAGAGAGCTCAGGAATCGGGGCGCAGACTTCCAAGTGCTCATGCTGACAATGTATGAGGACAGCGACCAGGTTTTCAAAGCTCTTGCTGCGGGCGCCTCCGGCTACCTCCTGAAGCGCACGCCCCCGGCCAAGTTGCTCGAAGCGATCCATGAGGTTCTTCACGGCGGCTCGCCCATGTCCATGCAAATTGCCCGCATGGTTGTCCAGTCGTTTCATTCCATGGGCAAATCGTCGGATGAAAAAATGAACCTGACCCGCCGCGAAGAAGAAATCCTCGCCCATCTGGCAAAAGGGCTCCGATACAAGGAGATTGCCGACGCGCTTTTCATCAACATCGAAACCGTTCGAAGTCATCTTCGCCGCATTTACGAAAAGCTTCATGTGCGATCCCGCACGGAAGCCGTGGTAAAATACCTCCAGAAATAACCGCATCACTCCGCACACCCGGTTCACACGAACGTGTGAGTCCTTCTGCTGTTCGTTTCCCTTCATTCCCAAAAATGCACACGAATGTGCGATTGTGAAGCGTCAGGGTTCCCGTTAGATTCATCCCATCGTTCAACCACAGAAATGCTCTTAACTTATTTTTCCTCAAGGGAGGGTGTATGAGAATATCGCAGCCCACGCCCGGCTTCCCGGCGTTCCATTATCGATTCGAGATGTTACTTGCAGCTTCGCTATTTGTGTCGAGCGCGGTTTTCGCCCAATGGTCCTCAAACTCTGCGGTGAACACGCCGATTACCGCAGCCACTGCTGCACAATACCAACATTCTGTGATGAGTGATGGCTCGGGAGGATCGATTATTGCATGGACCGACGGCAGAGCATCGGGCAACGACATTTACGCACAAAAGGTAAATTCGGCGGGGGTTGTTCAGTGGACCGCCGACGGCGTGGCGATTTGCTCAGCAACGAACAGCCAGGATGGTGAATCGCTGACAAGCGACGGATCGGGGGGAGCGATTATTGTGTGGCAGGATTTTCGGAGTAGCAACAACGATATCTATGCACAGCGCATCAACTCCGCGGGGACCGTTCAGTGGAACCCTGATGGCGTTGCCATTTCTACCCTTGCAAACTCACAAACATCGCCGAAAATCGTCAGCGACGGCAGCGGAGGGGCGATCATGGTGTGGTTTTCTGCAGGGGACATTTATGCGCAACGAATAAATTCATCGGGCGTTGTTCAATGGACGGCGAACGGCGTGGTAATCTGTGACGATGCGAGCACTCAATCATCTCCCCAACTTGTACCCGATGGCGCCGGTGGAGCAATTATTTCCTGGATCGATGGGCGAACCAACGGAACGACGGGCTTGGATATCTATGCTCAAAGGATAAATTCATCGGGCTCTGTTCAATGGACGGCGAACGGCGTGGTTGTCTGTAATGCAACCGGGAATCAGACACCACAATCGATGATCAGTGACGATAGTTCGGGTGCCCTGATTGCGTGGCAAGACCTCCGAACTGACGGCGGAGATATTTACTGCCAACGAATGTTTCCCAACGGCTCCGCTCATTGGACGGCAAATGGCAAAGCCATCTGTACTTCCTCGAATGTTCAGTCAGCTCCCGTTCTTACGGCCGATGGAAACAAGGGAGCCATCATCTCCTGGCAAGATCTCCGTGGAGGATTAACGTATGATATCTATGCTCAGTCGGTGAATTCAAACGGCACTACTCAGTGGTCAACCAACGGAGAGGTCGTTTGCAGTGCGTCGGACGACCAAACAGTTCCATCCGTTGTTGCTGACGGGAATGGCGGAGCACTCATCTCGTGGCAAGATCATCGAAGCGGAACAACGAACGATGTGTACACGCAGCTGATTAATGGCGGAGGAACCGTTGAATGGACGGGCGACGGCGTGGCAACCGGGACGGCCACTGGCAATCAAAACACCCCGCAGGTGTTGACCGATGCCGCCAACGGCGTGATCGTTGTGTGGTTGGATTACCGCAGCGGAAGCTTTCCCGACATTTATGCATCGAGATTACAGTTTGATGGAACTCCCCTGGCTGTCGAACTGGCGTATTTTAACGTGCTGTCGACCAACCTTGGCACACAATTACAGTGGACGACTTCAACAGAAGTAAACAATTATGGATTTGAAGTTGAGCGACGCAGCATTGGAAGCCAACTGTGGACTACGCTCAGCTTTGTTGCAGGATCCGGCACAAGCAACGTAGCGCACGACTATTCCTACGTGGACGCCCACCTTCCCGGGGGCCGTTATGCATATCGTATCAAGCAGATTGACCAGGATGGCCGGTTCACTTACAGTCGGGCTGTGGAGGTCACCGTGGGAATTGTTCCCAAACAACTCATCCTTGAACAGAATTATCCCAATCCCTTCAATCCCAGCACAACGATCGAGTTCAGCGTCCCGGAGGACGGCCGTGCCACCTTGCGGGTGTATGACATCACCGGCAGGGAGGTGGCATCGTTGTTTGACGGTGATATGAAGGCGGGGTACTACCATCACGTACTTTTCGATGCCTCCCGGTTTTCGTCCGGGCTGTATTTCTCCCGCCTCGAATTTCACGGACGGTCGATTACGAACGACATGACACTTGTCAAGTAACACAAAAATGTTTGACAATACTCATTCATCTCCTTTGGAGGACTTATGAACATGTTGCAGAAATTTTCAAGACTCTTCATGAAGGTGCTCCCGGTGCTGGCGCTCTCGCTCGCTCCGGCGAATGGTCAATGGGCTTTCGGCATTGGAAATACAAACGCTGAGAACGTGACAGGCATTGCGCTCGATGCAGGCGGTAACGTGCTCATCACTGGAACATTCCAGGGCATAGTGGATTTTGATCCGTCAGGAGGGACTACGAACCTTACCAGCGCCGGTAACACCGATGTGTTCATAGCGAAATACAACTCTTCCGGAGCCCTTGTCTGGGCAGGCAAGGTTGGAGGATCCGGCGCGGATGTTTCTTACGGCATTGCTGTCGACGCCAGCAGCAATGTGTTCATTACCGGGTACTTTAACAGTACGGCAGATTTTGACCCGGGTGCTGGAACATCGAACCTTGTCTCTAACGGCGGCACGGACATTTTCCTGGCTAAGTACAGCTCTACGGGCTCGCTTACCTGGGCTGAGAATATCGGCGGCACCTCAAATGAGTTGGCACGCGCAATCGCAGTTGACGCTGGGGGAAATGTTTACATCACGGGAGAATATCGATCAACGGTTGATTTTGACCCCGGAGCGGGCACGCAAAACCGTACAGCCGCTGCCGGCGGAGACATCTTTGTTGCAGAGTATACCTCTGGAGGTGCATATGTTCTTGCGATCGGTATGGGCGGAACCTCCATTGATGCCGGATACGGAATAGGCGTGGACGGTGTAGGCCTCATTACTGTGACGGGTCGGTTCCAGGGAACGGCCGATTTCGACCCGACCGCTGGCACGACGAATCTGACGAGCTCGGGTGGTTTTGACATTTTCCTCGCACAGTACGACAATACGGGTGCCCTTCAGTTCGCCTATGGTTTCGGCCAAACTACTGACGATTACGCTCTTGGCCTCGCTGTTGACGGGAACGGAGGGGATATTTACGTTATTGGCAAGTTTGAGGGCACGGTGGATTTCAATCCCCTAGCGGGGACAACAAACCTCACTTCTGCGGGACTGGAAGATGTTTTTTTTGCAAGATACGATGCATCCGGGTCCCTCATGTTTGCGAAGAACGTTGCGGGGCCTGGATCCGAACTTGGTAATGCAATTGCATTCGATGGAAGTGGCAATGTCTATATCACCGGTTCGTACCAAACAACTCTGAACGATGCAGATTTTGACCCGGGGGCCGGAACGGCGATACTTAACGGCTACGGCCTGTTCTTCGCAAAGTACAACTCATCGGGGTCCTACGTTTGGGCAAAGGCCGTCACGGCCACAAGCGGTTCGGGAAACGAGGGGAATGCGATTGCGGTTGACGGGTCGGGTAATGTCTACGTCGCGGGCGTGTTCATCGAGACAACAGATTTTGACCCGGGCGCCGGAACAACCACAGTAACGAATAATACCTCGAACGATATCTTCCTGGCGAAATATTCCAGCTCCGGCGTCCTTCCCGTGCAAATGACATCAATGGATGCACGCGCTCATGGAATGGATTCTGAACTGCGCTGGCACACGGCAAGCGAGGTTCATAATTATGGTTTTGATATTGAACGCCGAGGTATTGGGGTAAGCAATGACTGGATGAAGGTGGGATTTGTGGCTGGAGCAGGAACAACAAACAGTCCGCACGAGTACTCATACCTCGACCACAACCTCTCGCCCGGTCGCTATGCGTATCGGATCAGGCAAATCGACCAGGATGGATCACTCCATTACACTCAAAGCGTTGAAGTGGAGGTTGGCTCGGTCCCCAAAGAGCTGAAGCTGTTTCAGAATTATCCCAACCCGTTTAATCCGACAAGCAGCATCACGTTTTCAGTCCCGGAGGACGGGACTGCAAGTCTTAAGGTCTACGACATGGTCGGTAGAGAAGTCGCAACACTTTTCCAGGGAGACGTAAAAGCGGGCTACGCTGTGCAAGCCACATTCGATGCACGACAGCTCGCATCGGGAGTTTATGTTGGCCGACTTCAGTTTGGGGGGAAGCAGCTCCTGCAGAAGATGGTCTTGATGAAATAGGCAACGTCGATTTGAACAAACACGCCAGTAACAGCCAGAGTGCTGTAAAATGAATCACACCTTTTTCAAGGGGAGGCTTTATGATCAGGTTATTCAGACTGTCTGCTGCGGTTCTTCAGTTATGTATGATAGGGCTGGGATCTGCCTCGGCCCAATGGTCGAAAACCGGCGGCCCGACCGGTGGTTCTGTAACTGCTCTTGCCATCAGTGGCTCCAACATTTTTGCGTCAACCGTGGGTGGAGTCGTTCTCTCCACCAATAATGGAACAAGCTGGTCGGGTGTGAATACCGGATTGACGGGGACAAGCGTCAACACGGTCGCCGTCAACGGCTCGAATGTTTTTGCCGGTATCTTCCTCAACGGCGCATTCCGTTCCACCAATAACGGTACGAGTTGGAGCGCCGTGAACACAGGCCTGACTGAGCCTGACGTCAAGGGATTCGCGTTCATCACCACGAATACGTTTGCCGCGACCAGTGGTGGCGGAGTGTTCCTATCGACTAATGACGGTGCTGGTTGGTCGGCCGTCAATACCGGCTTGACAAGTTTGTATGTCTGGTCAATTGCCGCCAAAGGAACGAATCTGTTTGCGGGGACTTACAATGCCGGAGTATTTCTCTCTACCAACAACGGCACGAGCTGGAACCCTGTCAATACGGGGTTGACATTTTCCCCTGTTTATTGTCTCCGGGTGAGCGGAACGAATCTGTTTGCAGGAACCGATGTGGGAGTGTATCTCTCCACGGACGACGGCGCAAGCTGGAATGCAGTTAATTCCGGCTTGACAAATACCTATGTCCGTGACCTCGCGGTCAACGGCTCAAATCTGTTCGTTGGAACTCTCGGGGGAGGTGTATTCTTGTCCACGAACAGCGGAACGAGCTGGACTGCTGTCAATACAGGCTTGACAAACAGCTATCTTCACGCCCTTGCTGTGAGCGGTTCAAATCTTTTTGCGGGAACCGAAGGAGGCGGCGTATTCCTTTCCGCCAACAGCGGCACAAGCTGGTCATCGACCTCATCCGGCATCACAAATCCTTACATCACCAATTTCGTCGTCAAAGGTTCGAACCTCTTTGCGGCGGCTTCCGGCGCGGGGGTATCGGTCACCACAAACAGCGGCACAACCTGGACAACGGTCAACAACGACTTGACCAATACCAGTGCACAATCTCTCGCCGTCAGCGGGACAGACTTGTTTGTCGGGACGAACGCGGGTGGTGTGTTTCGATCCACCAATGACGGTGCCACTTGGAGTGATGTCAGTATCAGTTTGACGAGTACCGTTGTGTGGGGGCTTTCCGGGAACGGCACAAATCTCTATGCAGCAACCTTTGGGGGCGGCGTCTTTCTCTCTACCAACAGCGGAACAAGTTGGACTGCTGTCAACACGGGACTGACAAATTCGTTTGTTTACTCCGTCCTTATCAGCGGATCGAATGTCTTTGCCGGAACCAACGGCGGCGGTGTATTTCTCTCGACGGATAACGGCTCGAACTGGAATGCGGTCAATTCAGGGCTGACACCCACCGATGTTGAATGTTTTCTCCAGGATGGTGCCAACCTCTATGCGGGCACCGGCGGGGGAGCCTTCGTTTCCACGAACAACGGCACATCCTGGTCAGCCGCCAACGGAGGCTGGACGCAGGAAATCTGGTCCATGGCAATCAGCGGCACAACCCTCTATGCCGGAACTTACACCGGCGGCATCCGGCGCTCGAGTGACAATGGGGCCAATTGGGTTGCGGCCAACGCTGGTTTATCAAACACCGGGGTTTACGCCATTGCTCTGAGCGGGACAAATCTTTTTGCCGGGACCTATTACGGAGGCGTTTGGAAAGCTTCCGAAGCGACTCTTCCGGTTGAATTCTCGGGTTTCATGGCAGCATCTCTCGACCAACAGCTCGTCCGCTTGAGTTGGACAACACAGACAGAGACAAGAAACTACGGCTTTGAGGTGGAACGAAGAGCAATCAGCAATCAGCTGTCAGTAATCAGTAACGGCTCTGGTTGGATGAAAGTCGGCTTTGTCTCGGGCGCTGGAACAAGTGCCGCCCGGAGGGAATATTCCTTCGACGATCACAATCTCTCGCCGGGCCGCTACGCGTATCGGATCAAACAAATCGACCAGGATGGATCCTTCCGGTATACAGAAAACGTGGAAGTAGAGGTTGGAACGGTCCCCAAAGAGTTGCGGCTCTACCAGAATTATCCCAACCCGTTTAATCCGACAAGCAGCATCACGTTTTCAGTCCCGGAAGATGGGGCGGCAAGTTTGAAGGTCTACGATATGGTCGGGAGAGAAGTCACAACTCTCTTCCAGGGAGACGCAAAAGCGGGCTACGCTGTGCAGGCTACATTCGATGCACGACAGCTCACATCTGGAATCTACCTTGCCCGGCTTCAGTTCGGTGGGAAACAACTTTTACAAAAAATGGTGCTGATGAAATAAGCTGTCAGCTATCAGCGGTCAGCTGTCAGGATTGAAGCCCGGGTGATACGGGAGGTCATCCGGGCTTTGGCGTCTTTACATCTCTACGGCGGGACTGCGTCCGTCGGACATGAGCGACACCCACCTCTACATTCAACATTCCTTGTTCGATGTTCAATATTTCTTCCCCCCTCAATCCATCCCTTTATTTCACCTTCGCTTTGATAATCTCGCTCAACAGGTCCGGCTTTGATGAATTCCGCTCGAGATGAGGATATCGGAGCCCGCCATGGTAGTCAACGGAATAGGTTGCGGAGAAATCT